>JALOCD010000049.1 GCA_023228025.1 Prolixibacteraceae bacterium | reverse complement strand
GTTCCACTGCTGCGGCTCCAAGATTCTCGTTTAAACGGTGCAACTTTGTAGTACCCGGAATTGGAACAAACCAAGGTTTTTGCGCCAATATCCATGCAAGCGCAATTTGGGCAGGCGTAACATTCTTGCGTTGCGCCACTGCTGTAACCAAATCAACAAATGCCATGTTGGCTTTAAGATTTTCGGGCGATAAACGTGGTACTGTACTCCGGAAGTCTTTGCTGTCGAAAGTCGTGTTTTGGTCCATTTTCCCTGTGAGGAAACCCTTGCCCAGCGAACTGAACGGTACAAAGCCAATCCCCAATTCTTCGAGCGTTGGAATGATTTCGTCTTCCGGCTCGCGCCACCACAACGAGTATTCGCTTTGCAGGGCAGTAACCGGTTGCACGGCATGCGCGCGACGGATGATCTGTACCCCGGCTTCAGAAAGTCCGAAATGTTTCACTTTCCCTTCCTTAATCAAATCTTTCACGGTACCAGCTACCTCTTCGATTGGTACATTCGGGTCAACCCGATGCTGATAGAACAGGTCGATGGAATCAATCTTAAGTCGTTTCAGCGATTCTTCTGCCACTTTTTTAATGTTCTCCGGACGGCTGTTGAGTCCGGTATTTACTCCATCCTGAAAATTAAAACCGAATTTGGTAGCAATCACTACTTTGCCTTTGAATGGTTCGAGCGCTTTGCCCACCAGCTCTTCATTGATATAGGGACCATATACTTCAGCAGTATCAAAAAATGTAACTCCGCTTCCAACGGCTGACCGAATCATGGAGATCATCTCTTTTTCATCCGAAATTGTCCCGTAGCCAAAGCTCATTCCCATGCAGCCGAGACCAATAGCTGATACTTCCAGACCACTATTCCCTAATTTACGTTTTTGAATTTTTGTTTCCATGATTTTATGCCTTTTATGATGATACAAATATCAAACAGAAATACCCCAGAAAAAAACTAAAAGCAAACAGCAAGTTACGAAATTCAAATATTTCTGAATTTCAAAAGACTTATCAGAAAGAGTATTATTTCCCCATTTGGCTGTACTCTTCATCGGTAACAGGATGCAGCCAAATTACACTTCCTTTATTTGTATTGGGACTTATGGCGATATGGGTAAGTTCGTTGTCGGGAGCAGCTCCATGCCAGTGCTCAACATCCGGGGGAATTTTTACTACATCCCCTTTGTGCAACAGCTGAGCGGACTTGCCTTTTTCCTGATAATAGCCCGAACCGTCCGTTATCAGGAGGATTTGTCCGCCTGGATGCTTGTGCCAGTTCGTTCTGGCTCCCGGCTCAAATGTTACATTACCAATGGAGGTATCATAGGTGCTGTCATTGTTCACAAGCATTTGGAGCCAAGCTGTACCTGTAAAATTGTTATTGGTAATTTTATTCCCTTTGGGAAAAACAGATGTAGATTTATTTTCCATGGCCAATTTTGGTTGTTTATTGTTACAGGCAATAAATAATATTATTAGAAAGCATGTACTTAGCAGTTGAATGTTCTTCATCTTTTGAAAGTTGTCAATTATTACTGTCTATTTTTTAAGCACTTCATCCAAAATTTTTCGGGAAGAGTTTGCTTCCTTTTCTCCTACGGTTACTTCAATTATTTTTACGAATTGCCGTAACTGTTCCGGTTTTATACCAATATTCAGACAGATACCCAAATGACCCCGAAGCATTGGTTCAACTCCGCCCAGACTGGCTAGTACGGATATGGTGACCAACTCCCTTTCGGAGTAGGTCAATACGTCACGTTCAAATATATCAGCGAAAAGATGCTCTTTAAGGAATTGATCTATTACGGGTGCAAATGCGGAATAACCTGTTTTGGGGTCGTCTTGGGGCATTCCTGTTAGTTTCCACAGCATCTCCCTCCCACGCTCGTATTTGCTTCTTTCCTCCAGTATCGGCGATGCTTCAGCTCCAAGTACATCACGGATGCCTTTTGCCTTGCGTTCATTCAATACATCCATAAAGGTTTGCAACCCACGAATACTTCTGGGAAATCCGCAATAGGCATACAAGTGAACAAGGACTTCCTTGATCTGGTTGATGGTAAGACCCACTTCGAGACCGGTATTGAGTGCCGGCTTTAAATTTGACAAATCGCCATTTGCCGTTAATGCTGCAATGGAAATGATGCTTTGTTCTTTGGGACTTAATTCCATCTTTGAATTCATGTTGATTTGTGCCTTTAAGTGATTTGAAAAACAACTTAATGCCATCATGAATAGAATGAGTGCTTTGATCTTTATTTTTTTCATGCTCACTTGCATTACAAGTTTTTCATTTTTTCACGTTGCCGGTTAAATGCCATTAGGTTGTAATTTATCCCCCATGTTCACGGCCTTTTCAATCACATCCAGTCTCGCCTTCCTTGGATCAGGTTTACTGACCGGTTTACCATCGGATTGGATGTCGAGGATCTCATTCGTTTTGGGACTGTAAACGGGCCATTTCGGCAGTCCCTTACCATTTGGATTTCCTGTCTTGGCGAAGTTTACCCAATAGGCGTTCATTATCCTGGCAAGAGCCTGGTCCTCAGGTGCGGGTGTTGACCCTGGACGGGCTCCAAGGTTATCGAACACGAATGAGATATCGGTTCCGTGTCCAGGGCCATATTTCATCCGTTCCTTCATGGCAGAAGGTATGTAAGAGAATAGAAAAATATAGGCAGGATCACCAACGGCTGCAAAAGAACTTGCGGTGAATCTTGCAGGCTCTGCCCATACCTTGTCCGTGTTGAATCTTGTTTGTACTTCAGCGAATTCTTTGTTACCGTCAGGGTCATAGGCGGTTTTTGCCTCATCCTTCAGTTCTCCGAATAGTGAAAACAGTTCTTCCTTTGATTTGCTGGCATTAACAAAGCCTCCGCCAATCTCTGCACTATTATTCCCGATCATCAGCGGAACGTGTTCCTGCCTGCCTGCCTTGTATGCACTCTCGGAAGTCTCAACAACCAGTTTCCCATCGAGAATCGGTCCAGAATAGATACGCGGACCTCCCTGACCATCAGTTTCCTGTCCACCGTCTAAAATCTCTTCAACTTTCAGGGCACGCAGTTTGGCCAGCGCGGCTGCATCTGTACCCTCTATTCCATGTTTACGGGCAAAGTTTATTCCGATCGTTTCCGCTGAAACAGGGTAGTAAGGACTTGCATTTTCTTTGTTGATTGGCCTGCCGGTCAATACTCCATCCCGACCGCCGCCAGAATGACTGATTGCCTTCTGAAAAAGACCCTTTGCGGCAGGAATCGACAGAAGTGAATGTACAGAAACGCCTCCTGCAGAGAAACCGAAAATGGTCACATTTTTAGGATTGCCCCCGAACTCGGTGATGTTCTGTTGCACCCACCTGAGTGCGGCGATTTGGTCCATGAAAGCGTAGCTACCTTTGGGCTCTTCCGGATGCTCCTTGCTAAGTGCAGGGAATGCAAAATGACCGAGACGACCCAAACGGTAATTAATTGTAATCAGGATGACTCCTTTTTTTGCAAACTGACCTTCAACCCCAGGACCTGAGCCGCTACACCCCACGAAGGCGCCTCCGTGGATCCATACCATAACCGGCAGTTTTGCATTCTTTGCAGCCCCGGCAGGTCTCCAAATATTAAGAAAGAGGCAATCTTCCGACGAGCCCGCCTGAATTGATCCCCGAGGGCCTCCCCATCCTGCTGCCGCGCAATTTGCGCCAAATTTATCCGCTTTGAGCTCTCCCTGCCATTCGGCAACTGGTTGTGGAGGACGCCAGCGAAATTCACCGACCGGGGCAGCAGCATAGGGTATACCCTTGAAACTCTCGACATCTCCTTCCGCTACACCGCGCACAATTCCGGAGGCAGTACGAACTTTAGGTGCCCCACTAGAGACTGAATTGTCAAACGCTTGCTGCGAATGTACACTGCAACTGACAAGAATTGCTAGACCAGCTAATACTTTTTTCATTTTGAATTTATCTAATGATTGTTAATGACCTCCAGGTGCGAGTAGTTTGGAAATTGATAAAGACCCCATCTTCCAATTACCGTCTTGTTTTATATATACTTCTGTAACCATAAACGGATTGGTGACCTCATTACCCCCTACAACGGCTAAAAGGTCTATTCTATTTAACAGGATGGCCGTATTGTCGATTATATTGACAGATACTTCATGGATATCCGCTTTCTTGTACCAGATGCCCCCGCTTTTAATAATATTGATTTCCTGTTCCTTCCCCCAGGATCCTCCCATGTGAACAAACATGGCTTTTTCGTGAAAGAGATTATCAAGCACATCTGCCTTTTTGTCGGCCATCCACTGCCACTTGTCTTTTGAAAGGTTAACGATTTCCTGTTCTGCTGTGGTGAAACTCTTTGTTGCAGAATTCTGTGCGAAGGACCATTGCGCACTTATGATGATTAAAAACAGTCCAAGAATTGTTGTTTTCATAGGGATAATTTCTAAATTATTTAACATCTAAATATTTACCAAAAAACTCGTTGAGCTTGTTCATTGCCAGAGCTACATATTCAGGAACATAATAGGTTTGAATGTGTGTAGCTCCCGGAATCAGGAATAATTCCTTCTCTTTTGTGCCTGTGGCCTGATTGAATGCACTTTCAGTCATGTAAAAGGAGTCGGCTTTGCTACCTGCCATCATCAAAAGGGGCTGATTAATTAAATCCATGTTTGTGGCTGCGTCAAATTCCATCAGGTCGAGCAGACTGCTCATGGTGTACCTGAAGGTGGAATTGGGGTGTGCATGGGTTTTGCCGTAATATTCGTAGCCTTCCCGATACAGATCAAACGGAAGCTTAGCTACTTCTTCATCGGTCATTTTAGTATCGCCAACATAGCGAACTTCGCCACCTGCCGCTTCCAGGGCACGCGCTTCAGAAGCCTGTTTTAATCGTTGTTGAATGGTAGAAAGTCCGGAATTCATGAATCCGTTGCGCCTGACCAGACCTGAATTAAACATGCTCAAGGTTGCCACGACTTTGAAACGTTTATCGGTTTGAGAAGCTTTTAATGAATAGCCTCCGCCTCCGCAAATGCCTAACAAGCCGAGGCGTTTTGCATCTACACCTGCATACTGGGTGATGTAATCTGCCATTCCGCGAATGTCTTCGATACGAAATGCCGGCTTATCCACATTACGGGGCAGCCCACCGCTTGCTCCCTGGTACGACGCATCGGCAGCAATAGTGATGTAACCCGATTCTGCCAAACGCTGTGCGTATAATCCGGCTACCTGCTCTTTTACACCGCCGTTGGGGTGAGCCACTACCACCACCGGATATTTATTCGACGGATCGTAGTTGGCCGGTGTGTAAATATTGGCAGAAATATCAATGCCATTCAGTTTATAGGTTACAGGATGGATATTCACCTTTCCTGATACATTTTCATTAATGGCATCCCGGTAAACCAGGCCAAAATGATTGTCAGACTTGGTTTGAGCTGGCGAAATGAAGCTTATTGATGTAACCATGATTGTCAAAAAATAGTTTCTTATATTAATTTTCATTTTTAATTTCCTTTCTTTCAGTTTTTTATCACATTTGTTGTTTCAAAACAGCCTATCATCTAATCACTTATCCAACCCTTTTCTCTTTAACCATGCCGACATCAGGTCGGCTATTTCTACATTGTTTAAGTCCGAGAATGGGAAATGGGTGTTGCCACTAATTCCGATTTCGGGCAAATGCACCACTGTAACATCGCCACCATGACGATTTACTGCATCTCTCCACAATCTTGCCATTTCAAGTCGCGCCCGCCATCCATCCTGTCCTGGATTATCGATCGGTTTTTCGGGAATGTTATCGCCATAATAAATAACGATAGGGATTTTGGTAAGCTTCAAAAAATCGGAGATAGGCTCTCCAACAGCGGCAAGTGAACCTCCAGCCATGGTTATTGGTGCAGGTACTTCTCCTTCAGGAAACACAAAACCGCTTCCAGGTTCATACGAAACGATGGCTTTTACATTCTGATTTTTGATAGCTGTAAACCAGCCCATTCCTCCGGAATGTGAATGTGTAACGAGAATTGCCGGACCAATTTTGGTAAACAGCGCTGAAACAGCATCCGAGTTGACATTGATATCGATTGGTCCAACATTTGGGACCATCTGACGGAAATATTGATTGAGTGACTCTTTATCTTTTGGAAACTGCACTCCTTCGAAATAATTGGGCCAGATTCCAACGCGGAAAGTACCAAACCATCCCTGTTCGTCTGGTGTTGCTGTAATCGTACCAGCCACCATACTGCGACCGGCATCGCCTCTTCGGGGTTGGTCAATCAGATAAACAGGAAAACGGCGACGTAAAAAGATATTCTGAAATCCTTCCCTCCCATCAGGTGTGGTTTCCCATGTCTTGGAAAACTGTCCTATACCGTGCCACATCACCAATGGATATTTGCGGGCTTTCACCGGAATTTGATAAAAGACATATGCATGATCTCCATGAAAGGTTTGTCCTTCAGGAGTCTGGTTATATGGATTGAAAGTGCCGGGATTCGTAATCACGGTTCCTCCAACTGCAAAACTGCCTTGCTCACTAATAATTAATAACTTCTCTTTGGTTTTGGCAGATGAGGTCAGGCTAATAACAGTCAGTAATAGCAGAAGGAGATACATCCGGTTTGAACGCTTTTTATAACCAAAACGAAAACCGGCATATTGCACAAATTTTGGGTTGAAATTCTCATCTCTCATTTTACTGTGTTTTTTATTCAACAAATGTAAGGACTTGCCAATCAGGCATTGGTATATAGATTACTGTATCTTCTACCATTTTTACTGATTGTACTCTTTGAACGATTACAACCATAATGGAATGATTAAATTTGTTTCAGAAAAACGATAAAAGATATGGAACGGATTTTCAAATTTGATGCAGTTGCTGAATACAATGCCCTGAATAATCAAGAAACGCTGCATCCATTGGTCAGTGTCATTGATTTTTCAAAAGCGAATCCAAGATCGTGGGATGGTGAAAAGAATGTTCGGATAAATTATGGCTTGTATTGCATTTTTTTGAAAGATGTAAAATGCGGAGATTTAAAATATGGCCGTAATTACTATGATTATCAGGAAGGCACTTTGGTTTTTGTTGCACCTGGGCAAATGATGGTTATTGAAACTGACGGACAAGTGTATCAGCCCAAAGGACATGCTCTGGTATTTCATCCTGACCTGATACATGGGACTTCTCTTGCCAAAAGTATTGATGAATATAGCTTTTTCAGCTACAATGCGAACGAAGCTTTGCATTTGTCTGAACGCGAAAGGCAGATTGTAATGGACTGCTTTTCAAAAATAGAATTTGAACTACAACAAAATATTGACAAGCATAGCAAGAAACTAATTGCTTCCAACATTGAATTGTTTCTGAATTACTGCGAACGTTTTTATGACCGCCAATTCATTACGAGAGATCATGTTAACAAGGGAATTTTAGAAAAATTTGAAGAACTCCTAAACGGCTATTTTTCATCGGACAAACCTCAAAAAATCGGATTGCCCTCTGTCGCTTATTTTGGAGAAGCGCTCCATCTGTCAGCCAACTATTTTGGTGATTTAATTAAAAAGGAAACTGGGAAAGCGGCAAAGGAATACATTCACAACAAGATTATTGATATTGCCAAAAACGAAGCATTTAATACCGATAAAACTGTGAATGAAATTGCCTACGAATTAGGATTCAAATATCCTCAACACTTTACGAGGCTGTTCAAAAACGTAACAGGGTTTACTCCAAATGAATACCGATTGCAGAATTAAATAGAAAATCAAATATTCCTGAATTTCAGCGGACTTAGCTGAACCTGTTTCTTGAAGAAGTTATTGAAGTGGGTGACTTCGGTAAAGCCGAGTGAATAGGCAATTTCAGATACAGTCCATGCACTGTGTTTTAGAAGAATTTTAGCCTCCTGCAAAATGTGCTCGGCAAGAAGCGCTTTTATCATTTTTCTCAACAGCCGTCGTCCTACAAATTGCCCGAGAATATGGAAGTTCTCAACTAACAGCGGAGCGCCAATACAATTAAAAATCCCTGTAAATTAGGTATTTACAGGGATTTCACTTTTGTTGGCCAATGAATATCAGACTCTTAAAAAATCGAGCGGGACATCCTTCAACCTGGCGATGTCGGTTATCTTGGCTTTGACATCAAACCCGGCGGCGCAATTGACCCGGCAAACATCACACCGATCGCATACGTTGGTTGCCAATCCAGCCTCTGTCAACGTATGCCAGGCCTGCTCAGGATTCTTGTACCCATAGGCATACATATAGCTTCTCATCACGGTAGGGATATCGAGGTTATGCGGACACTGGGGAAGGCATTTCTGACATTGCTGGCAATAGAGCGTTGGTCCCATATTCAGCCCTGCCAGATTAAGGTCCCTCAATTCCTGATCCGTCATCTTCAGATTGTTGATCATGGAGAGGTTCTTGTGCAGTTGGTCAACAGTTGTCATGCCTGAAATGACTGAAGATATATTTTTGTTCTGCAAAGCCCATTTGATTACAGCATCTGAATTCAGAGCGGGTCCTGATTTGTCGCGGGATACACCAGCTGTCGTTTTCATGGCCATAATTCCTATGCCTGCATTGACTGCATTGGCAATTGACCCATTCAGAGCCTCGAGGTTTTGTATCTTGAAATTATAGGATATCATCGCCACGTCATACATGCCGGCCTCTGCAGCAGCATTGAGCGCTTCGACCGTACCGCCATGAGAGGCAATCCCAACAAAACGAATCTTGCCCTGTTTCTTAGCCTTTTCAAATGCGTTAAGAACACCCTCATGTTGAACAGTCTCTTTCTTCGCTGCAAAAGGCAGAAGTACAATATCAATATAATCCAAACCAAAGCGTTTCAAACTACCTTCTACCTTCTTCAAATACGATTCTGCAGTGAAATCGCTGGTAAGAAGTCCTGTCTTCTTGTCAATTTCGGTCGGTATTGCGGCAGTACCGATTACATAAGAATCCCTGGGCAATCCTTTCAGGCTCTCTCCAACTAAGATTTCATTGTTTCCTTCCCCGTAATAGGTGGCAGAGAAGAAAAGCTTGATGCCAGCATCATACGCCGCCCTTACAATACCGGTACTGGTAACATTTCCTGCACCAATACTTATCAAAGGGGTGTTGATGCCTGTTTTCCCCAGTAGTCGGGCAGGCAGACCGGATTGACCGGTATTGTTTGCAGCTAAACTCATATGTGCCGGCAAGAGGGCTGCCCCTGAAATACCAATCATGCTCTTTTTTAGAAATTGGCGACGATCATTGTTTTCCATGGCTGAATTATTTGGTTTATGAGCTATTTTGTGAATCCACATCTATCAATGACACAAATTATTATCCCAAAGAGAAGATTCCGTTGCAATATTCAAATATAATAATTTTTATACAGATTGAGAAGGAGACTACAAACTGTTTTCAGCTTGTGAACCAGTAGTTTAAATTAGTTAATATTGCAGCATCCCTGTTGAAACTTTTAAAAAAAAAGGAGGCCAAAACTGACCTCCATACGCTGTTGCACCAACAACATTTATTTTAAAATCTTGGTTGTAACGTTTTTGATACTGGTTTCAATCCCTTCAAACGGTTTTCCATTGCCTTGATTGTCATCTTCAACAAAAAGGTACTTCATTCCGCCGGTCTCTTTGGCCGTTAAAATCTTCTTGAAATCGATCACACCCTCGCCAACGCTGCAAATATCATCCTTAATTACTTCAAAGAATGGAGGTTGCTTGGTGCGCATGTCTTTGAAATGAAGCAACTGGAACCTACCGGGATATTTCTTAAACATTGCGATCGGGTCCTGACCGGCTTTGGTAGCCCAGAATAAATCCAATTCCATGGTAATCAAATCCTTGTCCATTTCAGGCATGAAAATATCATAGTAAGGGACAACACCGTTTACTTTCGCAAACTCAAAATTGTGGTTGTGGTAGCCGAACTGTATCCCAACGCCCTTCATGATTTTGCCAACCTTGTTCCAGTCGCCGATCATTTTTTTGTACTTCTCGATGGTGCGGTCTTCGTCGTTGATCCACGGCTGGATGCAATATTTAACGCCAAGTTCTGCGTGAGCATCAGCCATTAGTTTAGCGGTTTCTACGGTAATGCCTTTCGATTCGACTGCCGAGTGGCTACTCAAGGCAACCATGCCTAAATCCGTTACGATCTTCTTGAATTCGGAAGGGGAGAAGCCATAAAATTTGCCATTTGAATAGCCAGCCAGCTCCAGGTTCTTATAGCCAATATCTGATACTTTTCTGAGGGTACCACGTACATCGGCAGCCATGGCATCCCTGATGGTGTATAGCTGAATACCTACACCGAATTTCTTGCGGTCTTCCGAAACACCCGGAAAACTGGTTGCAGAGCTGAGAAGCAACATCCCAAGTGAGCCTGTTGCAGAAATTTTTAAGAACTCTCTTCTGTTTTTCATCAGTTTATAATTTGTTTTTTAATTGCCTGATGGAATACCCACATAATCATTTGCGGTTGGTGTGAATATTCTCTCATGGGGATTTCATTTGTTATTGTTTGATACAGGTTTGAATTGTAATAGAGCATAAAAGTAATACTCTCTTTCAAATGCCAGCCTAACTTGACATAAAATTACCAAAGAGGGGTTTTAAAATCCATATTTCCTGTTCTCATTTATTGAATATCCCCATTTTTTATCAGTCTGATTAATTTGTCAAACTGGAGCAACAATAAAATTACAAATAGGGCCTCAATGAATAATCCAATGCTATGCACCGAAAGCCCTAAAATGGTTTTGTCCATCTCACCAATTCCGATACTTAAGACCAATCCAAACAATGTTCCAACGACAAAGAAGAACCAGGATAATTTGATATCCTTTAAAAATGAATGGGAAGTTTTCGCCTCTTTATGAATTTCCAGCATAAGCTTTTCTTCAAAATCATCGAAAGGCATTTTCACCACGGATTTACCCATCAGCTCTTTGATGAATTTATCTTCTTTCTCTATGGTCATGTTTTACAAATTGTTAGTTCATTTTCCATCATTGCTTTCACTACCACCAATAAATGTTTTCTCGCCCGGTGCAATATTACTTTTACATTGGTTTCAGACCATCCGGTAAGGTTTGTTAACTGATCAATGCTATGCCCTTCCAAATAAAACAACTGCAACAAAAGGCACTCATTTGAAGGTATTTTTTTAAGCGATTCGGCAACAATATATTTTTGTTCATCATCATTGAATCCTTTAAATGTATCTTCAAAATTTTCAACGTCAGGGGCTTGATCGTTTGGCAAGATTATATCACTTTTTATTTTCTTGAGCCGCTTGAACGCTTCATTGATTAGTATCCGGTAAAACCAAGTCTTGAAATTCGATTTTTTCTTTAAAGAAGATAGATTCTTAAATGCTTTTATAAACGCTTCCTGTACTACCTCTTCGGCATCAAATTCGTTTTTAACAACAGAAACAGCAACAGAAAATGCCAGGTCTTTGTATTTTTTGATCAAGTACCTGAAGTCTTCCGTGCTGCCGTTCAAAACATTCTGGATGTATACCGAATCCATTGGATGGTTACCGCTCTTTTGGTTTATCTATAAAATGTCCAATCACAGCACCAAGTCCGCCAAAAAACATCATAAAACCGAAGATCGCTAATTCCATTTCAGCTCCAAAATTTTGTATCCCAAGGATTTCACGTAATGGAAATACCATGCAGAAACCAAACCCTACTCCGGTAATGGTCATTCCCAATTTCAACCAGGGAAAGTGGAACCAAAACTCACGTACTTTAAAAATCTCCGATACGTCTGCATTCTTCTCAATCAGTGCCATCCGCTCTTTGTTGCGGGCTTGCAAGTAAAAATACCAACCAAAAAAGATACTGGCGAAGAAACCCAACCAGATAAGGGCAAATGAAAAGTCTTCCATAATTTTGAATTTTTAAGTTTCTTAACCTTAAGATCCTAAATTATAGCAAAGGTTACAATTCTTTCTATTTATCCCTGAAAAATTGAGACTTAATTCAGTTGCAGCTTTAAACGATTGAAAATGAAAAAGGCTGAAATCCTGCGATTCCAGCCTTTTTCGTTTTCAAAAAATTTTGTCTGTCCAGATTATTACAAGGCTTTTATCTGTTTTTCGCAAGCCGCTTTCAAATCCTTGGCTTTTGCATCGGCAGGATTGAACTCAATAGCCTTGTCGAATGAGGGGATGGCATCGCTAAACTCCTTTTTGGCTTTGGCAATTTCTGCTTTGTACCCAGGATCATTGGCATCCTTAAATTTTTTGGTATTCACCTTTTCTATTGCGGCTTTGAGGATTCCATTCCCGCCATTGTAATGCCCGACACCTTCCATCAAATAGTTCTTCGCAAGCTCCCCTTTGAAATTTGCATTGTCGGGATATTTGGCAATACCTTCGTTAACGGCCTTTAAATAGGCTTCGTTGTTTTTCTGAAATTTGTACAGGATAGCAACTTTAAAGGAGGCATCTGCGGCTTTGTAATTGTGCGCAGCAGCTAGATTGTAATACTTAATGGCCTTGTCATAATCCTTCACCTGGATGGCACAATACCCACAATTGTAAAACATGACCGAATCCTGCGGAGCTGTACCCCACACGGCCATTGCCTTTTCATAATTGCTTAGGGCCGTGGCATAATCTTTGGCATTTAACGCGTCATTTCCAGCGTTTTGTAATTTAATGGATTCCTGTGCAAACAGTGTCCCAAAACAAAAAGAGACCAACAAAATCAAGGCAACTTTCTTCATAAATTTCAATGTTAGGAGTTAAAATAATTTGATACAGCTTTAGTTCTGACTTTAATTTAGGATTGAACCTAACTCTCTCAATATCCACAGGTTGTTTTCGATAATAGTATTGTGGTTGTTAGCTTTTGTTATCCCCCTCAAAACTAAAAATAATTTTGAGAAAGCCAAATATACTGTATGGAATATTATATTTAGAAGTTGTTTAAATTTCTTACACAGAGAATTTATTATTCCATAATTAAACTGAAAATGGCTTTGAAATTCTCGCTTTAGTTAAAATATGCTTGAGGAAACAAAGAGATATACGGAGAGAAAAATCGCAAGCGATTTTCCAACTCTGTGTAACTCCGGGGTTTCTCTCAGGAGAACACCTAGTTGCGGGAATTTCTATAAACATTATATTTTCGATTAATAGACAATAATTCTCTGTGTAATATTTATTTAGACAGTCTCTTAGCTACAAAGGTCGCAAAGAGTCACTCCGGAGCACAAAGTATGTCAACATCTAACTCTCCCTTTTACCGTGGAGCAGGAGATTAACGGCATCGTGCAACGATCCTGCTTTGGTGACTGACCCGGCATTGACAAATAAAATTTCATCCGCATTTTCTATGGTATTCAGTCGGTGGGCGATGATGATCCGGGTGGTGGATTTCGGCAGTTTGTCAAGTATTTCGCCCAACAACTGCTCTGTAACTGTATCTATATTTGCCGTGGCCTCATCAAGAATAAGGAGTTTTGGCTTTCGTAAGACCACCCGGATAAATGCGATCAATTGCTTCTGTCCCAAACTGATCCCGTCGCCGGATGATTTTATTTCGGCCAAAAGACCGCCATCAAAACGTTCCAATAATCCGTCTAAGCCGGACTCCGACAACACATTCGACAGGTCGTCGTTTGAGATATTGTTGTAGCGGTCATTTCCGTAAAGGATGTTGTCGCGGATGGTTCCACTGAAAATGAACGGTTCCTGTAGAATGAAGCCAATTGACTCTGACCGTTGATCAGGTTGCAATGATCTGATATCCTGTCCATCGAACAAAATTTTTCCGGATGTGGGATCGTAGAGCCTTGCCATAAGTGAGGCCGTTGTCGTTTTACCTCCACCGGTTGGTCCGACGAAAGCATAGGTTTTGCCGCGCTCCAAGTCGAAGCTGACATTTTTAAGAATCTCATTTCCTGTATTGTACGAAAATGAAACATCCCGAAAAGAGAGCAGGCAGCAACTCGCTTCTTTCGTGGTATTGTCTTCTACTTTCAGGTTATTTTGCATCGCCAGAATCTGGGAGATGCGGTCCCAGCCGGCCAGCGCGACCTGAAAATTCGCCCACAGGGAGGCAATCTGCCGTAGCGGATTGTAGAACAGGGCGATATAGGCCAAAAAGCTAATCAACAAACCCAAGGTAAATTGACCGGTAGTAATCAGGTAGATCCCGAATACAAGTACAACCATTTGACCAATAGAAGCAGAGAATCCGTACACCGGAGCAAAAACATTGTTTGCAATCCCTGCATTGACAGCATTCTTGTAGTTCTCCGCATTGACCTCTTCGAAACGTTTGCGGAAGTAATCCCGACGGTTAAAGGCCACAATCACCTTGAAATTATTTAAACTTTCCTGAATCTCGGCACTTAAATTCCCGGTACTTTTCATGTTTACTGAATTTCGGCTTTTTACCCAGGGCGAAATTGTACGGGTAAAAAACCAGAGGGCCAGCGCCGGCAATAAGGCGGCAATTCCAAGTTTCAGGTTGATGGTGAGCAAAAATATCCCTGCCCCCACCATGGTAAAGATGCTGCTGATAAATTGAACCAGCGACTGTGAAAAGAACTGGTTAATTTTATCCGTGTCGTTGTTTACCCTCGAAATTAGATCTCCCGCCTTATTCTGGTTGAAAAAGTCGATTGGAAGCTCCTGAAGCTTACTGAAAATTGAATTGCGCAAATTGTAGAGCATTCGTTGTCCAACCCTGCCCATCAATTGGGTTTGGGTATAGCCGCTCATCATGGCCAACAGGTAGACACCAAATAATATCATTGAATATCGCAGTACTCCATCGTACTGTTTGACAACAATGAATTGGTCAACAGCATGACCCATCACAAAGGGGCCAACAAGATTAAGTCCTGCATTGATGAAGATAAAAATCATGGCAATCCATAACTTTTTACGTTCTTCACCCATCAGGGCCAGTAACTGAATGAATATCCGCTTTGTAGTTACCTTGGCGCCCGGTTGCGACTCCTTTTTTAAATTGAGATTGTAGTCCATCCGTTACCAAATATTTTTTTGAGAGCCTCGTTCAATGCTTTTACTACCTATGGTATATTTTTGTTTACTCATGCTTTTTCGAAATGATTGGTACTGCGTTGCGAATTAAAAATCTGAACATATTCAGGACAGCTCTCCATCAATGCATTATGGGTACCACTTGCCAGTATTTCGCCCTCTTCCATCAAAATGATTTGCACATAATTCATCACGGAAGCGATCTTTTGCGTAACTGAAAGCAAGGTTATTTCCGGATAATTCTTTGCTACATTCTTAAGGATTTTTTCCTCTGTCTGGCTATCAACCCTGGCGGTGAAGTCATCGAGCAAAAGAATTTTTGGATTAAGGGCAAGGGCCCTGGCAAGCATGACCCTTTGTTTTTGTCCGCCCGAAAGGGTGGTACCTCTTTCGCTCACGATGGTCTCCAATCCATCAGGAAGCGTTTCAACAAAATCTTTGAGTTCCGCCGTTTCAATTGCCTTTGCAAAGGATTCTTCCGTCACCTTTTCATTGAATGCGATGTTCTCCCGAAGGCTCATATTGAATATAATGCTATCCTGAAAGACGAATCCAATCTGGTTCTGGAATGTCGTTTTGTTGTAAGCATCAATGTTGATACCATCAAACTCAATGGCTCCAGAGGTTGGGTGAATGAGTCCTGTAAGCAAATAGAGTAACTGGGTTTTCCCGGCAGCAGTAGGCCCGATAATGGCAGTTTTGGTCCCGGGTTTAAGCGACAGGGAGATATTTTGCAAAACCGGCTTTACCCCATAATAGACAGATATATCTTTCATCTCAATGCTGCCGGTCAGGGAGGTGGAAACAGAACCTTTGTCGCGCGTCTCATCCGCATTTAAAACTTCACAGATCCTTCCATAAGATACGGATGCCTGAACCACAAAATTACTGATGAAGCCAATGATGATGATTGGAAAGATAAGAATTACAAGGTAAGAGTTGAAAGCGGCAAAGTCGCCCAACGACATGGAACCGGTGATGACGAAATGTCCTCCAAGTGCCAATATGGTAAGGGAAGCAAGGTTACTGACAAATACGACGATCGGAATTAGGGTGGCAAAAAGTTTGAGAATTGCCATTCCCAGATTCCGGGCCTGGGTATTGGTCTCCATAAACTTATTGTATTCAATCATTTGGGAGTTCAAGACACGCACAAGCGCCGCGCCAAGGATGCTTTCATTGATCACCTTGTTGAGTTTGTCAATGATCTCGCGGCTCTTTTTAAACAGATCCTTTAACTGACGAAAAACGATGTAAAATGCCCCGCTTATAATCGGGATGATGGCAAGAACGGCCAATGCCAGTCTCCAGTTGATCGAAATCAAAAGAATGGTAGCCCCAACGATAATAAATATGGAAGTGGCCAGGGAGACGATGGCCATCGATACAAACATCTTTACAGAATCAATATCCGAGGTGAGGTTCGTCAGTAATTTAGAGGGATCTGCCTCCTGGATGAATGCATAACCCTGGTGGGATATTTTATCGGCAAGTTGGCTGCGAAGATCTCGGGCAACCCTCTCTGAAGCGTATGTCTGCAACAAGCCTTGCAGAAAAGAGAAGACAAAGATGATGAAAGCAGCAACCAAAAACTCCAGGACAATGTTTTGATACTGGAAGATACCTTTGGAAAAATCGTCGATCCCATGTGACACAATTTTAGGAATTACCAGGTTCACGGCATTGCTTAAGATCGCAAAACTGAGCAAGCCAAAGATCATTCGCTTGTAAGGCTTCAGCACCGCGAAAATATTTGGCTTGTCCCTTTTTCCCCCGCTTTTATAAACATCTGATTTTACCGCCATCACACCTGATATTCTAAATAAAATTTCGCTAAAGTTACAAACTACCCAAAATCATTTTCTGATTTAAATTTATTGCTCAATACTCATTTTACAATCCCTATTGAAGTCAAATGACATCTTTCGCAAATCCCTGATCCGGAAATCTGTTTTGTATACGGCTGAACTTCCCCAATGTTATGCACCGCATTGCTTTTTCAATTTTGAGGGAAACGGTAAGAGCGTGAAAATTATTTTTGGCTGCCCAAAAGTAATATTAAAGGAATTTCAAAATTTTATATTCAATATCAAAAGTATTTTCTCCACTAATAATAAATTTATAAATTTGTGAATTGAACCGCTTCACTTTAAATAATTTGGAGCTGTTGATGAATTAATGATGCTTGATGACACCCTAAGCTAAATATATGTCGGAAAACCTGATTCATCACCGGATTTCCCTTCCCCGGATGAATGTTGCTGTTGACTAAAAATGTAATCGCCAATATGAAGGGAAGGAGCGGTTCCTCCACCTCTTCAAAGATTAAATGCTGAATTTATTTCTCTGAAATTCAGGAAAATAAATAAATTTTCTATTCGGAAATTATTAGTCCTTTTGTTGTAAGTACATTAGCGAATAATTAAATAATGAAACTTTTCCCCATCCATTACCGGATCAACCTGTTGTTGTATGCTACCGGTCTCTTTTTTTTGGTTTTGCTGTTTAGACTTTATCTTACAACTGACAATCAGGAAAAATTGATTTTGAAGGAGTCTGAACTGCAATTTCAAAATGAAATTAATGCGCTTATTACCAATAAACAAGAGACACTCAACCAGGTTGCATATGACTATACTTTCTGGAATGAATTTGTCAATCAGCTGAACTTACCTGACACGGCCTGGTACACCAACAATATTACTACCATTCTCAAATCCTTCAGGGTAGATTATGTTGCAGTTTATGATTCTTCCTTTCATCTTATTCATGAAGTTTCCTCTCCTTCGGTAACCTCGCGGGGCTTTGCCACCGAGGAGATTTTGAACAGAATTAAAGAAGTCAGATTATTAGATTTCTTTCTGGTAAAACCTGAAGGTTTATTCGATATCTCTGCTGCATCCATACATCCCGACAATGACCCTACACACATGCTAACCCGTCCCAGTGGATATCTTATTTTGGCGAAAAATTGGACATCTCTAATCGCATCAAGTGATATAAGACTGGGCGGAGCAATCGCTGCACTTAAGCTTGGAGCTGATACAATTGCAGACAAAGGCGAATATCTAACTACTGCCGCTGTACGGCTGAATGACTGGAACAAAAGGGTGTTTGCCCACATCACATTCACCCGTTCCTCCAATTTATTGAAACTGTACCGTAACTCTTCTTTTTACATGATATTTACCATGCTGATTTCTATCATCATAACTTGGTTCGTCATTAATTTCACTTTCAGAAGGTGGGTAACCAAACCTTTAAAGCTAGTGACTAGCATTCTGAAATCTGAAGATACTAGCCATGTCAACGAGTTGAAACAATGTCCTGGGGAGTTCAAACAAATTGGCATGCTATTCAGTGACTTTATGGATCAGAAGAAGGAATTGCTTCTTGCCAAAGAAAAAGCTGAAGAGAGCGAACTGCTTAAATCAGCGTTTTTGGCAAACATGAGTCATGAAATCCGAACCCCAATGAATGGCATTCTTGGCTTTGTAGAACTTCTGAAAGAACCAAAACTTTCGGGGGAGGAGCAGCAACAGTATATCGGAATCATTGAAGAGAGTGGCAAAAGGATGTTGAACATCATCAATGACATAATCTGTATATCTAAAGTAGAGGCGGGGCATGTCGAAGTTGTAACCTCCGAAACAATCATCAATGATCAGATGAGATATATTTACACTTTTTTCAAACCTGAGGCAGATAGCAAAGGTATAAAGCTGATATATAAAACAGGACTTTCTGACCTAGAGTCAAATGTTTGGACAGATAGAGAAAAACTATATGCAATTTTGACCAATCTCGTAAAGAATGCCATCAAATTTACCAACAGTGGCTTTATTGAGTTTGGTTATGAGAGAAAAGGGAAATTTCTTGAATTTTTCGTAAAGGATACAGGCGTTGGCATTCGTCAGGACAAGCGGGAAATGATTTTTGAACGTTTCAGGCAGGTCAGTGAATCTCTTTCGCGGAATTACGAAGGAGCTGGGCTCGGATTAGCTATTTCAAAAGCATTTGTCGAAATAATGGGTGGCAGAATTTGGGTTGAAAGTGAGTTGGGTGAGGGATCTTCCTTCTTCTTTGCTATTCCATTTGTCGAGCAGAAAATTGTTAGAACCACTCCCTTCACCAATGAGTTGAACATGTGGGATAAGCTAAATATCAGCGGATTGAAAATAGTTATTGCAGAAGACGATGCAACCTCATACCTGTTTCTGAGTAAACTAATCAAATCTATGGGTGGAGAAATCCTGAAGGTGATGACTGGAACCGATGCTGTAGGTGTATGCAGAAAGAACCCGGATGTCGATCTGGTTTTAATGGACATTCAAATGTCTGAAATGAACGGATACGAAGCTACCCGCAGGATCAGGGAATTTAATAAGAACTTGGTTATCATTGCGCAAACAGCGTTGGGGTTGAAAGGAGAAAGAGAAAGAGCAATGGCCGCAGGTTGTACTGATTTCCTCACAAAACCATTCTCTATGATTGAATTCAATGAATTAATCCGAAAATACTTCAAAGCTCAAGTTCGAAAATTTTGAATTTTGTCCAATTCTTAACCTTTTTTTATCATAGATCAAATGAGAAAAATAATCCTTGTCTTATTGATGGTATTTGGAATCCTATTTTGTAATGCTCAGAATCGGGATCCCTTGTTTCATGATCCGGGGATTTATACCACTTTTGATTGGAGTGCACGAGAGCCACTAACAATAACGCCTCAGGTTTGGATTTACCTGAAGGATTATTATCTGGAAGCAAGATACAATTACGAGGATATCCGTACTGCCTCGCTTTATTTTGGAAAATCATTTTATGTAGGAAAGCAAACCTCGTTTGAAATCATACCAATGATAGGGGGAGTAGTAGGTACCATTAATGGAATTTCCCCAGGATTTAACTGTTCTCTTGAATACAAAATATTTTCTGCATCCTCAGAATCCCAGTATACTTTTGATATGCGGAATTCGGACAACAGCTTTTATTGGGATTGGACAAATTTCAGTTTTGGAGTATACAAAAATCTTGGGGTTGGAGGGTCGGTCCAAATTTATCTTCCCCGGTCGGGTGACGCCACATATACTGCTGGACCAATGATTAATCTCAAGTTCAAACATCTTCTGCTTGAGGCATTTTCATATAATATCTGGCAGGATCGGCCAATTTGGGCCTTTGGTGTTCAGTATATTTTTGACTAATGTCCATGTAATTTTTATTTGCCAAAGCGGGAGATTTTCTTTGTAAAATATATATTAACCGTTTCATTTTGGGGAACAGTAGAGGTGATAAATATCCCTCTTTTTTGTTAGAAACTTCCTGTTAAATTTGAACCCTGATAACTAACAAACTTATTAAATGAGAAGAAAGGATAATAAAACTGATCGTTATGAATAATTTGATTGAGAAAACTAAATCGGCCTACGAATATCCCCTTCTGATCAAACAACTTTTTGAAGCGCCGCTGGCCAACCATCCGGAGCAGGAGATTATTTACCGTGACCAGCTAACCATCACTTATCAGGTATGGAAGGAACGGGTACACAGATTGGCCAATGCATTAACCTCGATAGGTGTCGTTGAGGGCAATACTGTTGCAGTTATGGACTGGGATTCGCACAGGTACCTTGAGGCCTATTATGCGGTTCCAATGATTGGTGCGGTACTTCACACCATCAATGTCAGGCTCTCCCCTGAACAAATGGTCTATACCATCGACCATGCCGAGGACGATGTGATTATTTGCCATACCGACTTCCTGCCCTTGCTGGAAGGTATCCGCGGGCGCATAGCCGAAGGAAGAAAATTTATCCTGATCGATGAAGGCGGTGAGATTTTCAGAAATCATTTCCAGTTTGAAGGCGAATATGAGAAGATGCTTGCTGATGCCTCGCCTCAATTTGAGTTTCCTGATTTTGACGAAAACACCCGTGCAACCACTTTCTACACGACCGGAACTACAGGGCTTCCCAAAGGGGTCTATTTTTCACACAGGCAGTTGGTACTGCACACACTTTCCACGACCGCGGCCCTTACAGCCAACGAAGTTCACGGCCGCATGCACCGGGGATCCGTCTATATGCCACTTACACCGATGTTCCATGTCCATGCATGGGGAATCCCTTATATCGCGACTTTCCTGGGGATCAAGCAGGTATATCCCGGAAAATATATTCCGGCGATGTTGCTGAAACTCCTCGAAACGCACAAGGTAACCTTTAGCCATTGCGTCCCAACCATCCTGAATATGCTATTGAAAGATCCGGCATCCGCACAGTGTGATTTGTCTCGATGGACATGTGTTATAGGCGGCGCGGCCCTTCCGAGGGCTTTGACGATAGATGCAATGAAGCGTGGAATTGACGTTTTCGGAGGGTACGGAATGTCGGAAACTTGTCCGGTATTATCGCTGTCACAACTTTCCGAGAAGGAACTGGGGCTCCCCATGGAGGAGCAGGCCGACCTTCGCTCCAGGACCGGCCGCCCCATTGGTTTGGCACAAGTGCGTGTGGTCGATTCGGAAGGCCGGGATGTTCCCAACGACGACAAAACGGCTGGCGAAATCATTGTTCGTTCCCCCTATTTGACCCAAGGTTACCTGAAAGACCACGTTCACTCCGAGAAATTGTGGGAAGGAGGATGGATGCATACCAACGACGTGGCCTGCGTCAACAGTGGTGGAAGCATTCGGATCACCGACCGCACCAAGGATGTGATCAAGGTAGGCGGAGAGTGGATCAGTTCACTGGAGATGGAAGACGTAATCGCCAAATATGAAGGGGTGTCGGAAGTTGCTGTGATCGGGGCACCTGATCTCAATTGGGGAGAAATCCCCCTGGCAATTGTCGTTCCAAAATCCGGGGCCAACTTTCATATCAGGGATGTTATCCATCTCGTAAAGGCAAGTGTCGACTCCGGGGTACTACCGCGGGAAGCCATTACCATGAAGGTTCAGCGGGCTGATGAAATCCCAAAGACCAGTGTGGGGAAGGTCAACAAAGTAGCGCTTCGGGTTAAATTCCTGTAGAAAAGAATACTTTGGTTAAATAGAATTTGAGGCTGAACCAATTTTGAATCCTACTTTTCTTCTTGATACCTGTGCTGGATTCAGCAACTGCTTTAAGGCACTGAAGATCACCTGGATCTCTTTACTGTTTTTAAAAAGCTGACTTTCCATTTGTTCTAATTTCAGTAATATATCTTTGTGAGTCAGTACCATTTCTTTCAATCTGGTAAATACCCTAATAATTTTGATATTAACTTCTATGGCTCTTTTACTGTTTAGCACACATGACAACATAGTTACCCCTGGCTCGGTAAAACAATATGGGGCATAACGTAATCCCATCTTATCTGCATTGGAGGTCACAATTTGTGACCTCCAATTATCTAACTCCTCCTTGGTCATTTCAAACATAAAATCCGTTGGAAATCTTTCAATATTTCGCTTGACGGACTGTTTTAATACTTTCGTTTCTATTCCATAAAGAATAGCCAAATCTCTATCAATCATCACTTTTTGATTCCTGACGAGGTAGATTCTATCAATAATTATTTCATCTGGTATAACTGGCAAATCGATCTTTGACATCATATTTTGAATCATATATCCTAAGATACTGATTTTTTAGGACAATTCCAAAAATCAAGAGCTATTTTAGGATAACCATTTAAAATTGTGCGTTTTACCGGCTTTACAAAAAATTCTTATCCAGATATTCCTGAAACTTCGCCTTGTACTGATCACTAACAGGAATATAGGCTTTCCCAAAAACGATGCGGCTTCTGTCGATTGTCTCAATCTTATCCAGGTTAACCAAAAATGAACGGTGCACCCGCATAAACATTTCTTCCGGAAGCTTCTGTTCCAGCAATTTAATGGAGTTGAGCGAAAGTACCGGTTTATCCTCCCCGGTAGTATAAACTTTGATGTAGTCTTTCAAGCCCTCGATGTAAAGGATGTCGTTGAAGTTGATGCGGCGGATCTTGTATTCTGATTTTAAAAAGAGAAACTGGTTGTTGGCTTCAACAGTTGGCAAGGCGCTGGCTTCCAGCTCAGCAATCTTGTGCGCTTTACCCGCAGCCTTCAGAAATTCTTCGTAACTGAATGGTTTGAGAAGATAGTCGACCGCATTAAGCTTAAAACCTTCAAGGGCATATTTTTCATAAGCGGTGGTAAAGATTATTTTGTGCTCTTGCTGTAGCGATCGCGTGAACTCAATGCCTGTAAGATCGGGCATCTGAATGTCAACAAATATGAGTTCAGCTTCGGCTTCAGCAAGAAATTCAATGGCATCCAGCGGATTGTCAAAAGCCCCGACCAGTTCAAGGTAAGGGGTCTTGCTGATGTAGTCGCTGACCAGTTTAAGGGCGAGTGGCTCATCATCAATGGCAATGGTTTTAAGTTTCATGCGTATAAAATTTCTTTCTAATGGTCGCATGGAATACCCATCCGCCAGCTGGAGGATTCGGTTGATGTGATTTATATCTCATGGGTATTTCAACATGTTGTTTGCTTATCCTTTTTTACGCACAGCCGAACTTTAAAAACATCTTCTCCCTGTTCTATCTTGAGATCATGATTGCCAGCAAACAATAAACCCAGACGTTTCCTCACATTTTCAAGACCAATTCCCGAATGTTGCCGGATCTCTCCTGTATGAGCAGTTTTGCCAATGCTGTTCTCTGCGAAAAAACAGATTTGTTGGTCGACAATTTCCAACCGAAGATGAATAAATGACGCCTCCCTGTGACTCACGCCATGTTTAAATGCATTTTCGATAAAGGGTATAAATAGTAACGGAGGGAAAGAGAAATCAGAAAACTCTTTCGGAAAGTCGATCTGCAACTGCACTTTGGGACTGAGCCTTAATTTCATCAAATCGATGTAGTTGTGCATAAAATTAATTTCATGGCTCATCAGTGTCTCACCTTGTTCAGATTCGTAAAGCAGGTAACGCATCATCTTCGATAGCTTCAGGACGGAATCCTGCGCCGTAGGTCCGTCGATGCCGATCAGGGCGTAAATATTGTTTAGTGTATTGAAAAAGAAGTGGGGACTGACCTGATTCTTCAGGAAGGCCAGTTCAGAATGCAACTTCTCCTTCTCCATCTCCTTTTGCTTCTTCTCGTTCTGTTTCAATTTCTCGATGAGTCCGAGGCCAATGGCAAATCCGGAAATCAACAGGGAAGCGAGAATATGATTGTAATACCCGAAAGCTTTCATCGGAGGCTTGAAATCGATACCGTTTGCTGCCATCTTTTTGACAAACTCCTGAAATTTAGCATCCGCCGTAGCATCATATAGGATATGATCATTGATAAAAGAGGTCATATAATAGGACGCATCGATCACCACTACCAGGATGATCAGATAGACCCAATATCGCTCCTTAAGAAAGAATTTGGGAACCAGCCAGAGGTACCCAACATAAAAAACCACGAACGCCGAAAAGGTATGCGCATAGAATTGGTTCAGTCTGTGTTGACTTCCTCCAAAAGCGCTGTTCAGATAAAGCGGGATCAGGATAACGAATATCCATGCAATGGCATGAAGGGTTAGCTTTAGCTTTTTATCTGATATGGATGGGAACTTAAACATGGAATCTATTTTTATCAAAGATAACAAATGGCTGCAAAAGATGGGGATACAAATCCTAAGAATCCTGTTAACCGGATCAGTATTACGGCAATTGATAATCTTATTTGTGTTGTCTTCATCGCTTCTTCCATTTTGAAGCAAAAAAACTTCACATTTCATTTTTTTGAAAATAAAATAGACGTTTGGGGGGATTTTGTGGATGGAAGAGGGAAATTTATCGCGTGAACACAGGCGAACCGGGTTTTGACAAGTTGCTATTGAAGTAATAACCGTCGCTGCTGAATCCCCTTAAATCTTCTTCACAATTAATGTGGTATTCAAGCATATAGCGTGCCATCATTCCCCTGGCTTTTTTGGCATAAACGGTAACCATTTTAAATGCTTCGTTCTTGCCTTCCAGGAATTGTGGTGTGACTATTTTTACATTCAGCTTTTTACTGTCAAGAGCGGAAAAATACTCCTGTGATGCCAGGTTGATAAGCAGGTTAGAACCGCTTTCTTTCAAATCAATGCCAATTTGCCGGGTGATTTTTTGTCTCCAAAAATGGTAAAGGTTGGTATATTTGCCAAACTGGAAGGATGACCCCATCTCCAGGCGATAGGGCTGTATCAGGTCAAGCGGTCGAAGGACTCCATACAAGCCTGAGAGAATACGTAAATGCTGTTGGGAGGCTTCAACATCGTTAGCAGGCAAAGATTGAACATTCAATCCATGATACACTTCCCCCTTGAAAGAGCAAATTGCCGGATTTGAATTGGCAGTTGTGAATTCCGGTTTCCAAAGGGCGAACCGCTCCCTGTTCAACCATGCGAGTTTTGTGCTAATGTTCATCATCTCCTCCAGTTGGCTTAAGGATAATTTTTTCAAATGCCGGATCAATTCGGCAATCTCCTTTTGGAAAACAGGCTGCGAATTTATTAATGTAGGACTGGCCGAAGCAAAATCCATGGTTTTTGAAGGTGAAAGTAAGACTAGCATTCGCTTTCTTGTTGATAGGAGTGTACTGTTTGCTCTAAACAAAAGAGGCTGCAAATTCACTTGCAACCTCTTTGATTTTCTGTGGAGAATATCGGAATCGAACCGATGACCTTTTGACTGCCAGTCAAACGCTCTAGCCAACTGAGCTAATCCCCCATTACATTTAATACTTCGTCCGACTTATGACCATATGACCGGAAGTCAAACGATCTAGTCCCGACCCGTCGGGACGCTAATCCCCGATTGAGTCGGCAAATATAAAAAATTATTTTGTACGCAGGTAATTTGTTTTCCTTTTGATGAACAGAATTTCAGGACAATTTTTTTGCCAATGATTGTGCTTTGAAATCTTGCGCTATTCTTCCACCATGTTTTTATGCGACCTGTTAATTTGTCCATTTCAAATGGTTTTTCCCCTATGATTGAGTTGCGAAATAACCCCAATGGGCTATAGTATTCAAATATTAAACAGGCTAATTTAGATTGGTGAATTAACAGTTCATTACTACATGTTTGTGCATACACGGTTATCTCTTTCCCGGGGCTTATTCAGCCATTAATAGTCAATATTAAACATTCAAGGTATGATAAAATCTTTCATCTTCATTATGGTGGTGGTTGGATTGGCCTGGGCGTGCAACAAGCCTGAGGATCAATCATCCTCCGAAGACAAAACGGATCAAACAGGTCAGGATGTTGTTTTACAGAACATTACAACTGGTGCTTTTGCCGATTTGTCGACAACCACCATCGGATCAGCTGGGACCACTGTAAAAATTACAAAACCCGGAACCCCCGTTGATGGGTTGGAGGTTACTGTTCCGGCGAATGGCTATACCACCAATCCAACGCTGAAAATCGCTTACGCCACCGTAAAGAACCACCAGTTTGGAGCAAATTTTAATCCGATTTCTCCGCTCATTTCTATTTCACTCGATGGAAGTTATTCCAAAGGACTGATGAGCGTTACCATCCCCGTTACCATCCCTCAGGGTCATATCCCGCTCGGATTTTATATTGACGATGCTACAGGTAAACTGGAAGGAATTCCGTTTAGCAATATCACTTCCAATTCGATCACGCTTTTGACACGGCATTTTCTGCCTGCCAGTAAGCTGAAAAGCGGAGCGGTCAATTTGAAAAGCGCTGCACCAACAGGAGCCAATATTATCATCAGTTCCATCTCGGAGAGTCTGTTGAACGGTCAGCCCATCATCTCTTCAGGGTTTAAGCCGGGCACCGATGACTGGGAATTTGTTAACTATGGCTCTTACATTGCACCTGGCGGACATTGTGCAGGACAAAATATGGCAGCGATGTGGTACTTTTTCGAGAAAAAACCTACTGAGGGCAAACTCAACGACAAGTTCAGCGATAATGCTAATTTCTGGCAGGATAATGCAAAAGGGTACAAGTTCTGTTCTGTTATTCATAAAGACCTGGAATGGGATGGATTATTTGCATCCATTTTTGATAAATATATAGATAAAAACCAGGAAATGGATAAACAAAAATTACTCACGATAGCTGGAGTAATGCTTTTAACGGGTGAACCGCAAGGAATCGGGATTTACAGACAAACTGGCACAAATACTGATGGAACTCCAAAATATAGTGGCCATGATTTGATCTGCTATCAGGTTTCTGTCAGTAGTGGCAAGTTATTTATATCAGATCCGAATACCCCCGGAACTGGCCAGACCATCGAATTTACTAATAATAAATTTCAACCATATCTGGCCAAACTAAACGGGGATGATGTTTCAAATCCTTATCCCTTTGTTACTTATTATGCCAAAACGGCTTACATTGAATGGGATAAGATTGGTAAACGCTGGGGAGAGGTCTTGAATAATACAATTGGGACAGTAGTGCCGAATACCTTTCCATCCTATACATTTTGGGCAACAAACGGTGTAGGGTACGAAGTGAAAGACGGACTAACAGTCAATGTTGACTCTTTGCTTACCATGGCAATTTGTCCTACGGCTGAAGTCTCATTTACAGTACAGGACCAAAAGATTATAGGTCATATAATAGTTGACAAGGATGGGAAGGGTCTCTCCAAAGCAAAAGCTGATGGAACTGCTGCCACTTTTCTTAAACCCGGCCCCAATATTCTTGGAGTTTATATTGTCGGTTGGAGGGAATCGAGCAAAACTAACGGAGAGTACAACAATAGATTTGTGGATTTCAAATGGTTAACGGTCAATAATATTCCTTTGACAATTTCACCAAATCCATTGTATGGCGAACTTTCCAAAAACTATTCCTTTACGGCCAGACCAAAAGGATATGCCCCGAAATCGGCCAAATATGTTTGGGATTTTGGCGATGGAAGTTCACAGACAACAGTACTTAGCGACAGTACCGTAACCCATACATATTCTAAAGAAGGCAACTTTACTGTAAAAGTTGACTTGTATGACAATTCGACCGGCAAGAAGCTGGTCGATGCCAGTTCGCCCGCAATCATTTCAAATACCATCCAAAGTAGATATTCCAAATGGCTGACTGTCAAAGATATGAGTTTAGAACTAACGATTGCTGATGTGGTATTTTCCACTGGGGAGCGCTCATCTAACGAATACTTTAAGTACAATACTACTTCGTCCCGGTTTGATTCGCCTTACACTACTAAATCCGGGCCAACGGTGAAAGGCACTGCATTTTCTTTTACCGGAAACTATGGTTTCCCCGTTTCCGGAGAAACGACATCAGACAGTAAAATCTTTACCATCACAGCAAATGTCAATGCAGATGCCACTGTGTTGCTCTCATTAAGATGTGATATCAAAGAAAAAACAATGTATGCGCCAAATTGGGACGATCACGTCTCAAAAGAATACAATGTAACGATTGAACTTCAAAACGTGCCGGCAGCTTCTCTGGGAATGATGGATTTTCAGCCTCCAAAATATACAGATATTTCTCCTTATGTGAAAGCTATTGCTAAAGAATACAAAGAAACCCACACCAATGCTTCAGTTTATAGCCAAACCATGACTTCCTACAAAGGCAACGGAGGATCGCTTTATATATCCTTTACAAAGTAGTAATTTGCTGCAAATGTCAGCCAAAGATTTAATCCGCATCATGAGGTTGGAACCTCATCCGGAAGGGGGCTATTTCAAAGAGTCCTGGCGTTCCGGTAAAAATTTGGTAAATGACCGTGGAGCAACCAGAAGTGTTGAGCGGTCCAGGGAAAAACTCAAAAAATGAGTCACGGATGAGCTGTCCATTTTTTGTCACCAAAACACAGCTCTTTTGGCTGTTAAGTTCATTAGACGTAACCGGAAGTGAGACAATCTGCTGTTTTTGGGGATGATTTTCAACCACAGAGGTCACCCCTGCCATGTTGGAAAACATAGTTGTCAAAGCGTATGCTATGGCAGGAATCAGGTTAGCGTATAATTTCATTGGGAGGTGTATTATTGATATTTATTTCCACAACCGATACATTCATGATCGTAAGTTTTAAAAACATGATCAAAAATATTACCAACCAATCTTTCCTGAAATAAAGAATCGGTGAATGGAGATTTTTGAGGGGGTGAATGGAGGAATTAATTGTCTGAAGCAGAATTGGCCAGAATTGAGCAGAATTGACCAGAATTTAAGAATTAACAGAATTAGGTTGGCAGAGGGTTTTTTGAAGAGGAAGGAGTTTGGTATTTGGGATTGAAGATGAGCTTATATTGGAGGCTGATGGCACTGAATTTGAGTCTGAAGCAGAATTTTCAGAATTAAAGAATTGATCAGAATTAGGTTGCCGAAGGGTTTTTTGAAGAGGAAGGAGTTTGGTATTTGGGATTGAAGATGAGTTTGTATTGCAGGCTGATGGCGCCGAAATGGAGCAGAATTTTCAGAATTATAGAATTAACAGAATTAGGTTGGCAGAGGGTTTTTTGAAGAGGAAGGAGTTTGGTATTTGGGATTGAAGATGAGTTTGTATTGCAGGCTGATGGCGCCGAAATGGAGCAGAATTTTCAGAATTAAAGAATTGAACAGAATTAGGTTGCCGGAGGTTTTTTTGGAGAGGCCAGGGTTTGGTACTTCGGATTGAAGATGAGCTTGTATTGTAGACTGATGGCGCCGAAATTGAGCAGCAGGCCTCTGGTGAAATTATAGGCCACCACATAATTTTTGGCTTGCACCAGATGCACATCTTCGAGGTTGATAAGTGCCTTCAATTCGACAATCAGGTGATTTTCAACAACGAAATCTGCCCTTCGGGTTCCAACATTAGTTCCAAGGTAGAAAATGTTTTGCTCTTTCTCCCTTTCATAATTCAAGCCCTCATTGACAAATTCGATGGCCAAACACCTTTGGTAAATAACCTCTTGAAATCCATTTCCAAGTTCGTTATGCACTCTCATCGCGCACCCGATAACTTTGTATGTCAGCGCATCTCTTTCCATCGCTTCATCCTCATTTATTCTGCTAATTCTGAATCCCGTCCGACAACTCGATTTTTCTCAACTGATTGAGAAGTCAGCGTTTTCGGAACTTGATAGATGATGTGGCAATATTGCCGTTAGAAATGATTGAAACGCAAAAATGAGCTTGGCACAGTGATATTTGAGCTCATATTTTGCAAAAAATGAAGTTCTTTGACATAATTGTTTTATGTAGTTTAGTATTCGGACAAAGTTCACCCACAGACAGCGGATATTGGCCCACATTTGGTGCTTGATTTCACCCCGGTACCTGCTTTTTGCGTTTGGATAATGGTAGCCTAATTGAAAAATGGTGGCTTCAACATTGTTACGGAACTGTAAAGTTTCAATGGGAGTTTCTGCTATCTGTTTTCGGATCAGGTAACCATCAATATCTTTTTGGGTAAAGTACCGGTAACCTTTTTCAGTTTTGATGCGCCATTTAACGGTGCCGTCTTTAGAGATAATCATTTTGGGACCAACAATCTCGTTGGTTATTGTATCAAAAATAGAGAGTTCCCCATTTTCGGCAAAATTGAACTGGTACCTGCTTTTCGCCCCTTGTATGGCATGGAGGTACAGATCGATTTCGTTGTCCTTGCAATATTGCTGGTTATCAGGACTATGATATGCTCCGTCAGCGTGTGCGGTTTGTATTTTATCAGGGAATACTTCCTGTGCTTTTTCGATGTCGTCCTGAAGAAAATCAACGTCAGAACAACTTGCTTTCCTCACATCGACATGGCCGATCAGGTTTAAGGACTTGTCATCATCACAACTCTCTGTTACATTGATGCTGAAGCCTTTCACCTTTTGGTCATCCTTATTCCGGTAGTGACAGTCTGTATCGTGTGGCGACTGAACCGATTTTGCCGATATTTCTTCTTTTTCACGGGCAACGACCACTTTTTTTTCATCTACCCTGTACTGCTCGTTGAAAACCCGTTGGAGGGTTTGATAATGAACTCCTGTTGAGGATAAAAATAGTGGCAATATCTTGTATATCAATTCACCGAGTTCCTGCAAGCGGCTTTTGACCTCTTCGCCCGAGCAGATGTAAACAACTTTATTGCCCTCTAATTTAAGCAGCTCGTCTAACCGGTCTTTGATGGCTTTGTCGAGTTGGCCAGCTTGTTTAACCTGGTCATAAAATAAACGCAGTGTCTCGTGTATCAATTCGTAACGGCTAAGCCAGGCAATATTGCTGCCCAACAATTTGCTGTCCATGCGGATACGCTTTCCACTAACTTCGAATTCGGCACATTGGCCTTTGGTGATTTGTGCAAAAGCAGTTTCGAAGAGGTTTTCGTTTTCTTCCTTTGCATATTCCTGGATGCGTTTGCGGAATAAATAATAGGTTGATTCCGTGGGTAGTGGATCGTCTGCATTATACAAGCCTATAGCACTGCGAACCAGAAGGTTAAAACGACAGTTCTCAAAGATCTTTTGGTCACTTAAGCCTTCGGCCTCTTTTAGTACCATCATTGCAACCAGTACACGGATAGGCGCATTGGGTGTACCATTGTCCTGACAATATAAAGGCCGAAAGATATTTTCATCAATGCGCATGGTGACCTGTTTACGAAACTGGTTATGCCATGCCTGCTCATCTTCGTACATTTTTAGCGAATTGCCTGAAAACAAAGATTTGGGCGATGTAAAAATGTTAAGTTGACCTGATTTCGATGATTTTTTAAACATTTGATGCTCTTTTAATTATGAAAGCAAGATACATAAAACAATTGAAAAAAACAATTATATAACTGATTATTAATTAATTAAAAACAATTTCACTTTTCGGAGTGGATTCAAT
>JALOCD010000048.1 GCA_023228025.1 Prolixibacteraceae bacterium | reverse complement strand
CCAGTCGTCCTAGTCCTGACTCCACTCTGGACAACTGCCCACATTTCCACATTTCCACATTTTCCAATTTCCACATTTTCTCATCTTCTCCCAAACGGTATCGTAATCCCCAACCACGGTACTGCCACCAGACTGCCAATCCCACCACCGGCAGGGATCATCAGTCCGTAATCCAGTCCTGCCTCCCGGATGATTTGCCTGGCGCCAACCATGAGAATCACCGCGCCATCAGCACCTGCAAAAAAGTAGTTTTCGGTAAGCAAGTAGCTGCGTGGTCCGACCCGGTACATCCCTGTTAGGTTGATCATGGGGGCATTTGCAACGGATCCTCCGGCAAAACCATAGCCAACGCCCAAACTAATATTTTTGTCCCTTGAACCGACAGTTGCCAACCCGTAAAAAATACCAAAGCCTGTATTGGACTCGCCAAGGACACTTCCGGCAAGAGCGCCGGCCCCCAAGTTGAACTTATCTTTGGATACCGGAATGGATACTTTGGCAGTAACCCAGGCAGGTGTCGAGGCGCCGGCAAAGAGGAAGGCCGGAATTAGTCCGCCGCCAACCGAAACGTAGTCGTTGATTCCGACAGCAAACGAGTTCATGAGTACCCAGATATTCTGGTAATAGCCCTCCCCTTTCTTTAACCCATAGCCATTGGGCGAAAAGAAATAGCGGGTCGACTGCGGATTCGCAAACCAAAATTTGCCGTCCTTCAACTGTTTGCTGTCGACTGCCACCATGGATTTGATATCCTTCTGCAAGATGGTCAGATCGCCCAGCTTCTGTGACCTGAAAAGAACCTTTGTCGAATCACTTGCAACAACCTCGCCAGTGTAGCCGTTGCCGTCCTTCGTTTCCAATCGAAATATTTTCGAAACCGGCTTATCCTGGGAAAAGCCGCAGGTAAAGGATAGAACCAAAAACAATGTCAGGAAAAATGTCAGGATAGTTTTCATGGTAATAGTAATTGATAATCAAAAGTGTTCGGCAAATTATTCCAAAATCGATGAAAATGCTAAATTTCTTTAACCTCTACGAGGTAAAGTGGCCTTTGGTGGTTGTTTTTCTACAAAACTGTATCCGCTACGCGGAAAGCACTTGTTTGTCCTCTAATTTACGTCACAAATGAACATATGGTGCTGTAATACAACGACCTCACCAAATTCTCTTCCGCGTAGCGGATACAGTTTTGTAGAAATATTGAAAAAGATCGATCCTATTCCGCGTAGCGGATAAAGTACTGTTTTAACCGGACATTAATGATTACTAAAATATAATGTCCGCACCAAAATCTCTTTGCACAAATGTACGAAATTAAGATCCATTTCCCCCTTCGACAAGCTCGCCGGTATAGCCATTGCCGTCCTTCGTTTCCAAACGGAATATTTTCGCAGCCGGTTTATCCTGGGAAAAGCCGGGAGCAAAGGTTAGAACCAGAAACAATGTCAGGAAAAATGTCAGGAATGTCTTCATGGTAGTAATTATTGATAATCAATGGTGTTCGGCAAGTTATTTCAAAATCGATGAAAAGGCTAATTTCCTTTAACCTCTACGAGGTAATATGGTCTTTGGCGGTTGTTTTTCTACAATACTGTATCCGCTACGCGGAAAGCGATCCATTGTCCACTAACTTAAGGTAGACATAAATGTAAGATACTGTAAAACAATAGCATCAATAATATCTCTTCCGCGTAGCGGATACAGTATTGTAGAAATATTGAAAAAGATCGACCTTATTCCGCGTAGCGGATAAAGAATTGTTTTATCCGGATATTTATGAACGGTAAGATAAATCGTCTACACCAACATCTCTCCCCTCAAAGATACAAAATTAAAGATCCATTTCCCCCTTCGACCCTTCGACAAGCTCAGGGACCGGTCTCATCTTCCCATATTCTTAACGGTTCATTTTCCAGAGCGCCGGTCCCTGAGCTTGTCGAAGGGCACATTTTCCAATTTTCACATTGGCTAATCATCACATTATCAAATCAGCACATCAACACATCACCTCATCCCCTCCACCATCGCCTTAACTCCATCGACTGGTTTGGTTGCCGACCATCCGAACCTTTTTTCGAATTTGCTGCTGTCGAAGATATAGTCCTGTTCGTACTGGTACATCATCTCGGGAAATTCGCGCATCACAGGCATAAACAGCCCGATCAGTCTTAGCATCCAGTTGGGGATGTGCTGCACACGCGGTTCCACGGCAAGCTCACGGGCGAAAAGGGCGATCCATTTTTGGCCTGTAATCTTCTCCTTGGTAGTTGGCACATGCCATACCTGGTTGTAGACATCCGGGGTGTTACCGAGCTGGGCCGTGGCCTTCGCGGCATCAGGCGTGTAGGTGTAAGTATGAATCGTATCCGGATTGCCAAAGGACTGTGCCTTCTTTCCTGCCAGGAAGTTTTTAACTACCATTTCTGCCAGTACACTATTTCTGTTGTCGGGACCGTAAAAATCGGCGGCCCTCGCCACCAAAGCCGTCAGTTTTTTCTCCTCCACCGCTTTGGCGATCATGTCGTAAACCTCTTTTCTGACAGCGCCTTTGCGGCTTGGGGGTTGCATGGGTGAATCTTCAGTCATATGCGGAATTGCGGAGGCCGCGTACATATACACATTGTCGAAAAAGACCAGTTTGGCCCCGTGGGTTTGACATGCTTCGATAACGGCCTTCATAAAAGGCGGCCACATTTTCCGCCAGACGGCAATATTGTATTCAAAACCAATGGTGACATAGACGACACCGCTCCCCTTGATGGCGTCGGACAGTTGACTCAGATCGTTCACATCGAGCGGATAGAGCTCGTCTGTCTCATTCACAGCCTTTGGATTCCTGCTGACAAGCCGGATATCATCGGTGTAATTTTTTAGCTCTTTGGCGAGCGGTATCCCAATGGCGCCGCCCGACCCGAGTATCGTTTGCTTCATAAATTTGAATTTAATGCGAGTCAGAAATATGTACAAAATGTTACTCCTTGTACGGTAATTTCCAGCAGTCGTTTCATTTTAATTAAATGTGACTATACCGATCCTTTGTGCTCTTTGTATTTAAAAGTTGTTCAATCCAAGATCTGCACAAATCTATTTATGAGTCTACATAGAAATGCAAAAAAACAAAGAAGGCCACTAAGTCACTAAATCACTAAGTTTCACAAAGATTTAGATTTCAGCATTATGATTCTTAGTGAACCTTTGTGTGACTTTGTGGCAGGAAATGAGTTGTCGGAGTGGACTCATTTATTTAGAATCATTCTTCTTAGACCCTGATTTACAGTCATTTATTTGTTTTGTATTGACTTATTTATATATTTGGAATGTTGTATAACCATTCTTCTAAACTATTTTTAAGTGTATGCCTTTACATCTCAAACGTTTAATTATGACGGGGGTCGTAATTGTCTCCCTGTTTTTACTCCTCAAACATGCGCTAACTCCTGATTCTTTTGGTCAGTACGGCCATTACAGAGGAAATTCGATGGCTGAAATTGCGACTCTTCCTGTCCATTATACAGGAAACAGTAGTTGTGTCAGTTGCCACGACACCATCATTACGATGAAGAGCGAGAGCTATCACAGCGACCTTTCCTGCGAAGGTTGTCATGGCGCTGCCTACAAACACATCGCGAGTCCCAAAACCGAGAAACTGATGAAACCTGATTCGAGGGAATTTTGCGGCAAATGCCACTCCATCAACCTGGCCAGACCAGAAAAGGCCATTGTACAGGTGAACATTAAGGATCATCACCCCGAAAAGAATTGCATCAAATGCCACAATCCCCATCAGCCATGACAGAGAAAAAAACAAGTTTATCCCGTCGCAATTTCTTTAAGAATGCCGGGATCGCAGCCGGAACATTGGTTGCTGCCTCCACCCTGCCTGCTTTTGATGCTGTATTGTTCGCAGCAGTAAAACGCAATACAAAAGGCCCCTGGTACGGAATAGCCATCGACATTGAAAAATGTATCGGCTGCGGAACCTGCGCCAAAACCTGCAAAATAGAGAACGATGTACCCCAGGAGCCTTTCTTCTTCAGAAGTTGGGTCGAACAGTACACCATCAAGAAAGACGGAACGCTCAAAGTTGTCTCCCCCAATGGCGGCATCGACGGGTTTACCCAGTCTGTCCCGGCCGAGGAGATCGAAAAGAGCTTCTTCGTTCCCAAGATGTGCAACCACTGCGCCAAATCCCCCTGCGTTCAGGTTTGTCCGGTTGGGGCAACCTTCGAGACCGAAGAGGGAATCGTTCTGGTTGACGAGAAATTCTGTATCGGGTGTAAATATTGCATCCAGGCATGCCCTTATGGCTGCCGGTACTTCCATCCTGAGAAGCGTGTGGTCGACAAATGTACCCTCTGCTTTCACCGCGTGAAAAAAGGGTTGAATCCTGCCTGTATGGACAACTGTCCAACCAAGGCACGCATCTCGGGCGATCTGAACGATCCCGAAAGCGCCATTTCAAAATTCATCCGCACAAAAAATGTGTATGTCCTCAAACCACATTTGAACACAGGTAGCAAATTGTATTACAACGCATTAAATCAGGAGGTAAGATAATATGAATCCGGAATTTGAAAATTTATATCAGGCATTGTCGAAGGTAGATGGATTCATCTATCCGAACGAAATTGAGCTCAGCTGGTCCATACTGATCGTTTTGTACCCTTTTATCACCGGACTGGTGGCCGGAGCCTTTATCCTGGCATCACTGGAGCGGGTTTTTAACGTAAAATCGCTGAAACCTACCTATGTGATTGCCCTTTTAACTTCATTCGCCTTTTTGCTGGTGGCAACCATGCCGCTGATCTTTCACCTTGGTCAGCCACTTAGGGCATGGGAGATCATGATAACACCGCATCTGACATCGGCAATGGCCATATTCGGGTTTGTCTATCTCTGGTATTTGATGATCGTATTGCTGCTTGAAATATGGTTTGACTATCGCTACGACCTGGTACTTTGGGCCAGGGAATCCTCAGGATTTAAAAAATGGATGTACAAGGCGCTTGCTTTGGGCAGTGACGATATCTCGCCCAAATCGCTGAAACTCGACAGCAAACTTGGCTACATTGTGACGGTACTCGGTATTCCCTCCGCCTTTCTGCTTCACGGCTACGTGGGATTTATCTTTGGATCGATCAAGGCAAACCCCTGGTGGTCGACGGTAATGATGCCGATTATCTTCCTCTTCTCGGCCATGGTATCCGGGATTGCGTTGGTGATGGTATTGTTTATCGTGATCAACTATGTCCGAAAACAGAAAATTGACATGCTGTGCCTTGACACCATCGCCAAGTACCTGTTTTACATTATCATCATCGACTTTACGATGGAATCGCTCGACCAGATTCACCGTTTTTACGAAGCAGAAGAGTCGTTCGAGATCATTTCACTGCTGATGTCCGGACACCTGAAATTTACCCTTTTGGTCATGCAGATAGGTATCGGTATGTTGTTGCCGCTTGCAACACTGGGAATACTACAGTTTTACAAGCCCAAAGAGACGCTACGGAAAACCCTCTACCTGATTACAGGCATCCTGGTACTGATAGGGATTTTCTTCATGCGCTGGAACGTTGTGATCGGTGGTCAGTTATTCTCCAAAAGCTTTCTGGGCTTTACCAGCTTTAAGCTATCGCTGATAGGTTCGGAGGGCTTCCTGATGGCCAGCATCTGGCTGATCGTACCCTTCTTTATCCTGGCGTTTCTGCTGTGGATCTTCCCACCGTGGAAGAAGACGCCAGTGGATCATTGAAAATAGTTAACTCTTTAAAACTAAACTTATGGCTGAACAAAAATTGACCATGAAGGAGCTTGAGAATCGCCTCAACTCCTTTGATGAAAGACTCAGCCGAATCGAAGCCCAGCTTAGCGCGGGATTCACCGCGGGCCATTCGGTAAGGATCGGATCATCTGCCTCTCACGTGGAGCAGGAGGAGGAGTTTGCCAATCCTCTCTCCGAATCCAAGGTTTTCGAGCATGGACTCGCCTGGATTGGAAGCGCGGTCCTGTTGCTTGGAATGATTTTCACCATGCTGTTTGTGCACAATGCCTTTGGGGGAGTTGCATCTTTTGTGCTCGGTATCGCTTCCGCGGCACTTACTTTTTTCCTCTCCGGGCTTTTGAAGAAATCGCTAAGCTACATGGCCTTCATGTTCACAATCTGTGCCCACTTGCTGATCTTCTATGCTTTGCTGAGACTTCATTTCTTTTCAGACACGCCGGTTTTAGGCAATGTATGGATTGTCCTTTTGTTGATGCTCGGTTCTGTGGCTTTTCTCTTTTACAAGGCCGATGCGGCAAAATCCCAGCTTATGGGCTTTATTGCCTATGCCTTGCTTCTAGTAACGGCGCTGTTGGCAGACCAGACGCAGGTTACCCTCTCACTTTTCGTTGTGGCAACTGCCACCGTTCTCTATTTTCTTAACAGGAATGGCTGGAGCACCTTACTAATCCTCTCCATTTTTATGGTGTACATCGGTCATACGCTCTGGCTGATCGGCAATCCCCTATCAGGACATCCGGTAGCTGCGGTTTTGACCCCACAATTCAATGTCATCTACCTGTTTCTTTATGGTGCAATTTATTCGGTAGCGCCCTTCCTGAAACAACAGGGGAAGCTATCTGCCGAGGTGTGCAATGCGACGGTGATCCTCAACAGCATGGCTTTCTCCGTATTGCTCCTGTTAATCGTACTCACCTTCTACACCAAGAGTTACATCTGGATTTTTATGGGCATTTCCATCACTTGCCTGGCCTACGCCATCGTTCTCAATTACAAGATCGAAAGCCGGTTCGACTCTTTTTTCTACGTCAATTTTGGCTTTATGGCGCTGAGTATTGCAGCTTTCGGCTATGCAGACCTGCCGGGATCGTTCATCTTCCTTGCATGGCAAAGTATGGTGGTACTGGCCATCGCGATATGGTTCAGGTCGAACCTCATTGTACTGATGAACACCGCGTTATACACGGTCATCCTGGTTGCCTATCTGATCGCCTCCAAATCGATCGATTCCTACAACATCTCTTTCACCCTGATAGCCATCGCTTCTGCCCGAATATTGAACTGGCAGCAGAACAGGCTGGAGTTAAAAACAGATGCCATCCGGAACTTTTACCTAGTGATTACCTTCTTTATCATGCTCTACACTTTATACAATGCAGTCCCCCTCGATTATGTTACCATCTCCTGGGGATTGGCCGCTGTCGCTTACATGATTATGAGTGCAATTCTCAGCAATGTGAAATACAGGTGGCTGGCATTCTTGACACTGTTGGCAGCTGTTGTCCATCTTTTCATGTATGACATTTCAAAGATGGGTGTTGGCTACCGCATTATGGCATTCATTTTTGTCGGACTAATCATTCTCGGCGTTTCTTTTTACTACACCAAAAAACTGAAGAGCAACAAGGCTGATGAGGTGGCACACGCCTAAATGTGGATATTTATGGATAAAAAAATGGGGTTTGCGCGAACGCAAACCCCATTTTTTTATCCATAAATATCCACATCGTGTGCCCTGATAGGCAACAGGTTAAGATCCCAGTTGTTCCTTGCTATCTCAATCTCAAGACAACTGGTCCGGTAAACGGTATTCCTGAGCAACTGACTACTGTGTGTGGCAAGCCAAGAATTACGCGTATCCACGTACTGTGAGATCCAGGTTTTTTCGTCCCCGCCATTTTTCGGTGTGCTTTCGGGAAACCTCTTCCTTAGAAACATCATGATACTTCCGCTATGAATGTACGAATCGTAGATTACCAGGGCCGACAATGGCAGCGAAAATCCATTGTCATCCATCCATTGCATGGCCGGCTGGAAATAGCGCTGGTCGAAGAAGCTATCCTGGACCTGCTGCATGACCGGGTCATTTTTCCCGGCATTCTTCAGAAGCTGTTTAAAGACCGAATCATTCACCAGCGGCTCGACACCGATCTTTGTCAGATAAGGGGCAATGGCAGAACTATAAAGGCCATCGCTGTTCACATACATCTCAAGCAACTCCTCCAGGTTACCGTATTCAGTTGTTTGGGACCTTCCGTAGGAGATCTGTTTGACTTTGTGGGGACCGTCATCCATGATGCTGATGAGGCCATATTTTCCGGCGGCGCTGCTGGATTCAAACGCGTTGATCACCTGTTCGCAAATGTGTTTCTGTTGGTCGGTAAGAGTCATGGTAAATGAATTAAAGATTACAAATTAAAAATTAAAAATTAAAAGCCAATATTGATTAACTAATTGAACGACATTCATTTGTAATTTGTAATTTGTAATTTCTTAAATGTCCGGTCTTGGGTTGGGAATAGTCTCCTTTATCGTTGGTCCAAATCCCTGGGGTGCTGCACCCTTTTTGCTGATCCTGACTTGCTGCCATTCCACCGATAGCGTCGCGGCTAGCTCTTCGAGAACAGGATCGGCCTTGCTTCCCAATTTTGCCTTTTCAGCAGCAGTCCAAGGAACTCTCTTGTAATTCGCTGTAACGAAATACCTGATGATCTTCTTGTCATTCAGTACAAGGTTTTTCACGTCCGATTCGGCCCTGTTTTTGTGCAGTCCATTGGCTGATGAGGTTAAAGGCGTAAGGTTTTTGATCATGTCGCCCCTGCCTCCAAGATTGGCATTCAAAAGATGCCCTCTGATGTACCTTCGCGGGAAGGCAGCATCTATTTTGCCCCATATCTGCGGAGGGGTGGTTGATTGGGTACCCGGCGCGTTCTTATAGGTGAGCTGACTTATTTTCATGGATGTACCCCCAACCTCTTCGCCTGCTGAACTCAGTTGTAATGCCCCAAATTCGGGCTGGACAAGATCAACATCTTTTGTGGCCAAACCATCCAAAACCCCAGCTGCAATTAAGATCTCCGCAATCTTATCCATCGCTTTGTAAAGTTTTTCCCGCTCTTCGTTGATAGGGGCAACATTGGCATCCCGATTGGCACTTAACTGTTCCAACTTAGTCATAATGCCCTTAATTTCAGCCATTTTACTTTCAGCAGATGCCCTGTGAGGAGATTTTTTATCGACCTGCTCCACCAATTTTCCTAGTTCGGTCGGATCGCTTTTCACGATGATTCTTACTCCCGGAGGTTTTCCTTCAAGCAAAATTTGGTGCTCTTCGCCGACCGTCGATTTGAAAGAGACCTTTTTGCTCCACCAGTCGACAAGCTTTCCGGCCGCATCTTTCGCCTTACCAAACAACATTTTGGCCTTGTCGGCAATCCATTTGGCCACTTTGGCCAACACGGCATCTACCTTTCCGCGAATTTTCTGAATGACCGCTTTGATTTTATCCGTGATGGCATTCAGGTGAAGCAGTTGGGCAAGGAAACTGATCACCACAGTGAGCCCTCGTGCCAGGCCGTTTTCGAGCGCTTCAGCTGCGGCGCCGATATTGCCCGCGGCTATCTCAGCTACAGAATTAAGGAAGCTGCCAACCATTTGAATGATCTGCTTAGCCTTTTGAATGAAGAAGACGATGGTATCGTAAATGGCAATGATCGCCTTGACAATCCCGGCGCCCGGAACGAAAATACTGACTACCCATTGAATCGCCTGCTCAATGATCTTGATTTTAATGAAATCCTTAACCGCTTCGATAAATGCCTGTTGCATCTCTCCGGCCATCTCTTTTAGCTGCTCCCAGGCTGCCATCGGCCCTTCCGTGATCAAAGTCTTGACCAGGGTGAATGTTTTCTCAATCGTACCTACCACTGTTTCCCCCATGACGGTGACCATGTGCCGTCGAATATTCTGATAGGTGATGCCAATCATCTGTAAGGCCAATCCCACGATGCCTTTCAAATCCCATACCTGGGGCAAAACCAGCCCCTCCAGCGATCCGGTAAGCCATTCAAAGAGTGAGTTTTTCAGGTGTTTCAGGAAGTTTAACCCAAAATTCTTGAATCCGGTAATGGCTGCATTGATCACATTTTTGGCAAACTGAATGGGATGGGTAAATATACCTTTCAAAACGGATGCCCCTCTGTTCAGGACTCCCTCGATTACACCAATGGAGTAACCTGCCTGCTTCAATGCCCAAGTGAAGAACTTCTTCGCGGCTTGCAAAAGCAGATTGCCAATCTTCGACAAGGCGCCCGACATGGCCTCCTTCATCTTCTCGATTTTGTCGTCGATGGCCTTGATGGCTGCCTCCTGCTTATCTGCCAGCTTCTGCTGAAGTTCCTGTTCCTTTCTGCCGATAAAACTATCCAGACCGTTCAATTTGCCGTTCATCTCTTCGGCCGCTTTTGTGCCGATATCCCTTAACCCGGGAGCAAGTTTGCCCACATATGCGGCAATCTCCTTTTTCGCCCCTGACAAAATTGATTTACATTCGGCAATGACATTTTTATTGGCAGTCGTAATGGCTGAGATCAATTTGTTGATGGCAGCAACAAAGATGACACGATTGCGGTCGAATATGGCTTTCACTTCGGGCAGGTCTTTCATGCCCAGCAACCAATCCTTGGCCTTCTTAAATTTGCCCTTAATCCCTTTGTAACGTTCAGATTTATAGGCATCCATTTCACTTTTTACCTGATCTTCGAACTGCGAGGTTGCCCTGCTGCTTCCCTCATCGAAACTTTTCATCGATTTGGTTTCGAGGTCGGCCAATTTCTTCACCACACTCTTTTGGGCAACCGTGTAGATCGAATTGATCTGTGCCGCTACCTCTTCACGCTTCTTTTCCAGAGCGCTTTTGGTGTTTTTCTGCTTTTGGGAGGTACCGGCCAAATCATTTTTTCTTCTGGTTTTTAGGGCGGAACGCTCTTTCTTTTCCTCCGCTTTCAACTCCCCACCGACCTTCTCTGCTTCCGATTTTGCAAAACTTTGGATGGATGCAGGCTCGCTTTTCGCCATTTTCTCCATCGTCTTTTTCTCCTTACCCGCGACAGCCAGGTCGCCGCTATCAACCATATCGAGCTGCTCCTGTGTGATGCCCTCCTCTTTCAGTTTGGCATCTGCCTCCCTGGTAAAGTTGCCCACATCGGTATGCTGCGGCTGAAGCGGTGCAATGGCGCCCTCGCCAAGGTTCATTTCAGGCGTAACAGTCTCTGGCTCTTCGGCCGGCAAAGCTGTAGCTATCTGAGTAGTTGGGGCCGGCGGCGGCGCTTTCTCCATTTCAGAAAAGGTGGAGACAACCTCATCCTTATCGCCTTGCACCGCAGAGAGTACTGCGCTGCTCATCGCTCCCGCCTTGTTATCCTTTTTGAAATTATCGACCTCCTCAATGGTTTGGGGGATATTTTCGGAAAGTGCGTTCTGCAATTCCTGTTTTACCTTCGATTCTACCGGAACAGGAGCCTTTTTGCCATCCAGCGCTCCTACCTGACCGGCATTGCTTTTGGACTGCTCTTCTGACAAGGGAACAACAACCGACTTCTCGGTTTGCTCAAGTTTTGTTACCGCATTGTCATGATGCTTTTCATGTTCACCAAGTGTTTTTAACTTGTTTCTACCCCGTACCCGCACCGGCTCTCCTCTCATGGCGAGGAACTTTGCAACCTCGCTCTGACCCAATATGCCTGACTCAGCAAACCTTCTGGTGGAGGGAGATGGCAACTGTACCATACTGCCGGCTCCGGGCCGTAATCTGCCCGCGTCCGCATGGGCTGCCGCAGCCGGGGCCGGGGCAGTATGGTTCACAGTCTTTTGTTTAACAACTTCCATCTTTCATTCTATATTGGATATCAGAAAGCGATGGGCCAATGCGGCCGGGATATTAAAATTAAAAAGTTCTACCTTCTTTCATAAATTCGCGACGGATGGCCTCCTCCATGTCGGCCGACAGGATTTTGTTGTCGCCACGACTGATCGCTTTCAGTGAAACAGTGCGGACAACATTCATGATGGTACCACCAGAGATTTCATGCTGCTCTGCCACCATGTCCAGATCAACTTTTTTCTCCAATGTTGCTTTGTCCGAAAAGGCATTCTTCCAGATACGGGCTCTCTCGGCAGGTTTGGGCATCGGGAATTGAATGACCGACTGAAACCTTCGCAGGAAAGCCGCATCAATGTTGTTTTTGAGGTTTGAAGCCAGAATTACCACCCCGTTGAAATCTTCAATCCGCTGAAGCAGATAGCTGATCTCCTGGTTGGCGTAACGATCGTGGGAGTCCTCCACTTTCGATCTTTTGCCAAAGAGTGCGTCCGCTTCGTCGAAGAAGAGTATCCAATTCTTATTTTCGGCCATATCGAAAATCCGGGAAAGGTTTTTCTCCGTCTCGCCGATGTATTTGGATATGATCATGCTCAAATCAATCTTATAGACATCTACACCGCAATGCTTCCCAAGCAGACAAGCTGAGAAAGTCTTGCCGGTACCGGGTAATCCGTAGAAAAGCGTGGTATATCCCGGTTTCAGGTTCCGGCTCATTCCCCACTCTTTTAAAAGTGTGTTCCCATGCATGATCCAGTGTTTGATCTCTTCCAACTGCTCCAAAGTATAGGATGGAAGGACGAGATGATCCCAGCTCAGTTCAGTTTCGATGAGTCGTGCAGGAAAATCGGTGTTGTAGTTGGGCTTTCTTTCAATGCCAGTCACAAACCAGTTGAGGTATTCCCTCGAGATTTGCAGGGCACCGCTAAGCATTGGTTCACCCGTCTGTGGTGGCGCCAGGGACAGAACATTCTGTTTGGCAAAGAGATGGTCCCCTTCGAAGAAACGGGTCATCTCAAATCTTCGTTCCAGATTTTCGCCTGCGAGGATGAAGGCTGCCGTTTCCCCGGTAGGGATAAAACCGGAATGATTGATCCCTTTGAGTCCGCCAAATTCAGTAAATCCCCTCATCGTACTCATGTTCTGAACCCATAGGACATCAAGCAACTGTGGCTTGATATGCGGGATCATGGCCAGAATCAGGATCAACCGTTCCGAGTGGTTCAACTGGTTTTCCCCAATAAATTTTGCGTAAAAAGATTCACTCTTGATAAGATCGGCTGGGAATATGGATGAAACATCCTCTTTTGATCCAGGCTTATCAAAATAAAAGTTTAGCCTTCCGTTCAACACATTGGCAAACCAATCCATCTCAAGGTTAAGGTCACGGGCATTATCGGTCAGTTCTTTTGACATTCGGTATAGATTGGTTTTTCCATCCATGGTAGTTTGATGATCGAGTAACTCCATGGAATCGTGTTTAACAACATGTCGAAGGCAGCGCTTTCCAAAATCACCTTCCATCCATTTTCAAATGGGAAAAGCATTCCATTGCGCTGAACAAATGTGGCCCTTAAACCACCAATGGATGTATTTCCGAGAGAGCTCCAATGACTTACCACCGCTTGAAGCATCGATTCGGCCTCCTCCATCTGTTTTTGATTAAGCAATCCCTTCGAAACGGCCAATGCGTCTGTTGGATCCATTCCAAGCAAAGGCTTGATGAATCCCAGTTCAAACTCGAAAAGCTCCTCACGTCCGGTGGCCACAAAATAAAGCAATGCCGCAGCTTTTGAAAGATTTCTCACCGGAATTTGCTTATCATCCCTGGAAATAATCCCGGAATTGGTAAAAAGGCTTCCGAAAAAGGGATGCAAGATCATCAAACCGGCATTCTGGACAGAAATACCTGATTCACCGGTATTTCGGGGTGAAGGATCTGCATATAAAAATTCAGAGGAGGAGCTTTTTGATGTTTTTGCAGCAGCCATATAGTCAACCGGATCAGAGGTCTCCTTCCGCTTTGAGATCTCATCTTTTTCTTCACCTCTCCAAAAATTTGCCACTACCTCCTTACCAGGAAGCTGACTGACAACATTCTGCCTGTTCATCACGAGATATTCAGAAGGACCGGAAAAGTGATTTTTCCAATGGACAGAGGATGGAGAGAGCCTGGATTTCTTGTGGAGGTAAGTGAAGAAGCGCTCATAATAGAATAATCCCTCTTTGGACAACACCCTGGCTGCAGCTTCTTTCCAATTTGGGAGAGTGGTTGGATTATCGTGACTATTGGCTACCTGAAGAAAGGCTGCCACCAGCATTTTGGAGGTATGAGGATTAAAATGACTCAATTCAGGAATCAACAACCCCTGCTGAAGTAAATTCAGCTGCTCTTTTACAACCTGCGGCAACGTCATGCTTACCTCTTCCGTAAGCCTTACAATTTCATCCACCTGAAGGAACTGGATAAGCCTGAACAGAAAGGGTTGCGAAACCCTTTTCGTACGGATATATTCCACCAATTGTTGCCTGTTTCCCTGAATGGTTACCGGTAAAACCGCTACCATTTCGTCTCGCTGATAAGTTGAATATCCAGGCAATACGCCATTCTCCAGGTAATAAAGCACCAACTCAAATCGGAATTGATTCAAGGGAATTTTAGTCGATTCTAACCTATTGCCGGGACTTTTGCCGGAACCCGGATTTTCTGTTTTGAGCAGATCTGAAAGTTGCACATACAATCCCTGCTCAATATCCCCCCAAAGTTCTTTGCCATCAGATACTTTCAATTTGATTTCAATTCTCGGAATACGTACTATTTCATCTGCAGGAATGTTCTCGCTGAAAGCCCTCTCAAAGATGGGCAACAGTCGTCCCTCCCACTCCTGGCGAAGCTCTTTCCGGATCGCAAATGCCCGCTTTTCCGTTGGTGTTGAAACCTGCCATTTCTGTCTGAAAATCCTGTGTGACAACTCCATTGTTTCTATCGTAATGAAATATTCTTGACAAACGTATTGAGTGAGGCGCTTCCAACTTTATCCGTTACTGTTTTCATGGTATCCAGAGTAGAAGTAAGTACACCGGCATCTTTTATCGTTCCCAGGCTGGCGCTTATCTCAGTCATGGCCTTGAAACCATCTGTACCGACACTTAACTCAGCCCCCGAGGCTGCCACAATCTTTGTGGTTTCGGTGAGGGTATCAGCAAGCACTACTTCCATCTTTCTTGCCATATCCAGGTAATTGGTTTTAATGGTTGCATCTGTGGCTTGTTCCGCCTTGGCTTTGTAGCTGTCGACGAGCCCTCGGGCCGTCGCAATTTCATCGACTGCCTTTCTCAGATTGAGGTCAGTAATATCCGCACCAGCTTTAACGACCACCGGATTCGGCGAAATGTTTTTGATGATGGCATTGCTTATGCTGCCAAAAGATTCCTTGATGGTGTTGAAATAGTCTTTCTGCTGTGTGTCGAACCGCTTGTTCCAGTCGCCATTCAACTGATCCTGAATATTTTTTGTTTTAACATCAAGAAGTCCGTTGAGATCATTGGTTTTGAAATCATCCAGTCGACCCTTGATCTTGATATCTACCGGTTGCAGAATATTCAATCCCGAATCGATCACATAGTTTGGTCTGGTTGGTTTGATGGCAATATCCGGTTCCAGTTGATCGTTCTTTTCGGCATCGGTTTCCTGGTAAGGAAGCATGAAATCGGCAATGATGGTATTGTTTTCGTCATAAACCAAAACAAAAGTCCCGCCGCGCATGACCCCTCCCACATGCTCCAATCCGGGATGAGTGGCTATGTAGTTGTTGAACAACAGCCGGGCCTCCTTGATATCAACGTCACGTTTGATCAGGATATCCAAATGGTCGAGCATGTTAACATTCCTGTTGCTCACCAGCGAATCGAACGGGGTGTTGAATTCCGTTTTTGCGGCCACGCTGATTTCGTTTTTAAAACTACCCGACTGCTTCATCGCCTCGCCGAGTTGCGTCTGCCAATTGTCTGTTGCACTGTTTTGGGCTGTATAATCCTGGTAAGGGAGCTTCAATTTGGCTGTTGCCCGCTCAACTACCGTGGAAAGTTCACTGTTGCGGCTTTCGGCAACCTGCGCAAAGGTTCCCTTGTCGACCGGATCGAGGATGGTTAGGTTCCCGAGTACCCTGGATTTCAATCCGGTACTGAACTGTTTCACCTCATCCAGCTGGTTTACTACATCCTGACGCATCATATTGTGCAATTGATGCAGATGCCCAAAATAGAAGGGAGGTTTGATGATTATCTTCGTCCTATCCTCTCCCAGCATCACCGAGCGCAGGTTGATGGGAAGATTGTTGGTACTGATCTGATCTTCCAGAAATTTGTGAACATTTACAATGTTTTGACCGAGAAAACCTTCAATCCTGAAAAAGTCAAATTTCCCCAATTGGGTAGTCAATGGCGCGGCAGCTCCTCCCTGCGCCCCATAACCGAAGGCATTGTAGGAGTAATTGCTGGCGCCTTTCCCCCTTTTGTGCATGCTATAATTCCAATACTCGTAGATTGGATGTGTTGTGTCAATTTTGTAGTAGTAAGGAATTGCGCGCTCCTCCAGGGTGTACTCCTCCGATCTGCCGGGCGTAATGCGGATGGCCTGGTTCTGGGTTATGCGCCACAGGTTCACCGGCTTAACCATCTCAATGGGTTTGATGTTCTCCAGAAAATTCACTGAGACATTCAGCCCAATTCTCCGGGTAATGGAAGGAACCAAAAAGGTCTCCAACTGGGTATTCAATTTGGCGGCAAGAAATTGGGCATGCCTTCTTTTCTCCAGGGTATGACTCGTCAATTGCGACGGATAAAACGCCGTACGATCGTCGTCGTTTGCTGCCACCCCATTGAACGAACCCAAAATCAGATGCTTCGGGAAAGCATCCTTGTCGGGTGAACACCAGGTGGAATCGTCAAATAGCAGTTCATGAAATTCGTTGTAGGTCTCCGCCACATCCCTGAGAAAGTCGTAATAATACTGGATACCAATCTCGTTGGTAGTATAATAATCATTCCAGTTTTTCAGAATGGTCAGCCAGGTTGCAGCAGGATCAGCACCTAAAACTTCCGCCAGGAAAGAGCTGCATGCCGGATAAATTTTGGGAAGCTGGGTTGCTATTTTTCCCTGAATCTGACTGCAAACGCTTCGGTAAATAGAGACCAGCTGGGCATGCGCCTTCACATTGGAATTGATTACGGGACGATCAGTCACGATCTCCTCCATTTGTCCATAAGCCTGGTGAGGCGTCTGGACCAGACGCTTCAGCAAACCGATGTATTCCCTGCTGACCATCAGAAGCCTGATGTTGTTGGTCACCATCTGCCCTGCATTGTTGCAATCGGTACCGGCGCACTGATCGGGATCGAAAATGTAGCTCTCCATAAAGAGCAGCGCCACCATCTGCTCGAGCTTTAAATCGCTTTTGGTCGGGAATTGCTCCAGCGGAAAGGATCTTTTGTCGCCGGCATCCTTAAGTATCAGCTCATAAACAGGGATCATTACCCCATCCCTGTAAAATGGGGTATAGACGGGATTTTTATCGTCGTACAATTTAAACTGCGTAAACTGAACATCCGTGCTATAATAGAGCAGATCACCGTCCGTGGTCACTCCCATGCCGGCACTGACCGTAACCTGGTTCCCGCTTAAACTAACTTCCAGTCCGCAGATCAGGCCAACACCAAGTAGTTTTGTTCGGGTGAGGCGGATCTGGTCTTCACTGTAACCGGAAACACTGTTCAGCTGAGTGGCAGTTAACACCTGGTCTTTTTCGAAGTAACTGTATCCGGTAGTTATCTCATCCAGGCTTTTCAGAATCTGTGTCATGATATTCTATTTTAGCGCGTTACAATATATTTTTCTCATTTTCCAGTGATCCGATGGCGGTATCACCGAGTATAAATTTCGCCTCATTGGTGTCGCAGGCACGCAACAATTCAGAGGGATAGATGTTTTTGACTTCGAAAAGGGCTTCAATGAAGGCTTTGAGTTTGATCAACCTGTCGCTGCCGTCCTTGCCACTTTTTAGATAAATCCAGTCGCAGTAGGCCTTTTCGAGCATGGCCATATCCTCCTTCCCGATCCAGCAAACCTTTGGCAGAATATGCGCAGGGGTCTCTTCGCGGATCACCTCCTCTACAAACCTACGGAAAGACATATTTTTGAACCTCCCATTTTCGGCGGGTAGGATCACGTGAATCCGGTAGGAATAGGGATCAAAATCGGCACACGAAGTCTGGGTAGCTGCCGTGCAGATTGGAAGGAAAGGATCGCCTGCCAGCTCCGGCCGCAGCAAAATATTTTCGATCAGGAACATCCCTTCATCGCTGAAATTCTCGACGAGATAGCTGATTAAATCCTCAATAGCCTGATCTCTTTCATCTTCGGTATCGAAATACTCAATCCGTCTGGCAATTACCTCACCCGAAGCATCAATCACATTGAAATAATACCTGTTATCAATGGTTTTCTTTGTTTCGTACCCGGAAGGTTGCATGGCGGCTTGGATAGCCATCTTCATCGCGTCACGGGCAAGGGCTTCGGTAAGGTAATGGGCGCTTCCGCTGAGGATTATTTTGCCGGTATGGCTGTTCCGTACCCGGAACCTGAACTCATCACCCGGTGTGATATCTATTTCAGAATAAATGGTATAGTCCACATTGCTCAGGTTTCTGCGGGCAATATTTGGGATGGCCAGCAATTTGGCCAGCCTTTTTTCGAGACCTGAAACATTGAGACTGTTCCACAAATCGCTATCCCCTGTCAGGCTGTAATTGTATGCAATCGACCGCTCACTGCAGATTAACGGATAGTTGGCCAAAAAATCACATTTGTACCGGGCAATCTCTTTCTCACTTGCCCCCAAAGCGGTGTGGACCACATTGGCAAAATCGGTGAATTGTTCGGCGAACCTGGAGATCAGGTGGTCCAGAAAACGGTTGCGTCTTTGGATGTGCAGCGACTGATCTTCCGTTTTGGTTTCGAGCATCGGCAAAATATCATCCCCGGTCGGGCCATATATTTTTTCAAAATCTTTAAAAGAGTCCACGACTTGGTAAAAATAGGTGCGCTCCACATTGGGATTGGTCGAGAAGAGCTCTTTGAGATGGCTTATCTGGGCGAAATAGTTGGCCATCAGTTGATCATAAAAGAGCAGGTAGCCCTTGAGCTGTGAGGCCAAAGCCTTTTGTTCGTCAGAGGCGGTGGAGGCCAGTCCCGCTTCACTTAGTCCGTACAGCGCCGGAAAATCATTTTGAAAGGAATAGTAATTGCTTAGATTCCTGAAAGTTCCAAGTGGAATATCCAGGTCGTTGGCAGTGCCGGGAGCGGGTTTTCCGACAAATTCGGCATACAATGCGGTTAGTTTCCCGAGGACTTTTTCGGCCTTTGGATAAACCGGCATGTTCCGTTTGAAAAACTTTAAGAAGTAGTTCGTATCCTCAACAAAATCGATGGGCAGTGTTGGTTTCCTGCCCGGAAGTACCCCGACTACCCATTTGTTTTCAGGGGGTGTCGCAGGAACTGAAGGATCTTCGGGGAAAGGCATAAACAAAATATTCCTGACAGCTGCCACTCCTTTGATATCCATAATCAGGTTGATGACATCCGAAAGGTAAATTGTCTGGCGCAGTTCGGCATTTTCAAGCTCAGTATCGTCGATAAAGCCATTTGTCAGGGCCGGACCATCGAAGATCTCGTCGGCCGAATAGAGGGTTCCATCACTTTTTTTGCGTTCAAGCATTTCGCTCAATGAATAGAAACGAATGGCTGGACAGAGGTAATTTTGTACCCTGAAGAACATCTCCGCTTTTACTGCCGATACATCCGCATCGCTCTCCAATTCCAGGTCACAACAAAGATTAAATATTTGATTTTCAATTTCTTTATAACCAACAAAATCTTCGCACAGATTCCGGTTTGCCTGAAGGAGACTGAAGATGCTGTTCTTAACCTGGTCCTTTTGAACTTTCGTGGTAATCTTGTCGGTATATTCAATGGTTAAGTCATAAAGACCTGCAATTTTGATCTCCTCAATACCCTCCAATCCCGGATTGTCGCTGCGCAATTCACCCAGCACCGTATCCGCGAAATAGGACAGTTCATGCGGTATAATCCAGCCGTTCTTCACTCCCTCCAAATCCACCAGAATCTTCCTGTAATCGCTGACTGTCAGCGCTCTGTTGGGGAAAATCTGTCTCGCCGTGAAAAACTGCCCGGCCATGTTGGCCTTATTATCCTTTTCAGTAGCCAGAAGATCTTTCACCGAATAGTTTGAACGGTAACCCAGATCGGTCAGCGAATAGGCAAGCAACTCCAGAATCGTGATACCGGGATCATGAACATTGTAATCTGTCCATATCCTGCTCGAAAGTTGCTGTACATGACTGAGACCAAGTGCATACAACTGCTTGTGGTCGACCGGCAACTCCTTCGCGCTCTTCTTCGGTATGATCAATTCTGATAACATGGCTTGAGTCTTAGTAAATTTCCCGTATAACATGCGTTTGATCCGAAACCAGGATTGTATCAGGCGTTTCGGGCTGAACTTCATCCAAATCGTTGGATTTGCCTGTCAGTTCAGAGATACTATAGAGGTAGAAGTCTTCTATAAAATCAACATAATCAATCTCCTCCACAAAGTCCAGCAATACTGATTTGTAAATTTTTCCGCCAAAGGAGATGTCCTTGCCGGTCGAATAAGCCCAGGGGGAGAGAAATTGCCTGATTTGCTCCTTCAACTTTTCGGAATAAAAATTGAATTCAAATCCTTCATGAAATTTCACTTTTAAATCCAGTTGCAATTTCTGGTAGGCAGGGTTCTTGACTTTGACTATTACCTGCATTCCACAATGATTGCCTATAAATTCAGTAATCCGGCTGATGGTATTGCCGTTCACTTTTGGGGCCAGGGGATCTACCGCATTTTTGTTGGCCAAATTGGGAACTACCACCAGCACTACGCTTCCGGGCGCCAGCCAGCAATATTTGTTCATCCCAGGGATAAATTTCGCATGTGGAATGCATTTGACCATGTGAACTTCAGGAAATGCTTCGAGAACCATCCGCTCATAATCCCAGGCAGTGATATTCCGGTTTTTGTGCCGAAGTCGTTCGGAACCCCGCGTATAATAAGCAGGACTTGTTTCTGACTGCTTCCCACCAAATGAGGCATAAGGCTGGGTGACGGTTTTTACAGAGGCATTCCCATTCTTTAGTTTGGCAATCTTATTTTTTTCAAGCGGAAGGGCGAGATGGTTCGGATCATTGTGCTGATCTGAGAACTGCACCTCGAGGGCATTGGTCATCACTGATACCAGCTGGCAAACGGCATTCACATTCTTTTTGACGGACGCCCTGATCCAAATCCTGCCAACCGGCATAAGACTATTGACCGTAGTAGCATCATGGTGTATGACAAACTTGATGATACCACTTCGCAATAATTTATTGGTTGTATCAAGCACCACCTCACTTTTTGCCATCGGTTTCCAGTAATTGTCGCAAAGCACGGCCCAGTCGACTGCTACCTGGTCCAGCTCAGGATCTTCACTGCCTTCAGCCACCTGGAACAACACACTCACACTGTCGCCGGCTTTCAAATCTGTGAAACCAATGAGCAGCTCCCCTTCATTTTTGTATTCGGGCATCAGGGATACCGATTTGTCGATCAGGAAGCTGAACAGATTTCGCTGGTAACCGTGCTCCTGAATTTGTCCGAGGTAGGCTACCTGAAAAAACTGTATCTCATCGTTTGCGAAATCATCGAGCGACAATGAACTGATGCTCACCTCATCCGAAGTGGCCTTGTATGAAAGCGAAATATTCTGAATGACCGGCGTATAGGGCTCATTCAGCACGACATAGGCCGGTGTATTCCCATCTTGCTTTGAATATTCAAGGATTTTTTCCACAGTCTTTTTTGGGTACTCCGCATGAAAGAAACTTTGGTTCAGGCTAAACCTAACGAATCCTTTTTCGGGATTTACCACAGCCGGGGTATTTACAAGTACCGGGTTAAAAATTGCCAACTCCCTTAAAAATCTTTTGGACCACATTGTTTCAGTCTGCCGGAGGCTTAGAACTTTCAGCCCCATTGGATAAAACAGGACAAACGGAAGAGCGCCCGGAGTGAAAACGAAATTGTGCGGATTGGAAGCATTGCCGGATTCAAACAAATGGACACTGTTTTGCTGGTATTTGCCGTTATCTCGGTAGGAAAAGGACACATCTGCGGTAAAACTGTTGTTGCTTACTGTTTCGCCATAACCGTTGTAGTAGCTGTTGAAATTCGAAGGGGCATTTTTCCAGTTGACCCCAATGGACAATTCAGTCAGTTTCTTTGAAAGGGCTTCGGAATACCCTACCAGGAAGGTTGAACCTTTGGTGGGCGCATTTCCGAACGGGGTAAATGGTTTTTTGGGATTCAGGATTCCCTGGTCATTTTCCAGCGAAAGCGAAGTAACGCCTGATACCTCAACCGTTATCCGTGCTTTTTGGATTTTTACCCCCTCAAAATCGCTGTACCCCAGTGAATCCTGCGATAATCCGGTTTTCAAAAGCAGCTGAATCACAGGAGATGCCGTTGTATACCGGTAACCGTGAATGGAAACATTGTAATCGACAATCGCTTTTTCAGTAGCTGGCACGGTAATAGAGAACGACAATACATTATTCTTGATGGTTGGCTCAGTAGCATATGGACCGATCCAACTCTTCTCTCCGGTAAGATAGAGATCAAACGCTCCCTTGAGCCTGGCATCGTTGAGCAATGTACCATCTACATTGGAAAGGGTCAAAGACAGGTTCACCTTCCGTATGCCTTCCTGCATTCTGAGTACCGGGGCGGCAATGGCAAAACCGATTTCAGCGGCTGGATTCATTACGCTGCCGAAGGGTTTCCATTTGGGCTCGTCACCAACCAGTTTTCCACCCATGCCATCGGAAGAGTTGGCAACAGGCGCGTACCTGACGGTCCCATGTCCACTTCTGTCGTAGAAGAAAGAGCTTAACTGGTCAATTTTGGCGCTGTTGATGACTGTTTCACCGGTAGGGGCATAAATCAGTTCAACCTTTGTTTCATCCTTCCCTGCCGAAAAGAGATCTTTGGGTCCAATGCTTATCGGTCCCGCGTTTTTCTTTAGTTCCAGAACGACATGGGCCTTATCCGGAACAGCAGGCTTTTTGGCGAGACGCAGTACCTCAGAAAAGTAGAAATCCAGGTGACTGCCGGTAAAACGGTTGATATTCTTTTGAGCGCCCTCCTGGTAAAGCTTTAAAAAACTGATAAACAGAGCCAGATGAGGAGGTACATCTCCGTTTTTATTCTTCAGAGCCGCTCTGATCTCAGTCAAATTTGCCGGGAAAAACCCGGTCCAGTCTCCAACGGGTTTTAATGGGTCTTTGGGATAAAATTTGACGAAAGCGGAGAATTTTTGGGCAAAAAGCAGCAACTCCTCATCCGTACGCTCGTCAATATCAACGTAATGAGTTCCCAGCTCGACAGGCATACGCATCTCCTGCGACTGTCCGTGCCGAAAAATGAGGCTTTGTATGATATCTTGTGCGGCCATATCGGGATTTTCTAACTGTTGTTAAAATCAACTGTTTTTCGAACTTCGTTGCTGTCGGTGGTGTAGAAAGGAAAGACCAGGTTGTAGCGCGAGTTGGTGGATCGGATTACATAATCGAGGATGATACTGATTTTACCCTCCAATTCTGCCGAAGAATCCAGCTCCAGGGAGATCAGATTGATCCGGGGTTCATAAATCAGGATGGCATATTTGATACGGTCTTTAAGCAGGGTTTTTGCCGTGGTTCCCATTGGTTCGAAGAGCATTTCGTGCATATCCAGGCCATACTTTGGATTCATAAAGCGTTCGCCTGCCGAGGTCCCAAGTAAAATCTTCAGACTGGCCTGAATGTCCTCCTCATCGGCTGTCATCCGCAATTCAAAGGTTTCCTGGATAAATTCAGGAGGAAAGCTCCATCCGTTTCCCAAAAACGAAGTGTATGCACTATTTTGTTTGAGTTCGTCCATTTTGCATCATTTAATATTCTTTAATCGCCTACAATCCCCAATCTTTAATTTGTAATCTTTAATTCTTAATTATCCTATCATTACTGTAAAGCACCCAAGAACAATCGAGCCCCCATGAGCGGTTGAATCACCCAGCCTCGCAGCCGGCTTGCCTCCGATCATGACCGTTGATGATCCAGCCGCAATGGAATCCGGAGGCCCGCTGCAAATGCACTGGTCGCCGACCACTGCCGCCGGAAGTCCGCCGATCATCACTGTTGGTACTCCCGGGGAAGAGATCGGCCCCCCTACATGGGGCACAGGGCCCGGTTCTACCATGGGACAAACATGCATATCTGTTAATCGTGCTGCCGGTGGCATAATCTGTAATCTTTAATTTGTAATTTTTAATTTATCTGAACCATTGCCCCTTTCATCGTCAAAGTGCCGGATGCGGAAACTTCCGCACTCGCCGAGCCCTCTGCCTTGAAAGCTGCTGATGCTTTTTGTTCTACATTCAGGCCTTCCATTTTGATATCCTGTTGGGCTTTTATTTCAATTTTTCCGTCACTTTGAATCAGGATTCCGTCGCTGCTCATCACGATTTTATTCCCATTTTCATCCATCATTTTCAGTTCCCCGGCATCCTCATCCAGTGTCACCTTTTTTCCCGCAGGTGTTTCAATCAGGATGATTTTTTTGTCGTCATCGAAGTGCAGCTTCATTCCCGAACGACTTTGGTACATCTTTTCGTTGTTGTCGTCAGAACCGGTCAGCGGGGCCGCTTTGGAGCTCGAATGGAGCATTCCCAGGATGACTGCCTGCCGGGGATCGTCGTCCAGGAAACCAAGCACCACCTCATCGCCGACTTCGGGGCGGAAAAAGAAACCACGCTGGTCGCCTGCATCCAGCGAAGCGATCCTGGCCCAGGTCCCATCACCGGCAGTATCGACGACAGGCATTTTGACCTGAACCCGAAATTCATTGTCCGGATCTTCATTGCTCATCACCACACCGATTTGCAGTCCATTGATGCCGGGTAAGAGCCCTCCGGCTTTGGGTGCAGAAACAACATTCTGTTCAGTCAGCAGATCAAGGGCGTTTCCAAACTGAATATGCGTCTTCCAACCTTCCACCAGATCAAAACATTGTCTGACACCTGTTACGAAGACTTTGCCATTGTACCTGTCGCTGATCCCGGCTATGGTGACCAGATCGCCAGGATTCACCGTCGCGATCCCTTCACATTTCATCCGGCCACTTACCTGGCTAATTTTTGACCTGAGCCATTGGGCATCGGCCCAAGACTGGGCTTCCGACTCCAAAAGTGAAGTCTGTTGCAGGTGAAAATGATCGGGACCGGCCACAGAAGCGAGGTCACTACTGACCAGGTTTCCAGGGGCCATGGTACCGGGGTCGGCTCCATCCTTTTCGATCAGCGCTTGTTGAGCAGGATCCCAGGCTACACCCTTGACCGCCTGCTGTTGAATGCGGGCATCTATTTCGGCATCCATCTCCAGGATGGTTGCGCCAAACAGAAGCGTACAAACGGCGCTGCCACTTAATACCGGGGCTTTAACGGTAACATTATCATCGTTGGTGAAGACCATTTTACCATTTGCCTGGGCCCGGCTAAGCAGGAAATCCCAATCTGTCGAATAGTACTGGACCATCTGTTTGTGCGTGACGGTGGTGGATTCAACATCCGGGGTAACCGGAGCATTGCCCAAAATAGTTGTCAGTATATCGCTGTCCGTTTTGTCGCTGAAGTAGGCATTTTTGCGGCCAATGGTCAGACCCACAGCCTTGTGCCTGCACTCGACAATCAATTGTGGAGCAACACTGTCGCGCACTTTGATACTTTGGCTTACGACGATTCCTTTGAAAAGTGAGACCGGATCACTGCCCGTACCGGCTAAAATTTCAATCTCATTACCCGGGATAAACAGTTCCGAATTGCTTGCTTGAAAACTGCTCTCAGAGGCTGCACCATCCAGGTACACCAATCGGGCCGCCGAGATTTTGTCGGCAGCTTTGGTTACCGTTACAGAGAGCAACTGATAGGTCCGTTCTACTGCCTGACCATTGATCTTGACAGTAAATTCGCGGTGTTCAGCAGCAATTGGCAATGTCCTTACTTCCGGCATGGTTACTTTTCTAAGGGTGGAAAGAAAACGGTTGTTCCTGTTTTTAGTCGTCTGAAATCATCAATCCTGTTGGCTTTGGCTACATCCAGAAAATATCCCGGATCACCATAAATCTCATAGCACATTCCCGGTAGGGTACTCCCGGCTTTGACCATCCTGACATGGGTCAGATCGGGTGAGTGGTCCTGCGCCATGGCGACCCTCGATTGGTCGTCGGAATTGTCAGTGAAAGTAGCAGTGATAACCGCCCTAAGCGGAATCCCATCGGGCCTGAACATCTTGTAAACGATGGAGGCCGTTTTGAGAATACACCTTTTGACCTGCAGGGTTCCCCAAACCACTTTCAGGAAATTGGGCCTGTGGATATCACCGTTGTATCCGGTAACCGTCTGGAATTGCTCAATTTTCTGCTGCACATCTACCACTGTTCCACCGGCCCCGGTTCCATCGATGAAAAAGGTCAGGGAGAGATCACCGGGCTTCATTTTTTTGAAGTTCATCCTGCTATTGGTCGTACCCGAACCCTGCGCACTGTCGTACTCCATTTCGTAGGCCAACGTAATTTCGTTCGGGTTTACGAACGACGCAAACTCGCCAATGGGTGTGCCCGAGTAATCCGGCTTGGTATAAGCCTGAATCTTTAGTTTTTCAAGGGTTCCTCTGTTGTCCATAGCTAACGCTCCGCTTTTTGTTTCAGGATTTCAAGTGCTCGCTCAACACATTCACTGACAATGGCTTGCCTCTCCTCCGGTGAGGAGGTTGCCGGTGGCGCCCCGCCGGAATCCCGGTTGGTTACCTCAACGGTAATCACTACTTCATCAATGATAACAGGCATACACTATTGATTTGCAACGGTAAAATATTGGTAATAGAGCTGAAGGGATTCGACCACCACTGCATTGTTCGATGAATTGAAATCACTGACCGACCATTTTGTAGGATAGGCATTGATGAGATGCCAGGTCATGAGCGGTTCGTGACTTTCGTTCAGCAGTTTGATAAAGATCTCCTTTGGCTCAATATCCAGATTGTTAATGCATCGATCGATCCATTGGGTCAATTCAGATCTGATGAGCAATCCCCGTTTCAGTGTAAGCTCAGTATAGCGGACACCGCCGGGGTATTTCTGCGCAAAACGATTTTCCCCTCCCTCTGCAACCTCCTCTGTTTTCATTTCGACAGCTAGTCCGGAGACATCGGTAAATCGCACATCATCGCTGTTGGAGTTCAGGTCAGGGACCTCCACTTTGAAATGAAAACCGACGGGAGGATAGTAATTGCCCATTATTCGTTCTGTAAATCAAGTCCTTCGTGAGCCAATTCAATCGATTCGATGGCAACCTCATTGCCCGATGCTTTGAGCTGGGGTCCTTCCACCTTAACAGGAAACGCGTTGTGGGCTTTCCAGACCATCACGGGAGCATGTTCCTCATTCAACAGACTGATTACCAAATCCCTTCGCTCGACTGTGTTGAGCTTGATCGTATTGAGCCATTTGAAAAAATCGTTGTCGCTTTTTACTACCCCGCGTTTCAGGGTGATGTTGCTGAATTTCCGGAGTCCGGGCATTTTGATGGAGGAGTATTCAGGGAAGGAGCCATCGCGGTATTCAATGGCTTGGTTCTCTTGCGTAAGGCCGGTTACTTCCGAAAAACCGATCCGGGTTCCACCCCACTCTACCGTGAAATGGAATACTGGTAATGGATAATTTGCTGCCATTTTGTTGGATTTATGTGTTTATACTATGATTTAGGATGTTTGCAGTTTGTGTGAGAACTTCAGGATGATGAATTCGGCGGGGCGCACAACGGCCATTCCGATTTCGACGTTCATCCTTCCTTCGAGAATATCCTGAGCGGTCATGGTTACGCCAATGCCGCAGCGAACGAAGTAGGCATCTTTCGTTGTGGCTCCGGCCAGCGCCCCTTCCCTCCATTTTTGGGTGAGGTAATTTTCAATCATTCCGCGCACTTTAACCCAGGTATTTGCATCATTTGGTTCGAAGACTGCCCAGTAGGTCGATTTTTTTACCGACTCTTCGACCATGTTGAAGAAGCGACGAACCGGCACGTAACGCCATTCATTGTCATTCCCGGCGAGTGTCCGGGCTCCCCATACCAATGTTCCTTTTCCGGCAAATGCGCGGATGGCATTGATCGACTTGCCTGTATCAGAGTCGACATTCATCACATCCTGGTGAGCATTGTCAAGTTTTATTACAGGTTCGATTACACTTGCCAGGCTCAGGTTTGCCGGAGCTTTCCACACCCCCCTGTTTTTGTCTGTTGTGGCATAAGCTCCGGCAACTGCACCGCTTGGGGGAAGTACCACAAAGTGGTTCTTCAATTCAGCTTTCACGAAGTTGTAAATGGCCGTTTTGGAGGTTTTGAGTGTATCCAGCGTACCTGAAGTGCTCGGATAGGTTACAGTGACATTCGATTCATCAGGCTTCAGGTAGAAATTCATTGTTGTCTTGATGAACGGATAGTAAGAAGCCCCGTATTTCAGGTAATTGTTTCCAAAATAACCTCTGTTGGTCGTCAGGGCTGTGCTGTCGAGCGCCGTATCGCCATTGAAAATATCGAAGATACCAAAGCGGTCTCCAAGCGTATTGCATTGAAGCAAAACAGCCTGAACCAATGTGGTGTAATCTGCTGTGGTCAATTTCACTGCTTCTGGAATGACTATCAGTGTTGGTTCATCTACAAGCGCCAGTTTGTCCAAACCATCCTGTAAACCATACATCGTAGCCTTCACACTGCCGGCATCGCCCGTAAGATCGATGGTATGGGAGGTCTGGTAGGTGCCGACCGAAATGATGTAACACTGTCCTCCGCCATTTTCAAAAAACATCTTTACACTATAATAAAGGATGTAATAAAGCGTGGGTTCCGTCACTGAAGTAAGTGTGGGAGCGCCAAGACTATCAACGCCAACGGAAATGGCAATGGTGTCTTCGTGCTGAAGGCCGAAGTAAGTTTCAAACTCTTTCAGGGAGTAGATTTTAGTGGGTACGAGAATCAAATCATCAGCCATTTTTTTGATGGCAAAGGAGGTATAGCCGATAAAGGCCGGAATGGCCGTTTCCACTTCGGCAACGGAAGGTGGAAAAACCGAAATCTCTTCCACGTAAACATCAGGTGTTCTGTAAGTTGTCATAGTCGATTTTTTTATGGTTTTGAAATTTGAATGATAATATCTGAATTGGGCCTTTCGATGCCCGGCAACGGTAAGTGTTTAAGGATCACGTCTGCATTTTTGCTTAACTGTATTTTTCTCCTAGCCTTCTCAAGCCTTGTAACAGGGTTTTGCGATTTGAAGAGAATTACTGCCGAACCTGTATCGGTAAGTTGGGAAGGTGAGATGTCGGTAGCTGCAAAAGAGCCCTGGCCCACTTTGGTAAACAGCACCTGGGGACGAGCATCCTCGTTGTACCCGGCATCTGAAACCGAAAGATGATTAAGCTCTGACGAGGTATAGTTTTTGCCAACAACGTAATATTTCAATGTCTCGGCCCTTGCGGCAAAATTCAAGGTGAATCGAGGAGGTGAAGGCGTAAAAAAGGCATCCGAGATATTGATCTCAACGATGGCAAAAGTCTGTTGCCTTACCAGGTCCTGTTCTATATACCAGAGGCTTTTTTTGGTGGAGCTGCCCTGCTTCTCATTCACCGTGATGAGACCCTGGGGAAAACCTGTCAGGTCGAAAGAAACGGGTGTTGTATCCAAGAGTTCAGAGACTGTTTCTGTCTGAAGGATATTGTTCTGGCTGTCCTTCACAGATACGGCTACAGGCCTGGTGATTTTTGTAAGTGTATAGGAAAATATCGCCCTGGTTAAAAGTACTTCCACCGGTAAGTCGAGCGCGGTTGGCGCCGATAGGTTGCGGTACAATGGTGTGGTCCCTTCCTTAAAATCAAGCTTGGTGATATTACTGAAATAGGGATTGGTCAATTTCAACCCGATTCTTATTGTTGTACCCGAAACGGCGATAAGCGGCACACCCAACTCATTTTTTTCACAAAGAAAATAGCAGATCCCTTTGTCTATTCTGGCAATGATTCTTCTTTCACGCAGGATTCGACTACTATCAGCAGGAATGATGAATTCAAAATCCTGACAGGTCCCGGTGTAATAGGCGTGGGCGATTTGCACTGAAAACAATATTCCGAAGGAGCTACTCATCTGTAGTGGATATTGGTTTTAACTGATGTTACCGGCTTCTGAATGGCAGAGGCAAATTCATCCTGGATGATTACCATGCGTATCTTGTAAGCTACTGACGGCAGATGCTTCGCTCCCAGATAGGCCCAAACCTGATTGAGCTGCTCGACACTCAGCGACTCCAGTTCGACGGTCAGCTTCCCGATTTTAGGGGAAAGTGCGGGATACTCTTCCGCCAGAAAGACGGGGTGCGACTGGAAGAAGCCCAAGACCAGGCTGATGGCCTTCCATGCCTCCTCGTAAATACCAAAATTGGCGGCAAACATGGCATGAAGGATAAATTTAAGTTCCGGTTCCCTGCGTTGGTGCTGACCATCAACGTAAGTGAATTCAGGCAATTGGGCTTTAAAAATGTGCTCCTCTTCGAGGTTAAAAATAGTCAGGGCAATGGAATCATCCGAAAACGCATACTTTCCCAATTCGTTGACAATTTTGGACAATTTAACCTCCACGGTAGTTGCATTGGTTCGCATATGGATATAACCGTTCAATTCATCCCTGAGGAAGAGCAAAGCCTGATCGATCATCTTCCTAAATATTTAGAAATTTGATTTGAAAAGATTTAGATAAATCCGGTAACTTCGATGTATTTACCGCACTTCAGTACCCTTTCTGTTCGCCGGATTTTTCAACCGGAATGAAACGGATTTGGATGATGAATATCACTGAAGATTCAATTCGGCTTTCGCCTGATAGTTAAGTTTTCGGAACGCGCTCACAACTCCACTGGTGATTTTGCACACCATGATGACAAAAATCATCTGAATGTCTGTCTTACTTTAATCCAGAATGATTCTAAAAGGTTACCCCAATTTTTGTTAATTATTATACCAGATTCTGTATTGAAATGGAAAAAAGTCCTTCTGATTAAATGAAAAAAGATTTTTAGAACTATTTCATTAAATATTCTACAATTAAATATATTTCATTTCATTTTATTATATATCAATACTATAGCCAGACTATAATATTTTATAATCATTTCATTTTGAATAATACTTTGTTAAGCAATTATCCTGAAGCTCTTTGAAAATCTCAAATTATGTGAGAATTTGATCAATTTGAATTCGGATGCCCGGAGTATGGCAAGGCCCACTTCGACAATGATCCTTCCCTCCTCAACATCCAATGATGTCATCGTGGTTCCTAATCCGCAATTCACATAAAATGCTTGTTGCGGAGAAATACCCGCCAGTGCACCCTCCCTCCATTTCATAGTAAGGTAGGATTCTATCATTGTGCAAATCTTCGTCCAGGTACTGGCTTCGTTGGGTTCAATCATCACCCAACAGGTAGAGGTCCTGAGCGACTCTTTCACCATGATCATAAATCGTCGAACGGAGACATACTGCTCTTCGTTTTCATTCGATCCAAGTGTTCGCGCCCCCCAAACGAGAACACCTTTGCCGGAAAAAGCACGGATGTTGTTCACAGATCTGCCCTGATGTTGATCAACATCAAATAACTGGTTAGATTGTTTTTCAATAGCCACCAATGGCTTTAAAACCCCGTTCAGACTAAGGTTCGCAGGTGACTTCCATACTCCCCTGAATTTATCGGATGTGGCAAAGGCACCGGCCACTGCGCCACTGGAGGGAAGATTGATAAATCTGTTTTTTAATTCATGCTTGACCAACCTGGTGGCTGACCATCCTAATTTTTTTAGCTGGTCCATTTTGTACTCTTTCCCATTGTACAGAATTTTCACATTGGAACCTTCTGAATTGATGTAGCTGTTCATTGTCGTCCTGACGAAAGGATAATAGGCGCTACCGTAATTCAAATACTGGTTACCAAACAAACCGATGCAATGGGACAAATCAGGATGATGCACATCGCCTTCATAGAGATCGAAAATGGCAAACCTGTTGTCGAGACTGTGACACTGAAGCAAGGCAGCGTGCTGCCTT
>JALOCD010000166.1 GCA_023228025.1 Prolixibacteraceae bacterium | reverse complement strand
CCTTAAAACTTAAAGAGATAAGTTATATACATGCCGAGGGTTATGCCGCCGGTGAGATGAAGCATGGGCCACTAGCTATGATAGAGCCAAACTTCCCCACGTTTGCGTTTGCTTGTAGTAAAATATTGGCCGAAAAAACTGCTTCTAATATGCAAGAAATTAAAGCCCGCGAAGGTAAAATAATCGCCGTTGTCACCAAAAAGACCAAGCGCAAAGTAGCTGACACGGCCGATGATGTTATAGAAATCCCCGAAACATGCGACCAATACTTGCCCCTGTTAGAGGCAGTTGTGATACAGCTCTTTGCATACTATGTTGCCCTGCACAAAAAATTAGACATAGACAAGCCCCGCAACCTTGCCAAATCCGTCACCGTCGAATAATTAGTCGTGAATTGTCTTGCACTTTGGGTCTTCTGAACCCGTTAATCTACTTGTTATATTGGTATAATTAAATGACCTTGACCTACCCTCATTTAAGCCAAAGCTACAGACCGGCAGATAGTCTAAATTATAATTAAAATACTTATTTAGGATTAGTCTAAAAATGTTTACGCTATTGGCACCTTTTGCTAACTCCGTAGTTGTTGCGTCAGGTATATGATAGGCCGCTAAAACACCATATTTGGTTTGTAGTGAATCATCACTCCAGTTTGTCATGTTTTCGTTTGCAATTGAGTTTGATGCAACGTCACCATTCTCATCGTCGATCACGTATTGTGGCCATGGGCCCTCATCAGATTGTAAAATTATCACGGCCTTACCCTTAGTATTATTTATAATTTTATCTGATAATTTGCCAACCTCACTGCCAATGTATTTTACTTGATCCACATATTTGTTTTTTAAGAGCTTACCATTGTTATTATTGCCCTGGTCCACACCGGAGATTGACCCGTCTGAGTTAAATACGTACGGGTCATGTGGAACTAGTATGTGAGCAAAGATAAGCTTACCACCAGCCCCTTTATCTGCCATGTTATTCAATACATTTAATTGATATTGCGCTTGGGCAACAGGGTCTTGATAATTATATCTGTTAGCTGACTTCAAAAATTCAAAAAAAATACTGTTTTGTAGCTGTATGTTTTCAAATGAACTTAGAATTTTAGACTTTGTATGACTTATCTTTAGTACAGAATTTTCATTGTATTGGTGATTTGCTAATGGAGCCTTGTTGCTAACATTGTACCAAGATCCAATTACGTCATACTCATAGCCAAGCTCTTTGAATGTTTTAGCAACAGGGCTATACCTACTTAAATTAAATAGTGCCACCTCCGATTGATATTTTGATTTATCATATTTACTCTCAAGATTATTTAAATAGTTTGCGCTGAGTGTTGAGCCGATAGACATCGCTGTATATGGATAGTTAGAGTGGCCTGATTCGTCCACATAATAACCTGAAGATCTAAGTCTACTAATAAATTGGTCATCATAGCTAAAATAGTTTTTTAAATTATCATTATTTGTATATCTATCCAGAACTATGTAATAAATATCTGGCTTGTCAGAGGCACTAGATATTGGTGATGGTAAGCTAGCGGGCCTATAAGCAATTTGGCTATTTGTATCAATAAGGTATCCAACTAGATTCAAAACGTTGAGTATAAAGATTATTAAAACTACAAAGATAATAAATTGAAAAATTTTATGTGTATATTTTGCAAAATATTTAACAATAATTTTCTTTGAAATAATAGTTGATAGGATAGCGCAACCCGTAAACAGTATAGCCAGAAATATTAGATTAGTTGCCCACGGGCCTACAGTCGGGAAAGGTAATAAATTATATATTCCTGTTATTAGTGGTTTTGAGGCCAAAAATCTCGATTGATAATCTGAAATCACAGCTATTAGTGTTAAAGAAGATATCAGAGCAGCAATCCTTTGGTTTCTATGTACTATGTAGAACACTCCCGAAACGACTAATGCCGTCATTGTTGACAGGGCTAATGGTAAAATTAGTTCTTTTGGGTATATGGAAATCATATTTGGCCCAAAAGCAGTTTGTTTCATTGCGGCGGATATGCAATATATGGCAGACAGCATCAAGGTGGCTATAAAAATAATTAACCAGCCCAACGCATGTTTAAAAAGGGTGGATTTTTTGAATACGGCTATCCATTTGGTCAAGAAATCAAATTTTACAAAAATACCTTTGCTCATATTAATATGACTAGTATACCGTGTCTCAAAAGCACCTGATATATAATTTTGTCGAGTGCCAAATCTAAGTAAGCGCTTTCACTCAATAGGTTGTTAGTCTTTTTGGATCTTTTTGGCTATATCTCCCACTTTTTGGCTTAAGTCTTTTCGGGCGACCAGTATGCCGTTTTTGGTGTTTATGACAACTATGTTATCGAGGCCAATTACTGCCACGTGCTTGACCTCTTCGTTGCGAATGTAGGAGTTGGCAACATCAAGATATTCGATGTTCTTACCACTAAAATAGTTACCGAACTCATCGCTTAAATTAGCTGCGTGCAGGTCCTTAAAACTACCCAAATCTATCCAATCAAAACTAGCTGGTACCACTAGTAAATTTTTAGCTTTTTCTATCAACGCATAATCTATAGAGTCTTTGGGTAAACCTAAGTAAGCCTTTTTATATTCTTCTGAGCTAGCATCTTTAATAGCGCATAATGCATCATAATTTTTCTTTAGTTTGGGGGCATATTTTTGCATTGTGTCTGTAAATGTTTTTACCGACCCGACGGAATATCCGCAGTTCCACAAATATTTGCCGCTAGCCATGTAATGCTGGGCTGTAGCAAAATCTGGTTTTTCTCTAAAGCTTTTCACTTTAAAGACATCTTTGGTATCGGCCATTTCTCCGTCTCTCTCGATATAGCCAAACCCGGTTGCCGGGTATGTTGGCTCAATGCCTATTAAAGTTATGGATTTATTGGATTTTGATGTTTCGGCGGCTACGCTAAATGATCTAGCAAAACCGTCTATATCCCTTATGTGATGGTCGGCCCATAAAAATGCGATAGGCTCATCAACACTGTGTCTTTTTGACACATGTCTAAGGGCAGATAAAATGCAGTTTGCAGTGCCCCGCCTGCCTGGCTCCACAATAAATCTATCTTCTGCTAGATCTGGCAGCTGTTTTTTTATAGGGGCAACATGGCTAACGTCTGGGACAACATATATTTCTTTAGCTATTTTTTTAGCTCTGCCATAAGTATTTTGTATCAGCGATTTGTCGCCAGTGAGATTTAAAAGCTGTTTCGGGAAATCGCTAGTAGAAAGTGGCCACAAACGCGTGCCCGAACCGCCCGCAATAATAACTACAATCATATACGTGCAATTTTACTACAAGTTAAGCCTGCCTTTGGGATACTTTTAAGGTAAAATGTTTACTATATGAGTAAATTATTGGTTACGGGGGCCGCTGGTTTTATCGGCTCGAATTTTGTTCACTACACACTAAAAAATAAACCCGAACATCAAATAACTGTTTTAGACGCACTAACTTATGCCGGCAACAAAGATAGCCTAAAATCAGTCTTAGATAAAATTACATTTGTTAAGGGTGATATAACTGACAGCCAACTAGTTGATAAACTAGTGTCGCAAAATGATATAGTTGTACATTTCGCTGCCGAATCACATAACGACAATTCGCTAATTGACCAATGGCCGTTTATCAATACAAACATAATTGGTACCTATACAATTTTACAGGCGATACGCAAACACAATAAACGGCTGCATCACATTTCTACCGACGAAGTGTATGGTGACCTAGAACTAGACGATCCACACAAATTTACCGAATCTACCCCCTACAACCCTTCTAGCCCCTACTCCAGTGCCAAAGCTAGTTCTGACATGCTAGTCCGCGCCTGGGTGCGTAGTTTTGGCATACAAGCAACTATCAGCAACTGTTCGAATAATTACGGACCGTTTCAGCATATTGAAAAAATGATTCCTCGCCAAATAACCAACCTGTTGACAGGAGAAAGACTCAAGCTCTATGGTGCTGGCCAAAATGTCCGCGATTGGATTCACGTAGACGACCACAATAGTGCTGTTCACACCATTTTAGAAAAAGGAAAAATAGGAGAGACCTATTTGATTGGCGCTAATGGCGAAAAGTCTAACTTAGAGGTGTTTAATCTTATACTGAAGCTTATGGGCAAGGACGCCTCTTGGCTAGACCACGTTAAAGATCGCCAAGGGCATGATATGCGCTACGCCATTGATTCTTCCAAGCTCCGCACAGAATTAGGTTGGGCCCCAGAATATACCAATTTTGAGACAGGCTTAAGGGATACTATTGAATGGTATAAAAATAATCAGTGGTGGTGGGAGCCATTGAAAAGACAAGTTGAAGAAAAGTACAGAAAACAAGGTCAATAAAAGGAGAAGGCTATGGCACCAAATGAGGTAACAGAAGATTGGTTAAAATCACAAAAAATTGTAATATCTAAAGACCCGATTGAGGGGGTTGTTGTAAAAAATCTCAAACCCATAGTTGACGGACGTGGAGACGTGATAGAACTGTGGAGCCAGCCATGGATAAAAACCGATGGCCTAGTGCAAGCAAAACATTGTTACCAAAGCGCTACAGACTATGGGGTCGTAAAATGCTGGCACCTACATGCAATCCATACTGACCAATTTACCGTCACTAGGGGTAAACTCCAGGTTTGCCTAATTGATGTCCGACCTGGTTCTTCTACTTTTGGTAAGGCTAATTCAATTATTATAGGTAGAGACCAACAAAGACTAATCAAAATACCCGCTGGAATAATGCATGGCTGGAAGTCACTAAGCCACCCAGAAACGATAGTAGTTAACTTCCAGTCAGAGATCTACGACCCAAACGATGAGTACAAGTACACATGGGACTGTGTCTTACCGGAGATTTGGGAACCAAAGAATGGATAGACAGATCCTGATAACTGGTGGCAACGGTCAACTCGGCAAAGCCTTGCAGAACAAATATCCAACCGCTCATGCAGTAGATATAGAAGAGTTAGATATAACCGACCAACAACAAGTAGAGAGCTACGACTGGTCAGATATAAAAGTATTGATTAATGCGGCAGCCTATACAGACGTAGATGGTGCCGAAAGGCCCGATAATCGTGAACTAGCTCATAAGGTAAATGCTGGTGCGGTCTTGAACCTAGCCAAAGTCGCTATCGAGCATGAAATCATTTTAGTTCATATATCATCGGATTACGTGTTTGATGGCAAAAAACAGGGGCCATATAAAGAAGCTGATCCTTTTTGTCCTGTAAGCATTTACGGTGCCAGCAAGGCAGACGGCGATAAAGCTG
>JALOCD010000165.1 GCA_023228025.1 Prolixibacteraceae bacterium | reverse complement strand
GTCCATTGAACAAATTCTCATTAACTTTTGTTCGCATAAGCTATTGTTTAAATTAATACTGAATTCAAAACTTAATTTAATAAACTTTAGCTTATGCTTTATTTTTCAAACATAACACCTTTGTGGTGATTATTAAAAATTTAACCACGAAGGCCCCTAAGGAAACAACAAAGATCTCAATGATGAAAATAATTAAAAAATGAAATTTGGGCACCTAGATCAACCGGAGCTTATTGATTTCACACTTCCTGCAGATCATCCTGCAAATGAGAAAATCCTTCGACAATGCATGGGAGAGAAACCTCTCAAGGTCTACGTAGGTTGTGCCAAGTGGAACAAACAGGATCTGAAAAACTTCTATCCCCGAGGTACCAAAGATGAATTGGCCTATTATTCCCGTCAGTTTAATTCCATTGAATTGAATGCCACTTTTTACAATATGCCCAAACGGGAACAGGTGGTAACCTGGCGTGAAAAAACACCTGCAGAGTTCAAATTCTTTCCCAAGATCACGCAAAGTATCAGTCACTTGAGGCGATTGAATGATGTTCAGTTGTTGGTGGATGAATATTGCGACAGCATCAGTAATTTCGAAGAGAAGCTGGGAATGGTATTTTTGCAGATGAACAGCAATTTTGGCTTTAAGAACTGGGAACGGTTGGTAATTTTTGTCGAGAACTTCCCGAAATCCATTCCTTTGGCAATCGAATTGAGGCACGCTGAGTGGTTTAATATACCCGCAATTGCATCGGAGGTTTTCCAATTGTTCGAAAAGCATGCAGTCACCAATGTTTTGGTTGATACTGCTGGCCGAAGGGACTTGTTGCACATGCGGCTGACCACCCCTTCGGTTTTTATCCGCTATGTTGGCGCCAACGATCCTCTCAAAGACCGGGAGCGCCTGGATGGCTGGATTGACCGGCTACGGGTTTGGGTAGGACTGGGGTTGAGGGATATCAATTTTTTTGTGCATCAAAATATTGAGATGGAATCACCTTTGCTGGCGGCCTATTTTATTGGAAAGTTGAACAAAGAATTTGGGCTGGCGCTGAAGGTTCCAAATTTGCCGGATAATGGGGCCCAGTCCCATCCTTTGACACAAAGCGGGTTGACATTTGACTTTTAGATTTTATTGCCAATAAAGATAACAGATACGGAATCCTAAAAAATGTTCAACAAGAGGGAATCGCAGATAGAAATTTGTACTTTTGATTGATAATCATATAGGAATGGGGAACGACCAGATACAATACAGAATTAGAAAATCCATTCACGAAAAAGATCCCAAAGCGATGGCTTATCTTTTCGGATCACGTGCAAGGGGGGATTTTCGACCTGATTCGGATTGGGATATCTTGATTCTGGTGGATGATGACCAGGTTACCAATGAGATTGAGGATAAGTTTAGAGATGACCTATATGATATTGAATTGGAATCAGGTCAAATAATTTCTACCATCATTTATCCAAAAGATTATTGGAAGAACATGTTGGTATATTCCCCACTATTCAAGAATGTTACGAGAGAAGGGATATTGCTATGACAATTAATAATCCTGAAGATTATATAAAATACAGGTTTCATCGTTCATTGGAGTCCTTTGATGAAGCTCTCATCCTCTCTGAAAATGGTAAATGGAATGCCGTTATTAACAGGTTGTATTATGCTTGTTTCTATGCAGTGATTGCACTTTTAATTAAGAATGGCATTGAAACTCAATCACACGATGGGGCCCGAACTCAATTCGGACTACATTTCATAAAGACGGGTAAAATTGACAAATCATAAGGAAAGCTCTTCTCTAAGTTGTTCGATTACCGGCAAAAAGGAGATTATGGGGACTTATATGATTACAATGAGAACATTGCCAGACCGCTTATCGGGCAGGTAAAAGAATTTATAGAAGAGAGCAAAAAACATATTGGATTTTAAAATTGCTACTCATTTTCATATTTTTTAATGCTCTCTATCAGTTCGGAAGCAATACCAGGGCTTACAATTCGCATCATACTTTCTTCTGCACTACCAAAACTTGTTCTCAATGAGCAGTTCCTGATATTTCTCAAGTAATTCCTTAAAATCCATAACATTGATTGTATGTTTCTGAAACTTACAGATTGTTCTTTAAAACAGGTGTTGGATTGCAAATGTAAAACGATGATCAAATTTAGAATAATCTAGCCTGCTTTCCTATTCCTGAAAAAGATCACCTCTCCGACCAAACGGGAGGCAATTGGTAAGTGAATACTCAAAAGTGAATCAGCTTGATTCAGAATTGGGAAAAGTGAATCAGCCTGATTCAGAATTAAGTAATCTGAAGCCAGTTGCCTCAGAAGTTGAAATAGTGAAACAACTTGTTTCACAAGTCCCATGGCAACATAATGTATTGATAATTCAAAGGATAAAAGACCACAAAGCAAGACTTTTTTACCTGCAAAGCACCATTAAAAACCAATACAGCCGGTCCGTATTGCTACATCAAATCAATGCTGATGCTTATAAATTCTATTTCTCATCAAATAGCTTTCCAACGGTTTTCATAGGTAAAAACATCTTGTGACTATCTGGAAGTAGGATAAACCCAAATTTGGTGTAGAATCTTTCGGCTTCATCATCCAAAGGGTCAACCACCACTGCAAAGGAACCGACAGATTTTGAAATTTCATAACTTCTGCTTAACGCATCTATCAATAGCATCTTGCCTAGGCATAAACCTCTGAATCTTATATCAATGGCTAATCTTCCAAGAAGTGTAGCTGGTATCGAATTATATGAATGAGGTAATTTCCTTCTGTAATTTTCCGGGATTAATCCCAGAGGAATGCTGTTGTTTGAAAGGGTATAATATCCCTGAATTAACCCGCTAACATGGTCAACAGATACGAAACACGCAGAAAGTTTTCTTTTAACATCCTGACTTGCCTGCGTCTTTATATAGGTATCAAGTAAAAATTTTCCACAATTGAAACCTGATGTCAGTATCCGGTGATCGTGGGAGAGGATTACAGTAGTTGCCATTATTCAGCGCTATGCTTTTTGTACTGACTGACTGCGGATCGCAAAGCTTTATTTGGCTCCGGAGGATTTACCAGTGCATCGAAGAAAACCTCATTGTCCCTTTGGGATGAGAGAATTGTTTCAGATTTTTGAATGATCGCCTGAGCCTTTTCGCAAACCGTTGATACAACAAAATCTGAAAGGTTTTTGTAACCGCCCAGAAGTGCTGCTTTTTCAATCATTAATTTTTTATCCTTGGATAGTCTTGTATCAAATCGGGCTTTACCTTCCTGTTCAGTTATTGATTCCATTGCTTTCGTTTTTTACAAATGTACGGATAAATGCCGTACAAAACTAATGTTTCCAGATTTTTTATCACAATTAGTACAAAGTCATCTACTGGGAATGATGAATTTCCCTAATATTTTCTAATTTGTCAACGATTGGAAATACAACCATTATGCTGAGTAAACTTACCTACAGATGAAACATTTTTTCGTTCTTGTTATATCCGGATTACTAAGTATTGCCGGATTCACGCAGCCCATCGACCCCGCCAATTACAGCTCTCCGGTTAAGGTCGCATGCATTGGCAACAGCATTACATATGGATCAGGGATTCCTGACAGACCGCGCGATTCTTATCCGGCACAGCTTGGAAGGATGCTGGGCGACAAATGGATCGTCCGTAATTTAGGTGTAGGTGGCAGAACGATGCTCAAAAAGGGCGATTTACCTTATTGGAAAGAGGAAGCCTGGGTAGAAGCAAAAGCATTTCTTCCTGATGTCGTGATTATCAAGCTGGGAACGAACGATACCAAGCCGCAAAATTGGAAATATGCAGGTGAGTTTTTGGCGGATAGCCGTGCAATGGTTAAGGAGTTGAAGAGCCTGCCATCCCATCCAAAAATTTATTTGTGCAAACCGGTTCCTGCTTATGCAAGTCGCTGGGGTATCAATGATTCAATTATTGTTCATGGGATCATTCCGGATATGGAAAAACTTGCCAAAGAGGAAAATCTCGGGATGATTGATCTCTATTCTGTCTTATCAGGAAGGGCCTCCTTGTTTCCCGATCAAATTCACCCGAATGCAGAAGGCGCGGGATTGATGGCCCAGGCTATTGCTAAAAAATTGACAGGAAGCGATATCGCGGTAGTAAATTCGCCATATCCCGGGAAAAAGTCAGCGTGGCACGGTTTTGCAAGATCTGATTTTCAGCTCGATAGGCTCGATTGTCGTCTTATAGTTCCCGATAAACCGGCACCAGGAAAACCGTGGGTGTGGAGGGCTCGTTTCCCTGATTGGCATTACGAAATGGACAGTATCCTGGTAAGAAAGGGATTTCACGTGGCTTACATAAATACAGATTATCTTTTTGGATCTCCCAAATGTGTGGAAATATGGAGTAATTTCTACAATTACCTCACTGCGCAATATGGTCTCAACAAAAAGGTTGTCCTGGAAGGCGTGAGCAGAGGTGGATTGTACATCTATAATTTTGCAAAAAAATATCCGGAAAAGGTGAGTTGCCTCTATGCGGAAGCTCCGGTTTGTGATTTCAAAAGCTGGCCAGGGGGGAAGTTGAGTTCGAAAGGGGATGCAGAGTCGTGGAAACAACTGATGGTTGCCTATAACTTTAAAAGTGAGGTTGAAGCGCTTGAATACAAAGATAATCCAATCGACAATCTTGAGAATATGGCCGCAGCCAAGGTGCCGGTATTTCATACCATCGGTTTGAACGATAGTGTGGTACCAAATAGTGAAAACACCTTCCTGCTTGTGAACCGTTACATTCGACTTGGAGGACCGGCAACGGTTTATTCCAACACGAAAGGAAAACAATCCCTGCAGGGGCATCATTTCCCGATTGACAACCTGCAAGCGGGCGTCAATTTTATCCTGAACAGTTATCCTCAGGTTCCGCAACCGCTGGAAAGTCGTAATTACCACACCTATCGCAACAAACTTCACAATGCCCAAATAATTTTTGAAAGGGATAAAAGGGGCAGGGTCGCCTTTTTGGGAGGTTCGATCACCTACAATGGAGGATGGAGGGACAGTGTATGCGTCTATTTGCAGCATCGCTTCCCGCAGACTAAATTTGAATTCGTAGCTGCCGGTATACCCTCAATGGGATCGACTCCGGGAGCTTTCCGTTTCGAAAGGGATGTGCTGGGGAACGGGAAGGTTGATCTGTTGTTTGTGGAGGCTGCTGTCAATGATCGGGCCAATGGATTTTCTACAGAGACTCAGGTGCTTGGAATGGAAGGGATTATCCGGCATGCCCGGGAATCGAATCCAGCCATGGAGGTGGTGGTGATGCATTTTGTGGATCCTGGGAAGATGGCAG
>JALOCD010000094.1 GCA_023228025.1 Prolixibacteraceae bacterium | reverse complement strand
AACTCCGCTTCGCTACGGCCTTGACAAATCCTTGTTTTGAACTAAAAAAGGGTTTACGAAAAAGAAAAGGGCAAAATTGAAAGATTTTAGCTCTAAAATTTGTTTTTCAACATAGAAGGTCACAAAGTGCAACACAAAGGTTATAAAAACCAGTGATAAACTACATATTTTATGGATGAAATCCTATTGTTGATCAGGTATTTGATGTACATATCCGCCTATCAAGCGCTTCTTTTTCTGTATTCAGCAGGTGACATACCCATCACTTTACGAAATACCCTTGAAAAATAGAACTGGTCATCAAAGCCCATTTCACGGGCTACATCGGCCACCATCCAACCCGAATTATCGAGTAACCTACATGCTCTCTGCACCTTCAACTGTATGAAGTAGTCGATGGGCGAATGTCCTGTCCTGGCTAGAAAAATGCGCGAAAAATGGGATGCCGATATCCCGGTTTCTGATGCGATCTCATCCAACTTTAACTTCCTGGTAAGATGATCCAGCATATAATTGATGCTTTGGGCAACAGGATCATTTTCTCCCGACTCCCTTACCAGCCGAAACTGGCTCAAATGGGTAAAGGATGCCAGCAAATGGGGTAAACTGAGATTAATATACTCCAAAGCCTCGAGGCTGAAACCCCGGATGAGGTTACGGAAGATTTCCGAAAAGAGATCGATACGGTCATTGATCCGGGATGAATTTATCCGTTCGATGGATAGCGCCTGACATCCAAAGCGGGAATAGAAAGTCGCCTTCCTTCCGGCAAAATGGATCCAATAGATTGACCAGGGATTTTGTTCATCGGAATGATAGGAGTGGGGCATGCCGGCAGGAATGATAAAATAATGATCTGCGTTCAGGTCATGAAGGATGTTGTTAAGCCTGATCTCCCCTCTCCCGCTCAAACAATAGATGAGGATAAACTGTGCTGTTCCGGAAGGCCGCTCCCTGAAATGGAAACGGGCCTCCGGATAATAACCAATATCCGTAATGTACAAATCAGACGTAAGCGGATTTGCCTTCACCAAACCCAAAATCCTATCGGGAATAACAAAACTTATTTGCCCGGGAAAGCCATCTTCCTTTTTCATACGAAATGAATGAATTATTAATATCCAGGATGAATAAATAAAATATCAGCTGCTACACAAGAACAAAACCAGCTCAATTCCAGAATTTAGAAATAAAATCTCCAGTTGTCGCTAAATTAGCACAAATGATAATATAATCCATAAATTAATTAAATCCTTCATTTCAACAAGTGGCTGAATGTGGTAGTTTTGCCTCAACTAAACTATAATATTGTGGGCAAATCAAACTTTAACCGTCAATTCATTATCGGCATAACGCTGGTGTCTGCCATGGGCGGACTTCTCTTTGGCTACGACTGGGTCGTTATTGGAGGGGCCAAACCATTTTACGAAAGGTACTTCGACCTGACCAGTTCACCCTATCTGCAAGGGTGGGCCATGAGTTGTGCACTTTTGGGATGCCTGGTAGGGGCCATGGTTTCAGGATACCTGACAGACCGTTTTGGCCGTAAAAGACCACTCATTTTGGCAGCATTCCTATTTACAATCGCTGCAATCGGCACAGGGACCTTTAATTCCTTCAACCTCTTCATCCTGTTTCGTCTCCTTGGCGGATTGGGGATCGGATTGGCATCTGCCGTTTCGCCAATGTACATTGCAGAAATATCACCCGCATCCATGCGAGGCAGGTTGGTTTCTGTTAACCAGTTGACCATCGTTATCGGTATCCTTGCCGCACAGATCGTCAATTACCTGATCGCAGAAAAAGTTCCAGAAGGAGCATCCGACCTGATGATCCTTCACTCCTGGAATGGCCAGATGGGTTGGCGTTGGATGTTTTGGGCAGGCACTGTTCCTGCACTTGCTTTCTTTATTTTGTCCTTTTTTATCCCTGAAAGTCCACGGTTTCTGACCAAAGCAGGAAAATGGCCGGAAGCAATCAGAATTCTGGAACGAATTGGTGGTAGACAATATGCCCTTGAAGCCGAAACTGAAATTGCTGGTACGCTGCATGGCAATAGCAGCAAAATCGACTGGAAATCACTGTCATCACAAAAGATACGGCCACTCCTAGTTTTAGGTATTGTCTTAGCCGTTTTCCAGCAGTGGTGCGGCATCAATGTGATCTTTAATTACGCGGAAGAGATATTTTCGTCGGCCGGCTATTCGGTGAACGACATGCTATTCAACATTGTTATTACCGGAGCGGTCAACCTTATATTCTGTCTGATCGCCATGCGGATGGTGGATGGATGGGGTCGCCGCAAGCTGATGCTTTTGGGTTCCCTCGGACTGGCCATGATCTTCTTTACCCTGGGAACATCCTACTTTTTTGAATTAAAAGGGGTAGCCATCCTGGCCCTTGTGTTGCTCGCCATCGCCATTTATTCCATGACACTCGCACCAATCACGTGGGTTATTCTATCCGAAATATTTCCAAATAGCGTCCGCGGTGCGGCCATGGCCATAGCCACTACCTCCTTATGGATAGCATGCTTTATTTTGACTTACACTTTCCCAATATTAAACAAAATGCTAAATGCCAGCGGCACATTCTGGTTGTATGCAGCCATTTGCCTTGCAGGATTTCTCTTTATCCTTAAAAAGCTTCCGGAAACTAAGGGACTGAGCCTTGAAGAAATAGAAAAACTGAATGTCAATTAACCCTTATGAAAATCCATCAACTTTCAATTTACCTCCTCTTTTCCCTTATTCTGTCAGGATTTACTTCAATTGCCCAACAGAAAATTGATCTTTCCGGTTCATGGAAATTTGCTTCAGATCCTTTTGATAAAGGCAGAACAGAAAAGTGGTTTGAAAAAAGACTTTCCGATACAGTTCTCCTGCCAGGATCAATGTCAACAAACGACAAAGGGGATGATGTTTCCTTGTCCACCAAATGGACCGGCCAGATTGTCGATAGCTCCTATTTCAAAAATCCCGAATATGCCAAATACCGCATCCCCGGAAACATCAAAATCCCATTTTGGCTGCAGTCGCTGAAACACTATCAGGGTGCCGCATGGTACCAAAAAGAGGTGAACATACCTCCGGATTGGAAAGGACAAAATATTACCCTGGTACTCGAAAGATGCCATTGGGAAAGCCGGGTGTGGATTGACAACCGCGAAACAGGAATGCGCAATTCCCTGGGAACGCCACACACTTACGATCTCACCGCACAACTTACTCCTGGGAAACATATCCTCACCATTTGCATCGACAACCGTACCAAAGAGATCGATCCCGGCCTTAATTCCCATAGCATCTCCGACCATACACAAACCAATTGGAATGGCATGGTTGGTCAACTGTTTCTCGAAACAAAACCCTTGATGCATTTCGAAAATATCAAGGTTTTTCCCGATATCCAAAACAGCAAAATAAAGGCCAATATTTCAGTGCTGAACCCTACCGGGAAAGCCGCAAAGATTTACATTGTCATGAATGTCAGAGGAGCCACTGCCACCTCCGGAAAGAGTGCCGAATTTGAGTTGTCGCCAGGGGATAATCTCCTGAGTATGGATTATCCGATGGGGGTTGATGTCAAACCCTGGAGCGAATTTCATCCTGATTTGTACAATCTTACAGCCATTCTGACTGAAATGACCTCTCATCAGACAGATACTTTTGAAACCACTTTCGGAATGAGGGAAATAAAGGCAGTGGGGAGTTCGCTTCAGATCAATGGCAAACCGCTCTTTCTGCGCGGGACCCTGGAATGTGCCATCTTCCCTAAGACAGGGTATCCACCTACAGATATCGCTGAGTGGCTTCGCATATTTGCAATCTGCAAGGCCCATGGACTAAACCACATGCGTTTCCACTCCTGGTGTCCGCCGGAAGCAGCCTTTGAAGCAGCAGACCAGGCCGGGTTTTACCTGCTCGTGGAATGCTCGTCCTGGTGCAATCAATCCACCTCCCTTGGAGACGGCAAACCGTTCGACAAGTACCTTTATGAAGAGAGCCAACGAATGGTGGAGGCATATGGAAACCATCCATCCTTTTGCATGATGGCTTATGGCAATGAACCCGGCGGGAAGAATTATAACCAATTCCTCAAAAATTTTGTGACTTTCTGGAAGAAGACTGACAGTCGCCGCATCTATACCTCAGGAGCAGGTTGGCCCAACCTTGATGTGAATGACTACCTAAGTACCCCGGTCCCACGCATTCAGGGATGGGGAGAGGAATTGAAAAGCATCATCAACAATAATGCCCCAAATACCAATTACGATTGGTCTGCCAAAATCCAGACGCTGAAGAAGCCTGTTGTGAGCCACGAAATCGGACAATGGTGCGTCTATCCGAACTTTCGGGAGATATCCAAATATACCGGAGTTGTCAGGGCCAAAAATTTCGAAATTTTTCAGGAGACGCTAAAGGAACATGGAATGGCACAACTGGCCGACAGTTTTTTACTCGCTTCAGGAAAACTTCAGGCACTCTGTTACAAGTCAGACATTGAAGCGGCATTGCGAACACCTGGGTTTGCCGGATTCCAGTTACTCGACCTGCACGATTTCCCCGGACAGGGAAGTGCGCTGGTTGGCGTGCTGGATCCGTTCTGGGATGAGAAAGGATACATTTCACCCAAAGAATACAGCCAATTCTGCAACTCAACAGTGCCGCTTGCCCGAATGAATAAATGCATCTTGACCAACGACGAAGTTTTCGAAGCCCGCATTGAAGTTGCTCATTACGGCGATGCTCCGCTGGTCTCCTGTACTCCGGAGTGGAGCATTACTGATGTTACCGGGAAAGTGCTTCAGTCGGGGAAATTGAGCCCAACCAACATCGCTTTGGGGAACTGCATCTCTCTGGGGAGAATTTCCCTCCCTCTTTCATTCCAGACAAAAGCAGCAAAACTAAACCTGGAAGTCGCTATCAACTCCTTTACCAACAAATGGGACTTCTGGGTCTATCCTGCAAAAAAAGAGATCGTAACAGATAATAGTAAGTTCGTTATTTGCGGCACATTAGATCAATCGGCCCTGAAGTGTCTTGATCAGGGAGGTTCTGTACTTCTTTCGCTGAAAAAGGGGACTTTAAAACCCGAATATGGCGGGAAAATTGCTGTAGGTTTTTCCAGCATATTTTGGAACACAGCCTGGACAAGAGGCCAGGCGCCCCACACGCTTGGAATCTTGTGTAATCCCAAACATCCGGCTTTGGCAGAATTTCCGACTGAATACTACAGCAACTGGGAATGGTGGGATGCCATGAGTCATTCTTCAGCCATCAATCTGACGAACTTCCCGGATAACATCAAACCGATAGTCAGGGTAATTGACGACTGGTTTACCAATCAACCCATTGCGCTTCTTTTTGAGGCCAAGGTTGGGAAAGGAAAGATACTCGTTTCGGGGATCGATCTGATAACAGACCTGGAAAAACGTCCTGAGGCCCAACAACTTCTCTTCAGTTTACAAAAATATATGACGGGAAAACGGTTTCAACCTTCCTCTTCAATTGAGGCCAGCCTTCTCCGGAATCTGACAACCAATTAACTGATCCATCACTAAAAATTCCAATAGATGAAAAATTTAATTCGTCATCTCCTGTTCCTGTTTATCTGTGTCTCTGTGTTGTCTACCGCTTCGATAACCTTTGGGGCATCCAAAGACAATGCTTCAAATGGCAGGGAAATTTATACTCCTGCTCCTAAACCTGAACCTCGCCTCAACGGTCCGTTGGTTTACGGTTGCCGTCCGGGCCATCCGTTCCTTTATAGGATACCATGTCAGGGAAAACGTCCCATCAGCTTTGATGCAAAAGAATTACCAAAAGGACTTAATCTTAATAAAGAGACCGGAATTATCTCAGGAATTACACCCACAAAAGGGGAATACCAGGTGGTACTTCTGGCCAAAAACACAAAGGGGAAGAGCAAACGGAATTTCAAAATCATTTCAGGCGATAAACTGGCCTTAACGCCACACATGGGGTGGAACCACTGGTATGCGCACTACGACAGGATTACCGATAAAATGATGCGCGAAGCTGCTGATGTCATGATTACCAGCGGCATGGCCGACGTAGGCTATCAATATGTCAACATCGACGATTGCTGGATGAATGCACCCAAAAACAACGATCCCAAAAGGGTTGGCCCACTGAGGGACGAGAATGGGAACATGGTTCCAAACTCCTATTTCCCCGATATGAAAGGCCTGACAACTTTCATTCATGATAAGGGCTTAAAAGCTGGAATTTATACCTCTCCCGGCACCTTGACCTGTGGAGGGTTTACCGGTGCGTACCAGCACGAAGAGCAGGATGCGAGGCAGTTTGCCGCCTGGGGATTTGATTTTCTGAAATACGACTGGTGTTCGTATGGCAGGATAGCCGGGAAGGATAAGAGCCTCGAAGCCTACCAAAAACCCTACCGCCAGATGGGAACAATTTTAAACTCCCTGGACCGCGATGTAGTTTTCAACCTTTGTCAATACGGCATGGGTGATGTATGGAAATGGGGGGCTGAAATAGGTGGCCATAGCTGGCGCACCTCTGGCGACTTAGGCTTTGAATTGGACCGGATCTTTGATGTCGCCCTGAAAAACAGCGAATACAGGGCCTACTCCAAACCGGGTGAATGGAACGATCCCGACTACATTCAAATTGGTTGGATTGGCAACGCGAACAAAATGGGGGTTCCCGAATTTTCACCCATGCCGCCTGCCATGCAATATGCTTACATGTCGCTTTGGTGCCTTATGGCTTCCCCATTAATCTACAGTGGCGACATGTCCAAACTGGACGAATTTACATTGAACGTACTCTGTAATCCAGAGGTGATAGATGTAAACCAGGATCCTCTTGGAGAATGCGGTCAAGTCATTCAGCGGGACAAAGAGACCTTTATAATGGTAAAAAAACTGTCGGATGGTTCCTTGGCCGTCGGACTTTTTAACAGAAGCAAGAAGGAATCGGAAATCTCTGCCGACTGGTCGGAGTTAAATCTTAAAGGAAAGAGACTTGTTCGCGACCTGTGGCACCAAAAGGACTTAGGCCACTACAACGATAAATTTTGTGCCACAGTTCCTGCTCAGGGAGTAGTCATGGTCAAAATAGCAAAAAAATAAAATTACCACAAAGGTCCCGAAGGAAAGCACAAAGGACACCAAAATGTTGATTATGATACTTTGAGTACTTCGTGTTTCCCTTGGTGTCCTTCGTGGTAAAAAAATTTATAATACAAAATTATGAGTGTCAAAGGCTGGTACGAAAAAGTAACCATTCCCACATACGGGATCGGAAAACCGGAGAAAAATCCGATGTTTCTCGAAAATCGCGTTTATCAGGGAAGCAGTGGAGTCGTTTATCCGCATCCTGTAATTGAGAAAATTCTTGATGAAAAAAAAGATCAGGAATATAATGCCATTTTTTTGGAGAACCAGTACCTGAAACTGATGATCCTGCCGGAGTTGGGCGGTCGCATCCAGATGGCCTACGACAAGACCAAACAACGACATTTTATATACTACAACCAGGTCATCAAACCTGCATTGGTAGGCCTCACCGGGCCTTGGATCTCAGGCGGCATTGAGTTCAACTGGCCGCAGCACCACCGACCTTCTACTTTCCAACCTGTCGACCACTGCATCGAAGAAAATGAAGATGGTAGCGTGACAGTTTGGTGCAGCGAAGTGGAGCGAATGTTCCGTACCCGTGGAATGGCAGGATTTACCCTCTATCCTGACAAAGCCTATCTGGAGATCAATGTCAAATTGTTCAACCGGACCAACTTCCCCCAGACTTTCCTTTGGTGGGCAAACCCGGCCGTAAAGGTCAACGACGATTACCAATCGGTCTTCCCGCCGGATGTTCACGCGGTTTTCGATCACGGGAAACGCGATGTGTCTGAATTTCCGATTGCCAAGGGAACTTATTACAAAGTCGACTATTCTCCCGGCACAGATATCTCCAGATACAAAAATATTCCGGTCCCCACCTCTTACATGGCAGTCAATTCGAACTACAATTTCGTGGGCGGGTACGAAAATGATACCAGGGGCGGTTTGCTGCATGTCGCAAATCACCATGTCTCTCCCGGGAAAAAACAGTGGACCTGGGGCCACAGTGACTTCGGAAAGGCCTGGGACCGCAACCTCACAGACGAGGATGGCCCTTACATCGAGCTGATGTGTGGCGTTTATACCGATAATCAGCCCGACTTTTCGTGGTTGATGCCCGGAGAGGAAAAATCCTTTTCCCAATATTTTATGCCCTACCGGGATCTGGGGATCGTTAAGAATGCCACGAAGGAGGCCATGGTGAACCTTGAAACAGCGGATGGGAAAGCCATTGTAAAGGCCTACGCAACATCAGAATACCCATCTGCCAAAATCTTGTTGACTTTAGGATCTTCCGTATTGCTGGAGGATAGATTCGATTTCCATCCCGGGGCCACTTATGAAAAGTCAGTAGCACTGCCTTCCGGTACAGAGCCCGGGAAATTATCGATTTCAATATTTTCATCCAACGGAAAAACGTTGGTATGCTGGCAACCTGAAACTGGTGAATCAAAAGCCATTCCGTCCGCTGCCCGGCCAGCCAGACTGCCGGATGAGATAGAGAGTATCGAACAATTGTACCTAACCGGGATCCATCTGGAGCAATACCGCCATGCAACTTACGATCCGCGGGATTATTACCAGGAGGCCATGCGCCGTGATCCGGGAGAGAGCAGGTGCAACAATGCCATGGGGTTGTTGTTTCTGCGGCGTGGACAATTTGCAAAAGCAGAAGCGCATTTCAGAAAGGCCATAGAAACTTTGACACAATACAATCCAAATCCTGCCGATGGGGAACCTTCTTACAACCTGGGATTGACACTTCGCTACCAGGGAAGGAACGATGAGGCCTTCGATTGCTTTTACAAATCGGTCTGGAATGCGGCCTTGATGGAAAACGGCTACTTCCAGCTGGCCCAACTGGCTTCGAAAAAACAGCAATGGGTCGAGGCGCTTGACCTTATTAATCGCGCGATGATCCGAAATTGGCACAACCACAAGTCCCGCCATCTTAAAATTGCAGTTCTGCGCAAACTTGGAAGATTTGAAGAAGCTGAGAAACTGATCATTGAATCCTTGAAACTGGATCCATTCAATTTTGGCGTTCTATTTGAAAAACATCTCCTCCATCCTGACAGCGTCGCAGACCTGTCAGGTTTAACCTCTCTCTTGCATAACAACATCCACAATTACATCGAATTTGCCCTGGATCTTGCCGCAGCCGGACTATTTGAGGAGGCCATCTATCTGATATCAATCGGGATTGAACGACAAAATGGGCAGTCAGCATTTCCAATGGCCTATTATTACAAAGCCTGGTTCGAAGACCAGCTTGGAGATTCTGAGAGGTCATCTGCAACGCTGCAAAATGCTTCATTGGCAAATCCAGATTACTGTTTCCCCAATCATACGGAGGCTGTTATCGTACTTGAATGGGCGAAAAAACAGAACCCTAAAGATGCGAAAGCCCCTTATTACCTTGGAAATTTCTGGTATAGCGTCAGACAGTACACTGAAGCCGTGGCAAACTGGGAACTTTCCGCCAAGCTGGATGACAGTTACCCAACTGTACACCGAAACCTGGCATTGGCCTATTTCAACAAGCTGAACAATTCAGAAAAAGCCGTCGCCGAGCTCGAAAAGGCTTTTGGGCTGGATCCTTCAGACGCCCGCATCCTGATGGAGCTCGATCAATTGTACAAACGGTTAAATTTACCTCCATCAAAAAGATTGGAAAATCTGGCAAAATACCCCGATCTGGTTGATTTCAGGGATGATCTTTATCTGGAGCAGATAACCCTTTACAACCAATTGGGATATCATGAAAAGGCCTTCAAAATGATCATGTCCCGCCAATTTCACCCATGGGAAGGGGGTGAGGGAAAGGTCACAGCACAATATGTTTACTGTCTGACAGAAATGGCCAAAAAGGCAATCTCGGAAAAGCAGTTTGACCGCGCAGCAGATCTGTTGACAAAAGCCCTTCAATATCCGAATACTCTGGGTGAAGGAAAATTGTATGGGGCTCAGGAAAATGCCATTTTTTATTGGCTGGGTTGTGCCTATCACGCACAAGGAAACTCAGCCAAATCAACTGAATGTTGGCAGATTGCCTCAACAGGGATATCAGAACCGGTGCCGGCCATATTCTACAACGACCAGCAACCGGATACGATCTTTTACCAGGGTTTGGCGCTACTGGCCCTGAAGAGAAAAAGTGAGGCACGGCAAAGGTTCGACACGCTCATCCAATTTGGTGAATCTCATATGGATGACCTGTTCAAACTGGACTATTTTGCCGTTTCGATGCCGGATTTACAGATTTGGAACGACGATCTCACAAAGCGAAACAGGCAAAATTGTCTCCATTTGATTGAATTGGGCAAACAGGGATACAACCTCCTCGAAAATAACACTTCGGATTGGAAGGAGTCAGTAATTATGGCTTTGCCCTGATGTATTGAACAGGCCAGTCAATGTCGTCACCCAGATCAGCTGCTGCTTTAAACGGGAAATAGGGTTCCCTTAAAGATTCTCTGCCAAAGAGTATCAAATCGGCAGAGCCCTCTTCCAGAATAGCTTCTGCCTGTTTTGGTGTTGTAATGAGCCCAACGGCACTCGTGAGTATGGATGCCTCCCTCCTTATCTTGCCTGCAAACTCTACCTGAAAACCAGGGGCAACCGGAACTTTCGCATCCGGTACTATTCCCCCCGTGGAGCAGTCGATCAGATCCACTCCTTTGCCCTTCAGAATCCTGCATAACTCTACTGACTCTACAGGATTCCATCCGCCATCCGCCCAATCGGTGGCAGATATCCTTACAAACAATGGCAGATTTTCGGGCCATGCTTTTCTGACAGTATCAACAACCTCCAGCAGCAGCCTGGTCCTGTTTTCAAAACTGCCTCCATAACGATCGGTGCGCCGGTTGGAGAGCGGTGAGAGAAACTGGTGCATCAGGTAGCCATGGGCAGCATGAATTTCAACTACCTGATAACCGGCCTCCAAGGTGCGTAATGCCGCAACCCTAAAATCATCAACCACTTTTTGAATTCCAACTTCAGTCAGTTCATCAGGTATGGAATCTTCCGGATAAAACGGAATTCCGGATGGCGCCACCGTTTGCCAGCCTCCATCGGTAGGGCTTAATTGCCGGCCACCATTCCAAGGCACTGCGCATGCGGCTTTTCTTCCCGCATGGGCCAGCTGAATACCCGGCACAGCCCCCTGAGTGGCAATAAACGTGGTGATCTGTCTCAATTTGTCAATATGTCCGGCATGATATAAGCCCAAATCACTTGGTGTAATTCGACCTTCCGGTGATACTGCTGTAGCCTCCTGAATGATAAGCGAAGCCCCTCCGGTTGCCCGACTGCCCAGATGGACAAGATGCCAGTCGTTGGCATAACCATCGACAGCGCTGTATTGGCACATTGGAGGAATGGCTATCCTGTTTCTAAATACAATATCTTTTATTGTAAGCCGGGAAAGTAGTTTTGACATGATAAAATAAAAAAATGTTAAAAAAAAAATGACTATTTTAATCGCTAAAATAGTTATTGTTTTAGGATGAGATCTATGTTATTTTCCTCTTGTTACATACTTGGTAACCTGAGCCGCTTCTGAAGCTGACAATCCAGCCCTGGAAGCCATATTGGGAATAATGGCATTCCAGTTGGCAACAGACAAATTATCAGGAGAATAGAAGGAATGACATCTCCCACAACTGTTGATAAATACCGAGCGGCCAGACTGTAAATCCGCCAAGGTTGCATTTTGTGTGACATCAGTTGCAGTTGGTACATACAAAGAATCCGTGTTCGTGTTCAAACTCTTACTGCAACTCAACAAAGAAACCGTCAACAGGGAAACAGCCAAAACAGTTTTGACCCTCTTTCCCGAAAATTTTTCCCAATTCATACTTTGATCCATTTTTACTGGTTAATATTGTAATCATTTCAAAATGTAAATTAAGATCAAAATAATGTTTGAATTAAAATTCTGCCTGTTAAAAAAAATATAACAGAACGATTAATCCGGGAATAGCTACGTTAAAAAACCGAACAACCCTATTCGCCGAAACTGGTTTACTTTTGATTCAGGTATCAAGCAGTAATTAAAAACTCCTAGAGAGTTTTGTGTTGAGGCTGGTAGTGAGATGATCGGTTGAATATCTTTTCAGTAAGGGAGGGAAGATATTTTCTGAGATGACTCGAACTACCGGCCTTAAATTTTGTTACCCAAATGAGGAGGACCAAATGGGGGATCAAATGATATTTCAGGTGGAGCAAAATTCCAAGTATTTCACCCCTCTAATCAACTTCGGACTTAACAGATGTTCATCAAAAATAATAATCTCATTTTTCCCTTTATTCAACCAGGGGGCAGGACAATACAATTGCCTCTGCGGGCCAATTTTCCAATAGCGGCCTAAATTGTGACCGTTTACCCAGACTACACCCTTTTCCCAATCACTTAGATCAATGTATGTATCGCCAGTTGAAGCCAACACAAACTCGCCCTTAAAAAAAATTCCCGGGCGTGTTGCCTCCGCTGAGGAAAATTTTAGCTTATTCAAATATGCTTCATCAAACGGCAAGGTGAAAATCTCCCAGTTCATTAAAGTCATCCCATTGAGCGAAACGCGGTCGGTAATTCCTTTGCGGTCGATCATAAATTCGGCAAAATTGATGCGCCCCATTCCCTCTACCAGAATATCGAGCTGCGGGTTTGCTGTGTTTGATGCCGGCAACTCTATAATATTTTCTGCTTTATTGGTTCGATCAAGTTTTCCAACATATTTTTCATCGACGAAAATGGTTGCATAGTCATGTAGGTCGGTAATCCGCAATTTTCCTTTCTTATGGCCTATAAGTTTAGTGCGATAAAGAATAAAACCAGCCTTTTGACCAAACATTTCCATCGGTTTGGGTTGTGGCGATTGTATAGATGCCGGAAGATTATCCCATACCGAAGCCGAAACATTAAGATGGATTTCCGGAATCCCAATCACAGATATAGGCTTTGGTAGTGCGGGCAGTTTTTCTTTGGCAGGTAAATATTTGGCCAATAATTTTCGCAAAGCATAATATTTCAAGGTGGCCTGCCCCATTTCGTTGATGGGTGCATCGTAATCGTAGCTGGTCACATCGGGCTGGTATTGATCGAGCGCAAAAGCATTGGCTCCTGCCCAGTAACCGAAATTGGTCCCTCCATGAATTACATAAAAATTGAACGACTTTTTATTGTCCATCAACCATTTAACATCCGTAAGCAGTTTTGCCGTATCCGGACGTTGCCACTGTTCGCCCCAGTGGGTAAGCCAGCCGGGGTATAATTCGCTGCAAAATGAAGGAACATTCGGATTAACCTTGGTTGCTTCGGCAAAATTCGCGGTATTGGTTCCCGGGTCAATCCAATGGCTGCATCAGGCAACGACCCGGCTTCGAGCATAAATGGTGCGGCTCCGTCGGCAGTGTAAAGGGGGACTTCAATGTCGTTTTCTTTCCACATTTCCTGAACCCATTTCATGTAGGTACGGTCATTCCCATAACTTCCATATTCATTTTCAACCTGTACCATAACAATCGGACCACCCTTGGTTACCTGAAAATTTTTCACCTGAAGTGCCAGCGTTTTAATATAACGTTCAACTGCCTCGGTATATCGCGGATCCATGCAGCGCACTTTAATATCAGGAATACTAAGCAAATAAGACGGCAATCCGCCAAAATCCCATTCGGCACATACATACGGCCCTGGGCGCAGCATTAAAAACATACCCTCTTCGTGAACCAGCCGGATAAATTGGGCAATGTTATGGTTCCCAGTTTGAAAGTCGAATATGCCGGGTTCCGTTTCATGGTAGTTCCAGAAAACATAGGCAGCAATGGTGTTGCAGCCCATCGCTTTGGCCATTTGTATTCGGTGCCGCCAGTACTCAACAGGGATGCGCGCTGGATGCATCTCGCCCGAAATAATTTGAAACGGTTTGCCGTCGAGTAAAAATCCGGATTTTGATAAAGTAAATGAATGGACAGGAATCTGACCCATCAGGTAAATATTCAGAATTCCGATCAAAAATGTTAAGCTTATAATTTTTTTTATCATAACATAAGTTGTTTTAAAGGATAATTAAAATTTTATCCATCTTCTGGATATTACCTCTGCGTACACATAATAGTTATTCATTTTGGCCACCTTTCAACTATTCATTTGATATCGATCATCTTCAATTCAATTGTTCCGACTGACCGGCCAGGTTTGGTCCTTATTTGCACCATGAACAGAATACGGGTATTCGTTTGTTTTGTAATTTACTTAGAGTTATTGATGAAAAAGACTTCTAGCCTTTCAAGATGACATCTGGGTTGGTAGTACCATGCATTTCAACCTTCCAATCCTTATATTCAAGCCCATGTTCCCCATGTTTATTAAAAGCGAAATCGTGACTAATTGATTGAAACTTCAGTTCAAATTGCCCGACTTTTTCAATAAAATAAGGAGTTAGATCAATAGTAAACTCCTGCCATTCGATAGAAAAAGATTTATTATCCCAATTCCCTATTATCACAGGAGAAATTTCCTGATAATCATCTGCATTTTTTATGGAATGCCCCAGGTTGTACAAGGCAAAATTTTGAATGTTTGGATACCATTGCTATTGTGGGTATTTGCCCCTCTATTCGCCGATTTTTAAGTTATGGGGGCGTATTTTCCAATACACATCCGTTTGTCCTCATTTTTTCTCCTTTTTTTACGCCGGTTCAATGATCTTGTCAAGCTCTACCCAGGCATCTTTGTGAAAATGATGTTCATACATTTTCAATTCAATTTGAATATTGTCTTTCATATCTCAATTTATTCCCTGTTTTGCTAACCATTCCGTTATTTTCTGATTCATGGCCAATTCATACATGTACATCCAATCGGTATTGTTAGTCCCGTTAGCCAAATGCGACGGAAAATTCGAATCGAGCTGATACCCTTCAGTATTTCCCAGTATGCGTGTTTTGGAATAAACGGTTTCAAGACCTATGCGTAGTTCTTGAAATTCAGTTACAAATTTTTTCAAACGCAGACCAACTTCCTTTTTATCCGTAGCATCTGCATTGTCATACTGTTCAATCAATACCAGCAGGTTGGCCGGGTACACTTGAAGTTCATTGATCTGGTTAAATACTTCAATAGAATATGTATTCCTCAGCGATAACTCCAACGCTTTCGCTATTTCAGCTTTAATGAGCTTATATTGGACTACGGCATTCTGCGCCTGGCTTATTTTTTCTTTGTATTTCATGCCCCATTCCCCTTTATTATTGGGCTGTGGCAAGTCTAAAAGTTTAAACGTTTTATGATAATGAGTCCTATCACCTTCACTAATTAATGCAGTATCCCAGAAGGCCAGGGCTTTTTCCAATTGGTCCTGAAATCCGAAAGAGGAAGGTTCCAACTCAGGCGAATAAAAACGATGGCGAAAAAGAGCGTGTGTGGTCTCAGAGGAAACATCTTGGTAGTTCCAGCTGAAGTAAGCGAAATCGTACAATCCCCGCCAAACTGTTTCAAAATGAGGAGAACAATCATCCCAGATGGTGCACAAGATGCCGTTCATCTTCTTTTCCGCAGTAAGCTGACAGAAATTCTTGATTGCCTGAAAATTTGAATTATTCCGCGGAAGCATAGCTGACACGGTCTGTGCAGCAGTTGCGGCCATGGCATTCAGATCGTGCTCTTCAAACCAATCTATGGCCAATTGATTGCCTGTTAATTTGGGATAAAAATAATTCCAGCGCATATAGACACAATTCTTTGGGAAAAGCGGAAGGCTCTTCTCCAGTAATGGTTTATTTTTCGCCCAAAGCTCATTCACTTTCTGCACATCAATTTCCGGATGTAAGGTAGTGTGGAAGAGACCTGCTAGTTTGAATACCATATCATCCCAAAAGATGGGTATTCGGTTATGTTCTTTTGCAAATTGGGTCACTTTCTGTAACCAGTACATTTGAAGCTCAAAGGGATCTTTCCCGGATTTCTTACATCGTTCAGATTTCCCCAGACTACCTACCTCATCGCCGCCAACATGGAGGTATTTCCCATATGGTGTGGCAGCGATAGCATCTTCATAAAGTGCAAACTGAAGTTTGTATGTTTCCGGGTTTAGCGGATCAAAAACCCAGTCAGAGGCAGGATCATCACGTAACGTTTTATAAACTTCGTGCTTTAAAATAAACGAAGCATGACCCAATCCCTGCACCAACGGACTTATTTCAATATTGCGCTCCTTCGCATACCTGCTAATCGCCGCAAATTCTTCAATGGAAATAGCATCTGCCGCTCCCACCAAAGGAGCCTGCCGATAGCGAAGTTTATCTTCGAATTCGATAATAATGGCGTTTACTTTAATTTTTGCAAGGCGGTCGATTACGCTATAATAATAATGGCCGACGTCAAGATGATGCTTTAAATCGAGGTGGATGGCGCGGTAAGCTATTTCAGGATAGTCGGTTATTTTCAGACAGGGGATTTGAATATTACAATCACGGCTGTCTTCCATTAACTGTTCCAATGTCTGACATCCATAAAATAAGCCTTTCTGATTTCTGGCCTCAATATGCACTCCCTGTTCATCTAATTCCAAAATGTATCCTTCTTCCGAATCGGGCAGGTATTCAGTATTGGATAATCGAAGAAAAATTCCTATTCCTTTCTTTATGTAATGAGGAAGACTTCCGGTTAAATTCCCCAGTACAGGAATTAATGAATTCTTTTCGGCAATAATAAAACTCAATTCATTGTAAAACATCCCTTTCCCATCTTTAACTTCTACCTTTTGTGGTTGAGGGAATACTTGAAAGCATTTCGGCAGTTCTTTCGAAGATAATGGCCTGAAAATACTCAGGAGGCAGATAATAACAAAAATGATTCTCATTGTAAGGTTTATTTCTAAATATCTAATTTGAATTTTTCGAACCGGAGATATTCCGGTGTAAGGGCAAAAACTATTCAATTACGGCCAAATTAGTTTAACTCCGCGATTTGAATCTTCTTTATGTTATTACTCTTGGGGTATTTGCCCTTCTGTTTGTATATTTTTAATAGCATGTTTCTCATTGTACTCAAAATTTTAATAATGGAAAAATCATTCCGCATCAGACATTGATTTTGGCCTTACTAAAAACAACAGGGTAGCACATACTATCATGATCAAAGCAGCGAACTGATACATTTTACTGAGATCTATGTTCGAGTCACGTAAAACGCCACCGGCATACAGCGCAATGCCACCAATAATTGTGCTGAAAAAGTTAAGTACACCATATCCTGTTGCCCGGTAACGTGGATCAGCCACCATACAAAGCATTGGCATCATATTGGAATCTCCGAACGCACGCGTAAGAGCATAAAGCATAAAGGCAATAATTGCAAGAGCGAGAATTGTAGTACTGCTTGCTAAGAAAATGCAAGGTGCAGCTATACAAAAGCCAATAGCAGGAACATGTATCCTTGCAAGCCAATTGGTCCGGCTCCACCTGTCTGCAAGAAAACCACCCA
>JALOCD010000105.1 GCA_023228025.1 Prolixibacteraceae bacterium | reverse complement strand
CTATTGATGCAGGGTATAAATAACCAGTTGCATACAGACCTGCAACCCCCTGGGGAAGTTTGAAATGCTCTTTATAATAAGTAGGAAGCCACCCTATGACCAGCCAACCGACAACTCCAAACAGACTCCAGTAACCAAGCATAAGAAGGACGGATCTCTTTTTGAACAGATCACTGATACCGGCAAAGAAGTTGATTTTGTTTTCGGATTTTCCCTTTACCGTGCAAACGCTGTTTTCGGGTGGATCCCGAAGAATGAATGCGACCACAAATGAATACACTGTACCCAATATACCAAAAAAGATAAATGCGTAATTCCATGTATGCCTTTCCGCGATCAATCCACCCAGAAAGCCAAGGCTAGATCCAACCATAATTCCTGTCATATGAATTCCTGTAGCAAGGGAACGAGTAGAGCTTCGGTGGTAATCTGCAATAAGTGCAAGAGCTGCAGGAATGTAACATGCTTCACTGATGCCCATTAGTATTCGTGTTACAAGTAATTGTTCAAATGTCCTTGAGTAAGCTGTCAACCATGTTACAATTGACCAGACGAATAAGCTAACGATAACAACACGGCTGCGATTAAATTTGTCGGCAAGAAATCCTGCAAACGGACTCAATAAACCGTATGTCCATAAAAAAGCCGATGTAAGAAGACCGAATTGAGCATCGCTCATCGGCATTGCGTCGACAATTGAAGTTCGCATGGTAGTGATCATTATACGATCGAGATAATTTAAGGCACCTATAAAAAAAAGCAATGCAACTACTAGCCATGCATTAAATCTTTCCCCCATAAATACTGGGTGTTGCATTGGATGTATTTTTAAAATTAGAAACAATTCCTGTGAAATACTGGCCTAATCCTAAAACATCAGCGCCCATGTTGATAAATCTGTATCCCAAACTAATTAATTCTGTAAGGTTGCCCATTGAACCTACCGTACCCGCGAATTTACCATGCTCTAAAGCCACCGCTGCAACTCTTTCCCTAGCCTTTAAAAGCTCGTGATGATCCCATTGTCCTGGTGCACCAATCCCCTGGCTGAAGTCCCCTGGACCAAAAAACAGCATATCAATCCCATCAAGTGCTGCAATTTCTTCAAGGTCATCCAGCGGTTCCGGGTCTTCAATCTGAATGCATACAAATCTTCTTTCATTAGCTTGTTTAATGTATTCACAAAGATCAATACTACCGAAGGCACCATCTGCATTTCCCCCATCAATTGGTCTTCGTCCTAGTGGATGGAAGCGAGTCGTCTTTACCATATTCTTAGCGTCCGCAAGACTCATGATATGAGGAATCATTATTCCCGATGCATCCATTTCCAACGGTTTAATAAGATCACTGTAACTACCCCTGGAAACCCTCACCAATATATCGGTATTATATGCCTTAGCAGCCAGTATCTGCTTTTCAACGGCCGAAAAGTCATTCGGTACATGTTCCATATCCGACCATACACAATCAATACCAGACAAAGCTGCTATCTCAATTACTCGTGAATCATACAGGTTAAGCTTGATACAGCTGACAACCTCTCCTGCTCTTAGTTTATCTAATACTTTACTTCTTCTCATTTCCATAACTCAAAACTCCTATATTTAAATTTGAATTCATATATCAATGTCGTTTAGTTAACGTTTTTTTATAATCGTTTGTAGTTCATTGAGTAAGGTCGCTTTCTAATAAATATTTACTGAATTTAAGGTAGCAGGGGTTGTTCTGGGATAAAGATCCTATTTAAATCTTATAGAGTATAAATCAGCGTCTTTCATGTAAATACGTAATCGAACTGGTTTGGATGCTAACTCTTTCACTTTCCTATTTCCATTCCATGCTACAATTCGCTCTATCTCATTACCGATCAGGGTTTGTGATTCCTCCATAGTATAGCCCGGAATAGGTTTCCCATTTTCATCCTGTATTTCTATCCGAATCTCCCCTGCTGCCGAAGTTGAATAATTGATTTCAAGCTCATTACCGGAAAAAATGAACGGTTTGGTAATTACTTCTCCACCTTTAAATGGAGCAGAGATGGAAGTGAAGCCATCGAGACGTAAAGAATATCGGCGTAAGTGCTCTGTAGGTTGAGCATAGTCTTGTACAACATAAATTGACATTTCTGCCGGTCCGGTTTGTACCACATTAAGGGCAGGATAGTTTGTGCGTGACACCCAGTTGCTTAGTCCAATTCCGGGGCGAATAAATGACTCCATAAATGTACGATCATAAACATTCCCGCCGCGTGTAGTCATAAAAAAAGCATCAGATATATCTTTAAAATGAGTGGGGTCAACATTTAATTTAATGGCCTGTTCATTAGTCAATACCTGGCGCCCTTGCATAAAACGGGCACCAATGGCAATATAGATGTGTTGTGCACGAAAATAAGGGCTTGTCTGTTGAATATAAATATGTTCTGTTGGAGTATTTCCATAAGTCATTTCGACGGACTCAGTCCAGTTGATAAAATCGCTGGAAGTTGTCCTGCTGACTGATCGGAATCCTTTCTCAGTGGTAATTCGAAAATAACATATATAAAGTTGTTCACTTTCTGACCAGAAAGCACAATTTTGGGAATCGAATCCCCAAGTGAATGCCCCTTTTTTGATAACACCCTCATCCTCTAATTTTTCCCAATGAATGCCATCAGGTGAAATAAATGGTATCAGTCCAGTTTCGAAGATTCCTCCAAGGGCTTTATATTTTTGATCAGACCTAGCATCAGGATTAGTATCAAGAAATGGAGTAAAATTGTGAGTAGCTGATCCAGTGGCAAGTATAACATTATTCTTAAAGGAACCATTGACTTCAAATAATCGCAGAGCAGGTTTTACCCAATTAATTCCATCTTTCGATTCGGCATAGCAAGTTAAATCGCCCCCACGGTAATAGGCACGATAGAGTTCTGTATCTTTAATGATTGTAACATAAGCACAAAACTTACCTTCCCATGGTTTATCAAAATGCATTACAATCCCCTCATCGTGAGGCGTATGCATAGTAATATGGATCCCTTCAAGTTTATCAATCAGGTAATGGTCGACGAAAATTTCTCTTTTACTGCCTAATTGGATTACTTCATTATTAACAGGTATGTCAGAAGGATTAAAGCCAGATAGGGCTATAAAAAGTATTATTAAAAAACAGCTTATCAATTTTATTTTTTTCATTGTGTAAATAATTTTATGCTTTATTATCCAAATTAAATTTTTTGAACCGGGGTTACTCCGGTAAATGAACACAGGCTATTTATTGTCAGTCTTTTTTTGTAATGACTTGAAAAGAAATAATTAACATCATTTTTTTCTGATTTTTATTTTATACCCCCTTAAATAGCCTAATTATCCCTCACACATCGGACACTAAAACCGTGTGTCTTATAGTCGTAGCCGCGGCTCATGTAGCCGAAGTTGTAGCCTATATACCAGTGCCATGCGTAGGTAGGTGTATACTCTGAAGATGACCACCAGTAGCCAAAGTAACCTATATGATTAAATGAGCTACTGCTAAGACGGGAACCGCCCGGAAGAGCAGCAAATCCACTTAAATTGGTGGCGGCGTTGTTGGGCTTATGCCAGTGAGTTGTTCCGGTAGTCTTCATCTCGCCACCAGCAACACTTTCGCCGCCAAGATAGTCAACCATCGTTTCCCATTCACTATTGGAAGGCAAATGCCAACCTGAAGGGCATACTTTTTTTGCTGTTTCCCAATCGTATAGCCTACCATATTTATTACAATTGCTGTTATCGTTACCATGGCACCAGCTACCGCTACTTGCGGTGTAATTTAGATTTTCTGCCATCCATGTTTGATTTCCAATTTTGACGGTTTTATATACTTTGCCATCACGGGAGTCTGTAAATGAATCATCAACAATGCAATGTGTTGTGCTTTCTGAGTTAGCTAGTGTTGTGCCTTGATCCTCAACTATATTTTGTTGCTTGTTTACGACAGTTGGGTGAGGTTGGATTTGCTTCTCTGCAATTGATTTGACAGTGTCTCCCTGTCCAGCGTATAGTGATGCGGTAATAACAGAAAGCAGTATGGTTGTCAGGAAGAAAAAGAAGTATTTCATAAGACAATTATTATTTGGGGATGATTAAACCGATAACAGGATAGTTTGTCCTGCTGTTGTGATGATTATTAAGTTATTTTCAACCGTAATGAAAGGAGAGGAGCATTTTATCTTCTCTTTTTTAAATGGATTGAATATTTTGATTTCTCCGCCTTTTTCAGATAAGATCTCCAAAGTTGTAACCTCTCCCTTTTTCATTTCAGCTGATATAAGGAAAGCTCCCTCTGCCCGAAGTTTACTGAAGCTTACATCTTTCCAGTCATCAGGGATGGCCGGGAATAATTTTACTGTTCCTGTATGACTCTGCAAAAGCATCTCCTGGATACCGGAAGCAAAGGCGAAGTTTCCTTCAAGGGTAAAAGGCCTGTAGACGAATTTTGATTTGCCTGATTTCGACTGATCTCCGTTCACATGAAAGCTGTTTTTTAGGCAAAAGTATTGCGAAAAGGTTCGAAGGGCTTCAGCCGCACCATTTCCATCGAAGGACCTGGCTTTGAGGTTGGCAAGCCAACTGTAGGAGAAACCACACCACCTGTCGGGTCCTATCTTGTCGAGTGTTTCGATAGTGGATTTTATTATCTTCTGATCCTCTTTACCTTTTGACCAGTCTATTAATCCAAGTGGATGAAAAGCAATCAGATGTGAGAAATGGCGATGTGACTCATTATAGGGAAAACCCTTGATAAAGGTAAATCCCGTTTCAGGATCAATATCATAGAGAGGCCAATGCGACAGGGCATTTCTCCACTTTGATGCATCATCATTCTTTCCAAGTTCAGAAGCGAGTTCAGCAGCCTTCTCAAATGTCCATCTGATAAGCCCGAGATCGAAATTGGTGGTCTGGTCGAACCATGCCTGTCGAGAATTGTTGAAGATCTCGGGACTGGAGCTCAGTGGCAGTTTCTTCAATCCATTTTTGTCAGTAACAGATAATTCATCAAAAAACAGTGCAACATCCCTGATCCACGGATATGCCTCTTTTTCAAGGAATTCTCTATCCATTGTATATCGCCAGTGAAGATAGAAATGATGCCCGAGCCACGCAGACACCGTTGGTCCGAAAGAATATTGAATCCAACCACCCATCGGTTCACCTGCGAGTGTGGTTACTCCGGGAACATTCATTCCGGATGTTCCGAAATAGGTTTTTGTGTATTTCTTAAAAGTCTCTCTGTAACGCCAAAGCCAGTTCAGAAAACCTTCTTCAAGATCCAGGTGATTGGCAGAGTAAGCAGGCCAGTAACTCAACTGAGTGTTTAAATCGTGGTGAAAGTCACCTTTCCATGGAGGTAGTTTCCCGTTGTCGACAGTCCAGACCGATTGCAATGTAATGGGCGGTGCATCAGGCCGGGCTACTGAACCAAATTTGTATTGTTCCAAATACCATTGTTTCTCAAGTACCTTGTCGGGCAAGCTGATGGCTGATTTTCCCCAGTAATCTTTCCACCATGCGGTATGAGCCAAAAGTGCCGCGTTATATTTTGTATGCTTCAACTGAGCTGATACCAGTTCACCAGCTTTTTTATCCCATCGGTTCGCTGAAAAAGAGGAGGTAATCATCCAGGCCCCGGAAAGGGTAGTCCCCGAATATTTCCAGGCAACTGCCACTTCGTATTCAAAGCCGTTCCAGCCTTTTTGCCTGTAAACCAATTTATTGGGAGACGGAACAACTTTCCCTTGTTTATATCCAAGGCGCTGCAAATCTTGTCCCGTTACTGGGCTGTCTACATTGCCTGTACCTGATTTCTGATATTGGGGAGGAACCAGTACTGGTATAAAGTCTTTGGTAACCTTTTCAAACCTGAACCAGCCTGTTGGTTGGGACGCATGGACGAAAGTTTGGAGTGTTGCACCGCTCGTCCACCTTGTTTCACAAAAGGCATTATTCAGCGTGAGGCTTACCTGGGTTACTTCTCCCAGAGCTTTGGTGTTGAATTCCAATGCTGCCCCGGGAATTTTGGATGGTGCTGGAAGTTGATCGTATGGAGTATCAAACATCTCCTGAACTACTTTGTAGTTTTTGTTCTTAACCTGTTGCTGTACCCATTTGAAACTGAATTCCGGCTTGTCTTGGTTTTCCATTGGTCGCAGGTCCCACAGGTCTGCCCTGTCAAGAGAGAACCGGAGTTTACCTTCTTTTTCCCAGATCAGGGCTCCGATAATACCGTTACCAAGAGGAATTGCCTCGTCCCAGCTTTTTGCAAGCTCAGTGAAACGGAGGTTTGTACCTGCCGCAAGCATAAGTTCACTTTTGTTTACTACTCGTTTGTTTACTACTCGGCAGGAAATGACAGAAAAAATGAGCAGCAGAAAAAGGATTTGCTTCATATAGGTTTTTCTTTTACATAAGAATCCAAATTGAACTTTTTGAATCAAGATTAACCTGGTATATAAACTAAGGACTATTTAATTGTAGCCAATTTGGTTTAACTCCACCATTAAATATTTTGCATCCTTTGTCTTTTAGGCACAAATGCCACTTAATATACAGGTTTTTGCGCTATTGGTACGTACGTACCTTGCCCATACACTCTCGTGTCACGGATCTCATATTTATCATAACTGCTGATTTAACAAACATATTGGTAGATCGGCTCAACTTGTTCCGGTCCAAGAGATGTAACCTACACATATTCCTGACAGTCCGCATGGCTTTCAGTGCCCGTGGTTTGCTCCATCCCGGTGTCGTATAGCTGGACTACTTCTTAACTAATATCAACACTGAACTCACATATTGCTTCATCTTGTTTACCTTCGACCCCTGTCCATGTTTGCGACTTAAGTAATTCTTCCAGATTTTTTAGTTTTTACTTTTACTAGGTAATTTAATAACCCCGGTCCTAAAACCGGAGTTATTGATTATGTAATATTTATTGACTTAAGTCCAAAATATTTATTCTTAGTATATACATCAATCCAAAATAAGAAAATAATTTCTGACTTTATTTATCAAAGCCGAGACTCGAAATTATCTACTTGTAATCAGGATTCTGGATAAGAACGCCATGACCATTATCTATTTCAGCCTGAGGAATTGGCCACAAATAAAATTTATCAAGGAAAGAATAAGTCGACACACCGTCTTTTACGTTATTAAGAACTTGTTTGGCTATCTTCCACCGTTTCAGGTCGAAATAACGCGAGCATTCGAAAGCAAGTTCAATACGTCGTTCGTGGCGAATTTTAGCCCGCATTTGCTCTTTGGTTAATCCGGAAGGAAGATTAGGCATTCCAGCCCTCTTTCTGATATCATTAATGGCTTTATATGCAATTGCCGTTGGACCGTTCAATTCATTTTCGGCTTCGGCCAGCATCAATAATACGTCAGCATATCTAATCAAAATAATATCCGTTTGACTATAAGTAGTGGCCGAATAAGGTGGTGTTAAATTACGCGACGCGAATTTTAGCATACTTTCGCCTAAAGGGCTAGTGCCGCCTCCTGGATAGCTAACGCCATTGGTATTATAATGTCTAATAGTTTTTACCAGGCGAGGGTCTCTTTTGGCGAGTGAATCGTCATTAAATTTTGAAATGTCTATCACACTACTTCCAACTGCTTTCATAGGTATAGGAATACCCGGAGAGCCATTTAGGAACTCAAATTCACTAATAAGGTTAGCTAAGGGACTAATAACAACCCATTGACCATACCATAAATCCATTGAGTGCCAGTTGTTTGGAGCCAGAAACTTCACAGACATCATAATTTCAGGACAATTTTGCTGTTTTGCATCAGCAAAGTTATCAGTGAAATCAGGAGCAAGTGTAAAACCGCTAATACCCGAAAGAAGAGTAATAACATCTGTCATTTTCTGAGAAATTGCATTTCCACTCGCATCATATGCATCATAAAGTAACATGCGGACCTTGTATGCTTTTGCAGCGCTACTGGTCCAATGACCTTTACTGGTAATATAATTGACATTGGGGAGGTTGGCAATTGCAAAATCTAAATCGGCCATTATGAATGCAAGGACATCGGCGGCAGGACTCTTCGCTTTAAATTGGGTTTTCAGATCGACGGGTGTGTCAACGATTGGCACATCACCATAACAGCGATATAGGTAGCTGTAGTAATGAGCTCTGAACATTCTTGCCTGAGCTGTATATTGAGCCTTGGCTACCGCATCCATTGTTCCAGTAAAAGAGTCCAGTTGTTTGAGGAAAATATTTGCCCTTGCAATTGAGGAATAAGCTTTAATGTAAACCTGATTAATAAATCCGGTCGAACTGGAATTGATATTTCCAGTCACTATAGCCTCTGCCATACCATATTGATTCTCCTGATGTTGAGTAAAGCCGTTGTCGGTTATGCCATCCCAGCAGGGTAATGAAGTCGAGAACATATCTGCTTGCATTCCTCCATATAAAGATACGAGCGCAATGTCAAAATCGCCACTGGTTTTCCAGAAAGTATCTTCCGAAAGTTGATCCAATGGATTAAGGTCTAAGAAATGATTGCAAGCTGTACTTAGAAATGCAACCAGTGTAATAAGCATTATTATTTTTTTCATAGTGTCAATTTTTAAATGTCAATAGTTATTCCAAATGAAACAACCTTATTCTGAGGATACTGAACAAAATTACCGTCACCAGTTGGTCTTTCAGGATCTAGGCCTGGAAATTTAGTTGATGTGAACAGATTATCGCCTGAAAAATAAACCCTGATTCTCTGAAGATTGATTTTTAATATCAACTTACTGGGAACTGTAAAACCAATAGTCAGGTTTTTCATACGAAGGTATGATAGATCCAGAAGGTAATATGTATTGGGGCGCCGGTTTTGGGCGTCTCCATTATAATCATAGTATAAACGAGGTTTATGGTTTGAAGTACCTGGACCGGTCCATCTTTCTGTAAGCCAATCAGTTGTTGGTGCACTGCCCTGCCGAAAAGGCTCATATCCCCAGCCAGTGGCATAGGTTTTGCGACCACTAACGCCCTGAAACAATATCGAAATATCAAAACCTTTCCAAGAGGCGTTACCGTTAAACGAATATTGAAACTTTGGATATCTGCCTGATACTACCACCCTATCATTTTCATTAACAATACCATTACCATCTGTATCAGCATATTTAAAATCTCCAGGATGTACATTATCGCTAAATTGTTTCGGAGAACTGGCAATTTCCTCGGTTGTCTGGAAAACTCCTATATTTTTTAGTAGATAGTATGCATTGTACTCTGAATTGTTTTGATTTATAATTGGAGACCAAGCTTGAGTTCCAATTTCTTTTGCTCCAAAGTTTACCAACTTATTCCGGAATCTATCAAAAGTAAAACCTCCACCGTAAGTCAACCCACCCAAGAGTCCATTTTTGACATTGTTGGTGTATTTAACTGTAATTTCATGCCCTCGATTTTCCATTTCTCCACTGTTTACAATAGGGGCACTCAAACCCATTAATGAAAGTACCTGCGCACGCCGAAGTATATCGAAAGTGTGTTTATAATACCAATCGTAGGTAATATTTAAGCCTTTGAAAAGCTGCAGGTCAACGCCGATATCGGCAATAGAAGTCGATTCCCATTTGATTTCCGTATTTGCAAAGGCCGTTTGGGCCACACCGGGCATAAGGTTTGTATTATCATACGTATAATTTCCGACAAACGACAATAAGGCCTGATAAGGATATGTACCGATATTCTGGTTTCCAAGTAAACCATAAGAGCCCCGAACCTTAACGCTATTTAACCAATTAAGTCTAAGATTTTTGATATAATTTTCTTTAGTTAAACTCCATCCTGCCGACACTGATGGGAACCAGCCCCAACGGCTATTTTTTGCAATTCTTGATGTTCCGTCGCGACGTATGTTGGCTTCAATCAAATACTTTCCTTTGTAATCGTAATTCAGTCGGCCAAACATTGACATAATTGCCCATTCATTTTCACTTCCATTAGCTGTCTGAATGCTTAAAGTACCTGCATCAACTTCCTGTAAGGCACTGCTAATATAGTCCTTACGATATGCTTGTACATAATTATATTTATTGTATTCCTGACTATAACCCAGCTGAGCACTAAAATGATTATTAGCGTGTAAGTTAAAGACATATTTCAGATAGGAATAAAAGTTGAGATAGAAATTCTGATTGTGGTTAGCTTTAACCCCTAATGTCCCTACATTAAGATCACCCATATAGAGTCCTGTATTAAACATATATATAGGAGCTTTTGGTCGAGCATCTTTATATCCCACATCCTGTAAATTAGCAGCACCTTTGGTATACCAGTTCAAACCTTTGAGAATCTGGATATCGGCCCATAATTGGGGGAAAAGGTCGAAATTTATGGTCTTTAATGAAGTACCAGCATCTATAATGGCTCCCATGTTTTTATTATGACCTTCCCAGCTATAAGCCGTGGAGGTATAACGACCCGATCCATCAGACAAAAAGGGACCGTATGTTGGAGCCTGGGCAATGGAAGAAAGGAAAGCATCAGTCTGACCATTGGGTGGATTATTTCTGTACCCACTTCCAAAACTCATATTGGCGCCAATGGTTGCCCAAGGTTTAATTTTTGCTTTCAAATTTATTCGTAAATTGTACTTTTTGAAATTGAAACCTAACATTGTACCAGGTTGGTCCACATATCCCAATGAGACGTTGTAGAGAGTTCCTTTTGTTCCACCGCTTAACGATAAATTGTGATTTATAACAACGGCAGGATTAAACATATAGTCGAGCCAGTCGAAATTTGGATATTTAACCCTATCAGTAGCATTTTTATACAAATCAATAACATCTTGCGGATAAATATTGGCTGCAACTCCGGAGTTCGTTTTAGCCTCGTTGAAAAGCATCATGTAATCGGCCGAATTGGTAACAAGTTTTAACATGCTGGCAGGTGTATTTACGCCAAAATTTCCATTGTATTCAATTTTTAGCGTTCCTTCAGCACCATTCTTTGTGGTAACTATAATAACGCCATTTGCAGCCCTCGCTCCATAAATTGATGCCGATGCAGCATCTTTAAGTACAGATACATTTTCTATATCGTTAGGATTCAAATTGGCTAACGAACCTGCCACACCATCAATCAAGACCAGTGGATTGGAGCCTGCACTACTATATGTACCCTCTCCACGTATGCGGATCGTAATAGCCTCGTCCCCGGGTTGGCCAAGACCCTGAACAATTTGCAAGCCCGCAACTTGTCCCTGAAGCATGGTTAGAGGATTGGTTACAGGACGTTTTATCATTTGCTCTCCCGAAATGGAAGAAACGGCACCTGTCAGGTTGGTTTTTTTCTGAACACCATAACCTACTGCTACAACTTCTTCAATTTCTACCATATCTAATTCTAAAGCCACATTAATTGTGGTCTTATTTCCAACAGATATTGTCTGCATTTTCATCCCCATAAACGAAAATTGCAAAATTGCATTTTCCGGAATATTTGAAAGCGAATAGTCTCCATTTGAATTGGTTATGATTCCAGTAGTGGTACCTTTTACCACTATGGAAACGCCTGGTATTGGATCGCCTGAGGAATCGGTAACTTTACCTGAAACGGATTTCTGCTGCTGACTAAGTAGAGAAGAATTCTCTCTCCCTTTATCAACCAAAACAATCTGACGGTTAACCACTTCATAGGTGACAGTGGTTCCACTAAAAATCTGATTCAAAATAGACTCAACTGATTTTTCTTTCTCGTCAATGCTAACAACACGGTTCACATCAATGTCTACATTCTTGTACAGAAAGTAAAACTCACTTTGCTCTTCAATCTGTTTAAGCACCTCTTTCACTGTAGCATCCTTCACGGAAATGCTCAGTTTGGTTTGTTGGGAGTAAACACTTGCGCTTACGTGTACAAAGGCAGCAAGAAGGAAAAAAAGAGTTAGTTTCATAACACGGATCCATTTAAAGAGAGGGCGATAAGGCCTCTCATCATTAAACCATTTTTTTTTCATAAATTTGTAATTGAAAAGGTTAAACATATCCCAACCTAATTGGGGTTTTTTATCCATGATTCATGTTTCAGCATGAATTTTCAGGGAAAGTGTTTCAGCACTTTCCCTTTTTTGTCATGGTTTTTTTATCATTACCTTGTTTTCTTTTATTTCATAGCTCATTTTAGTTGTTTTTGATACTAATAGAAGCATTTCCCTCAGACTTTCGGTCTTGATTGTCATAGTATACCGCTCTTTCGTATTAATTGCAGGATCAACCGTGATCTTTACATCGTACCAGCGTTCCATTTTTTTGATCACGTCCTCGAACGGTGCATCTTCGAACTTCAACATGTTTTCTTTCCATGAAGTATAAAGCTCAGTGTCAACACGCAGGCATTTAAGTCCGTTTGTTTCACGATTGAGAATGACCTGTTCGCCGGGGTTCATTTTCACATATTTACCATCTGAAGTATTAATTGCTTTTACAACTCCTTCCTCAAGTGTTGTGGACAACTCGTTGTCGTCTGAATATGCACATACATTAAAATGGGTTCCTAAAACTTCAATTTTAAGCTTACCGGCACTTACAACAAACGGATGTTCAGCATCTTTTGCGACTTCAAAATAAGCTTCACCCTCAATAAAAACATCACGGGTGTCGAGACTAAATGCCACTGGATACTTTAATTTGGTCCCAGAGTTCAGCCAGACTTTTGTTCCGTCATACAACGTGATTCTTGAACGCTGGCCATAAGGAACGTCAATTGTATTGTAACGCGATGATAATTCGTTGCGTTCGCTTCTGTTCATAAAGTAAAGACTTAACGACCCCAGTATAAACGCCAGAATAAATACGGCAGCGTATTTCAGGAGTGAACTAAACGTTGTGTTCTGAGACAATATTCTTTTAGGGAAAGCAAAAGCAGGGATTGAAACTTCGGAAGGATGATCAAGTCCGGTGACCACCCATAGGTTTTTAAGTTGGTTGTACTTTTTCTGGTTCTCTGTTGAAGATTCAATCCAATCCAGAATTTCGACAATTTCAAATTCTGAAGTGATCTCTCCTTTGATGTATCTGATTAACTTTTCTTCGTTCATTGAGTTTCGAGATTTGAATGTATAACCTAATCAATCCCGTTTACCCTTACCGAAAAAAGCTATTTTTTTATTTATGTAAGTGAAACAGGATATAAAATAAGGGCAGGTAGTCCTTTAAATCAGTCTTTAAAGATCGGAGTGCTTTCGAAATATGAGCTTCAATGGTTTTGATGCTCAGGTTAAGTTCTTCTGCTATCTCTCTGTTCTTTTTATCTTCGAAGCGGCTCATTTCAAATACCTTACGACAGGCCGGGGATAATTTCTCCAATGCTGATTCAATTCGGGTCTGCAACTCCTCAAAAATAAAGTTACTGGTGTCAAAATCGGCCAGTGAATTGTAGTTAACATCCAACTGTCTTCCTCTAACATAGCTTTTGTAGTTCTGCTGAGATTTCAGATGGCTAATGATTTTCAACGACTTGTTCTTGGTAACAGTAAAAAGCCAGGCATTCAGATTGGTATCGTTCTGTAACGTATTCCGTTTGTCCCACAATTCAGTAAAAACATCCTGTACAATGTTTTTTGAAGCTTCAGCGTCAAGTAGGTACTGCTTTGCAAAATAGTTTAACCTGGGATAGAAATAACGGTAAACACTTTCAAAGGAAGATTCATCCCCGGAAATAATTCTTTGCACTATCTCTTTGCTTACCAGATCCACAGGCCTGTTTTCTTTGTTAGCTGTTTGTCCGACTGAACTAATTGTAAAACTAAACAGAATTATCCAAATATTTTATACGTGAATTATTCATCCCGCTCCCTTCAATTCCTGCTTTCGGAAGTATTACAATATTCTCGTAACTTTAACCCCTGCACAGTGCTTAATGAAACATAAAAACTGGATTGCATTAGTATTTGATAATAAGCACTATGCCAGATATAAATCATAACATTTTACAAATGAAAGCAGCAGTATTGACAGCCTACAATAAAATTGAATGGCTGGAGGTAGAAAAACCTACCTGCAAACCGGGGGAGGTACTCATTGAGGTGATGTACGGTTGTATTTGCGGTAGTGATCAGCACATTCATAAAGGGGAATTCCATCCCAGGACCAAAACGCCCATGATCATTGGCCATGAATTTGGCGGATTGGTAGCTGAGATTGGCGAAGGAGTTGAAGGATGGGCTGTTGGGGACAAGGTTGCTCCAGATCCTATTATATGGTGCGGAAAATGTCCCGCATGCTTAAAAGGTCATTATCCTGCCTGCACTACACTTAAATTAATTGGCGTTGATGTTGATGGTGGATTTGCTCAATATATTTCTCTTCCCCCTTCCATGTTGTACAAGGTGCCATCCAATATTCCTGATGAACATGTGGCTTTGGTTGAGGTGCTAAGCATTGGTTGTCATGCAAAGAACCGCGCCCAGGTAAAAAAAGAGGACACCGTGGTCATTTGGGGATCAGGGAAAGTTGGGCTTTGCATTTTGCAAGCCGTCCGAACCGTAACCGACAATACGGTATTTATGGTCGATATTTTGGAGCCCCGTTTGGCCATCGGACCTAAATATTATGAAAACGTCATCGCCATCAATGCCTCCAAAGAAAACCCGGTCGAACGGATTATGAAGGACACCGGGGGCAAAGGGGTAGATGTAGCCTTCGAAGCCGTTGGCCATGCACACGAAATTGAAGGTCTGGTAAATCCCGCTCGCGGTTGCATTCAAAGTGTTGTTGGCGGAGGAACAGTCTGTGTTCTTGGACTTGGGTCCGAACCTGTCCAAATTCTTTTCAAAGAGCTAATCTGGAAAGAGGCCAGGATTGTCTCCTCACGTGTAAGTCATGGCGAATTTGCCGAGACGATTGAACACCTGAAAAACGGAAGGCTTAAACCGGAGGCATTGATTTCTAGGGTACTCCATGGATCTCAAACCCAGAGAGGATTTGAAATTCTGGAT
>JALOCD010000047.1 GCA_023228025.1 Prolixibacteraceae bacterium | reverse complement strand
CTTATATCCCACAAGATAAAAAATTATCCGCTAACTACAAACATTTCAAAGAACAATTTTGATCAAAATATCAATAAAATCAATACCTTTAGAAGGTTTTCTTAACTAAACGACATTGATTTGTAATCTTTAATTATTTATTGTTTACTGTTTGATTAGTGGAAGAGCCGCCGCCCCAAAAATGGCAGAATTTTCCAGCTCTGAAACTTCAATTCTCAGGTTGGCCAATACATTTCGGAAGGCAAAGTCCTGCATGGCACCGTACATGGCCTCTTTGTATAGAGCAAATGACTGGGCAACAGATCCTCCCAGGATAATAACCTCAGGATCATATGCGTACAAAATAGACTTGAGCGCCTGGCCAAGATGGAAACCATATTCTGCAAAAATGTTTAAGGCAGATGCATCACCGGCTTTGGCCTTTTGGACCAGATCAATTGCTTTCACTTTCTTTTCATCCGTAAAGAACTGACCACTTGCATAATATTCCGTAGTGTGTAGGAGATACGGCACATTGCCAAATTCGCCGGCACCGCAATTTGAACCTTCGTACAACTTGCCATTGAAGATCAATCCACAACCAAGTCCGGTTCCCAGCGTAACACCAACGATATTTTTGAAGGATTTTGCTTTTCCGAAGAATTTCTCCCCTACCGCAAAGCAATTGGCATCGTTGTTGACATGTACCGGCAGATTGTAACGCTGCTCGAGTAACTCTTTCAAATTGACAACTTTCCAGGATGGAATATTGGTCACATCATATACGATTCCTTGTTCAACGTCAACCACGGATGGAACTCCCACACCAATGGAGACAGAAGCCTCATCGACACAGTCGTCAATTGCCTTATAGATTTGTTCCAATACCTCTTCCACACTGCCTTTTGAAGGGGTTGGAAGCTTGGTTAAATGAACAATTTTCTCTCCAATAATTTTTCCGGCGCGAATATTTGTTCCGCCAAGATCAACGCCAATAATGTTGTCAATGGTTTGCATTCGTGTTAAAGTAGTTTTATTTTTAGCGATTCGACTCTGAAGCGGTAAAAATAAGAAAAAACTAATCAGTTGAAGAGGGTGAATAGATCCTAATCACTATATTTATCCCTAACCATAAAATAATTTCCGAATGGAGGTAAAAATCGAAGAGAGCTGGAAAAGCCGACTGTCAAATGAATTTGAAAAACCTTACTTTCATGAGTTGACCGATTTTGTCAGGCAGGAGTACACCACCAAACAGATATTTCCTCCCGGTAGGTTGATCTTCCATGCTTTTGAACAGTCTCCATTTGAGAAGACGAAAGTGGTAATTTTAGGGCAGGATCCATACCACGGTACGGGACAGGCGCACGGGCTCTGTTTTTCTGTACCTGAAGGGATTGAACTTCCTCCTTCATTGCAAAATATCTTCAAAGAGATTGGTGAAGACCTAGGCATTCCAGCCCCATCGATTGGCAACCTCGACCGGTGGGCTTCACAAGGTGTTTTGCTGCTGAACGCGACGCTGACGGTTCAGGCCAATCGGGCCGGCTCACATCAAAACAAGGGTTGGGAAATATTTACTGACCGGGTAATTCGTCTATTAGCGGAAGAAAAGGAGCATCTCGTATTTATTTTGTGGGGATCCTTTGCCCAGAAAAAGGGCGAATTCATTGACCGGAGCAGACACCTGGTACTCTCCTCCCCTCACCCATCGCCGCTCTCTTCCTACCGGGGATTTTTCGGGAACAAACATTTCAGCAAAACGAATACTTATCTGGAGAAACATGGCATTGAACCGATTCGATGGTAAATTAAGCGTAATAATTTGTTACACAGAGTTTCACAGAGCAGCACAGAGTCACACAGAGAATTAGATTAGTTTCTGTTTAAGTAGTTGTTCAGCTTGAATAAGTTGATCTGGTTTACCAAGGTCAGACCAGCGTTCAGAAGAATCGAGGAAACCATATATATCATGACTCTTCGCAAGTCGAAGGTACAATTGGATCACTGAAAATTTTCCCGTTTCAGTAATCAGTGAGAAAATGCCTGGTTCAATGATTTGAATACCACTAAAGGCATAATTCTGCAAGTTAGTATTGGGTCTGGCCAGTTTTTCTTCCCCGGTTTTTATATTTCTCCAACCCGAAAGTATCATCTCATGATTAAAAACCATGTAGCGATCTGTCATTCTGTCACGAACAGCCATGGTGGCGAGTCCACCCTTTAAAGTATGAAACTGCAATAATTCGTTCAGATCAATCGAACTCAATATGTCGACGTTGTAAACCAGGAATGTCTCAGAATCTCCCAGTAATGGCCGGGCTTTGAGGATGGCCCCGCCGGTATCGAGCAGTTGGTCCCTTTCATCTGAAATTTTTATTGGGAGGTGAAAATTCTCCTTTTCATCAAGAAATTCAATAATTTTCTCGCCGTAATGGTGAATGTTGATGACGATTTCAGTGATATTCAGCTCGTTCACTTTTCGGATGGCCCTTTCAAGCAGCGTTATGCCATTCAGTTCGACCAGCGCTTTGGGCCTGTCCGAAGTATATGGGAATAGCCTGGTTCCCAGTCCCGCCGCCAATATGAGTGCCTTCATGAATCGCTCAGGAGTTAATGGTTTAGTTTAATTGGTTTACAGATCTTCTCCTCTTTTTTTGAGACCCTTCCACATTTTTTGCATGCATATTTGGGATTCTCAGGCTTTTCGTAATCCTTTTCTTCGCATTTTTTTTTACCCATAATGCTTACGTTACTACTTGTTACAATATTACACAGAGCTTCACAGAGGTGTCACAGAGTTACACAGAGAAAACTGTTATTTCTCTGTGTAACTCTGTGACACCTCTTTTTTCCTCTGTGTTATATTTTTTAGGGCACATATGCAATTATTGGTTTTATCCCTCGCCTTGCTCCCTGTGCTGTAGTACGACTTTCACCGGAAAATTGTTCCTCAAATGGGCTGCCAATCGTTCGGCGCTGTACACCGAGCGATGTTGTCCGCCCGTGCATCCAAACTGTACTGAGAGGTTTGAAAATTGCCTCTCGAGGTATCCTTTTACACTTTGGTCTACCAGACTGAAAACAGGGTTTAAAAACGCCTCCACTTCAGGATAGCCTTCCAGATAGGCAATTACTTCACGATCTTTGCCTGTCAACTTCTGGTACTCAACCAACCGACCTGGATTGGGCAATGCACGGCAGTCAAAAACGAAACCGCCTCCGTTGCCGCTTGGATCTGCCGGAATGCCTTTTTTGTAAGAGAAACTGGTGATTGAAACGGTTAATTCCGTCTCTTTTGCTGCGATACTTTTTAATACCTCAGATTCGGAAAGTGAGTTCAAAACATTGTACAGTTCTGTCAACTGGACCGGAATATCAATCTTACCCATCACGATACGGAGATTCTCCAGGGCAAACGGGATGCTCTTCAAAAAATGGGCTTTTTTCTCGTAAAATCCCCTGAATCCATAGGCTCCCATGGCTTGCATCATGCGAATCAGGACGTAGCCATAGAAATATTGCTTGAACTCTTTTCTATTAACAGGATAGATCTTTTCCAGGTTGTCGAGGTACTCCTCAATCAACTCCTCCCGGACCTGCTGGGGTATATCGGCTTTGGCATCATAAAGAAGGGAGGCCAGATCGTACTGAAGTGCCCCTCTTCGGCCTCCCTGGTAATCGATAAACCATGGTTCATTGTCACGGATAAGGATGTTCCTGCTCTGAAAGTCCCGCATCATAAAGAAATTGCTCTCAGCTTTCAGCAGGTAATCACAGAATGTGGCGTAATCATCCTCGAGCGCCTGCTCGTCGAAACTCACTTTGGCCAGTTTCAGAAAATAATATTTGAAATAATTGAGGTCCCACATCATCGATTGGCGGTCAAATGCCTTTCGGGGATAACAGAAATTAAAATCGATACCTTTCCCTGCAGTAACCTGAATTTCAGGCAATACCCTGACAACCTTCCGGTAGGCCTCTGAAATTTCAGATGAAAATCCGTTTTTCGCACGAACGTTGGTCAGGAATGAAAAGAGTGTGACATCTCCCAGGTCCTCCTGCAGGTAGATGCGTGCCTTCGCATCATACGCGAAAATTTCAGGCACATTCACCCCACTTGCCCGCAAATGGTTGGAAAAACTGACGAAGGCATTGTTCTCCTTCTCATCTTCGTTCCATGTACCAATTACCCGGTGGTGCATCCCTTTCAACCGGATGTATTCCCGGTAGGAACCGGAAGGAGGAAGCATTTCGGAAGTTGCGACAGTTTCCATAAACCTCTCCCGAAAGAGATCTGATAATTTTTGTTCGGTTAGTTTTTCCAAAGTTGTATGATTTAACGCAAAAATACCAAAAAAAAGCCGTCTCCATGGTAGAGACAGCTTTTTATCTGTTTAGAAAAAATGATTTTCAGAAACTGTTGGTGAAGAATAGGATCTTATTCGGCAACGACTTCGAACTCCAATTCGACAACCACTTCGCGGTGAAATTTCACCTTTGCGGTATGCTTTCCAATTTCTTTGATAGAATCTTCTTTAATGGTGATCTGTTTGCGATCAACCTCAAATCCTTTTTCCTTCAAAGCCTCAGCAACCTGAATGTTGTTGACAGATCCGAAAATCTTTCCGGTCGAACTGGTTTTTGCACCAATTACAATCGAGATTGTTTTCAGGATCTCAGCTTGTTTCAACGCCTCTTCCTTGAGTCTTGCCTCTTTGTGGGCGCGTTGTTTCAAGTTCTCTGAAAGAACTTTTTTTGATGATGATGTGGCCAATACAGCCAATTTCTGGGGGATAAGGTAATTACGACCATATCCGTTCTTGACAACTACCACATCGTCTTTGCTACCCAGATTTGCAACATCCTGAAGCAGAATAATTTCCATTTTCGTACCTCCTACTTAATTATTTTAACAAATCTGTTACATATGGCAACAATGCGATCATACGTGAACGCTTAATCGCCTGTGATACTTTACGCTGGTATTTCAAAGAAGTACCGGTAATACGACGGGGCAAAATTTTACCCTGCTCATTCAGAAATTTTTTCAAGAATTCGGGATCTTTATAGTCCACATACTTGATACCGTTCTTTTTGAAACGACAATATTTCTTCTTTTTTACTTCAACCGAAGGAGGAGTAAGATACCTGATTTCGCTGGAATTTGTGCTCATGACTAGTTTTCTGATTGAGTTTTTGCATTAACTTTCTTTCTTCTCTTTTCTGCATACTCAGCAGCATATTTCTCCAATTTCACGGTTATGAAACGGATAATACGTTCGTCACGGCGAAACTCGGTCTCGAGTTTACCAATGAAGGCAGGATCGGCTTTGAATTCGAGGAGTTGATAAAACCCTGTCGATTTCTTTTGAATGGGATAAGCCAATTTTTTTAATCCCCAATTTTCTTCATGAATCAACTCACAACCATTGGATGTGATAAGATCCTTGAACTTTCCTACCGCTTCCTTCATCTGAGCATCAGACAAAACGGGAGTAGTAATGAAAACGGTTTCGTACTGGTTCAACATACTTTTTTAAAATTTACATTCAACAATATACTCGTAATTTGAGTGGCGCAAAAATACACATCTTTTCTCTTTAAACAAACACTCTTTCAATCTTTTTGTTTTTAGGTTTATCCACCCGCCAGGCGGGTGGATAAACCTAAAAACAAAAAGAGCAAGTCCCAAGACCTGCCCTTTGATAGTTTAGATAGATTAAACACTTAGTTTTAGTAAAAGCCGATAACAACGTTTCATTTCAATTCCAGGACTAAATTAGAGCTTTTTATTAAAAAATGTTAAGATATACTTTTCATCATTAACAAAAGGGCAAAAAATTTTTTCTTCATTTTTGTATCTATTTGATTTTATGATTAATATGACAGAATAATGCAAATATGTTTTACAGCAGTTTTTTTAACATACTTTGCATATGCAGATTTTTCTTTGAAAACACTGTATATTACCCTTACTTTGCATTTGAAAACCCATAAAACTTCAAAGTGGATATTTTAGGCAATGCCATGTTGCTGAACGGGACAATCCTGTTTACCTTTCTGGCTTTTATTTTTATTTTGACAATGCCTCAAAAAATTGGTTTTGTCATCACCTTTCTTTCAATTTTATTTACCTCATTGTCAAGCAGCTGGCTGGGAATTCAGGCATTGTTGTACCATCCAATCGAATTTTCTCTCCAATTTGGCAGTTTTGCAGGCGAGGTATTGTTAAAGATTGACGGTCTTTCGGCATGGTTTATATTGGTAATTAATTTTACCGTTCTAACCGGATTCTTCTATGGAAAAGGCTACTTAAAAAAATATGAACAGTTGGGGAACAAGATAACATTGCATTGGATCTTTTTTCTCTTTTTTCACCTCTCCATGCTCTTTGTCTGTATGGTCCAGAATGGATTCGCCTTCTTGGTGGTATGGGAGATTATGTCCCTCACCTCCATGTTGTTGGTGTTGTTTGACCATGAAAATCCGAAAACCTTCAAGGCTGCATTGAACTATTTTGTACAGATGCATATTGGGGTAACATTTCTGACCATCGGCTTCATTTGGGTTTATCATGCCACCGGCTCTTTTAGTTATGATGCCCTGAATACCTATTTCCAGACGAACCGTAACCTTTGGTTGTTTCTGCTGTTTTTCGTCGGATTTGGTATCAAGGCCGGGTTTATTCCTTTTCATAGCTGGCTGCCCCATGCCCACCCTGCTGCACCCGCCCATATTTCCGGAATTATGTCAGGTGTGATGGTAAAGCTTGGAATTTATGGAATTCTGCGCATGATTACCTTCCTGCAAAGTGATTTTATCATATTGGGGGAGATCGTGCTTTCTCTTTCCATACTTTCTGGTCTGTATGGAATCCTAAACGCCGCGGTGCACCGCGATTTCAAACGAATGCTGGCCTATTGTACCATCGAAAATATTGGAATCATTGGAATTGGAATTGGCATCGGCCTGATGGGCATCGGAAACAATTCACCTTTGATGTTCTACCTCGGTTTTGGAGGAGCCCTGTTGCATGTTTTAAACCACTCATTGTTCAAGTCTTTGCTCTTTTATTCGGCAGGGTCAATCTACCAGCAGAGTCATACGCTCAACATGGAGAACCTGGGAGGCCTGATCAAATCAATGCCCAAAACCGGGGCCCTCTTTCTCATCGGCGCACTTGCGATTGGCGGACTTCCCCCATTCAATGGATTTGTTTCTGAATTTTTGATTTACAACGGATTGATTGAGGGAATTCATACCAGCAGTATCAGCCAAATCATACTGTATGTTCTTGTCTTAGCAGGATTGAGTATCATAGGCGGACTTTCGGTCCTTACTTTTACAAAAGCTTTTGGCACCATCTTTTTGGGCCAACCCCGTACAACCCTCACGCACAAACCACAGGAAGTTTCATCCACCATGCTCATACCACAATACCTGATCATTGCCATGATGCTGAGTGTTGCCTTTCTGCCGCAGTTTTACATGAAAATTGTTGGAAGCCATTTATCCATCCTCCATTCAATGGAAAATGATCCGGCAATTCTGAATGGTATCGGCAAAACAACGGCCAATATCAGCTTTTATTTTCTTTTGCTTACCGGAATTGTTGCGGCTACCTGGATTGTTCGTTCCCTGCTCATAAAAAAAGAACATCTGATCTTTGGCGCTACCTGGGGATGTGGCTATGTTGCCCCAAACAACCGGCAGCAATACACCGGAAAATCTTTTTCCAAACCGCTCGGCAAGATTTTTAATGCATTGCTCATTGAAAAGAAGGAGTTCGAAGAGCTGAAAAAGGGTGAAATATATCCCAAAGGAAAGTCTTACATCTCACATTATCAAGATGTATTTGAGTATAAACTGATCAAACCTTCAACAGACTGGTTGGTTCAATCGGCCAATTACTTTAGTTTTGTCCAGAATGGACGAATACAATCCTATGTCTTGTATGGAATTGTGTTCATTCTAGCGCTGATCATCCTTTCCATCTTAAATATTGTTTCATGAACCTGATTACAACATTTGTCCTGATGCCGTTTGTCGGTTTACTTCTTCTTCCTTTCCTGAAGGTTCGGTCGAAAGGAGTTGTGACATTGGTCTTGTTGACAATGAATGTAATTATTTCCGGATACCTGGCCGTTTTAAGCTTGTCGGGCAGTCCGGTTTCCATCTCACTACCGGGAAGCTATGTCACGGATATTATCCCCATCAGAATAGATGCACTCTCTGGTTGGTTTATATTGATCATCAACCTGATATTTTTGACCGGTGGTCTATATGGATATTCCTACCTGAAGAGCTACAAAAAGAGGACCAACAGTCTTACCCTGCACAGTTTTGCATTCTTGTTGCAACATGTGTCAATCATAGGTATTTGTGGCATACAGAACAGTTTTGTATTTTTGATCGCCTGGGAAATTTTGGCCCTGACCTCCTTCATTCTGATCATTTTTGACCACGAAAATCCTGTAACCATCAAATCCGGTATAAATTACCTGATACAGGCACATTTTTCCATCGTGTTCCTGATGATAGGCTTTATATGGGTTGTTAACAAGACGAATAGCTACGACTTTCAAGCCATCACGGCCTATTCGTCTACCCTACCGGGAATGGCTTCGTTGATTTTATTTCTCTGTTTTTTTATTGCCTTTGCCATCAAAGCCGGATTTGTTCCTTTTCACACCTGGCTTCCTTACGCGCATCCTGCCGCACCGGCACATGTGTCGGGTATGATGTCGGGCGTGATTATCAAGATTGGGATATTCGGAATTTTGAGAATGTTATTGATTATCAAGACGGACTACATCGCGGCAGGCTTTATTATACTGATCATTTCGGTGCTTTCCGGCTTGTACGGCGTGATGCTTGCAATCATACAACACAACCTCAAGAAACTACTTGCCTACCACAGCATCGAAAATATTGGGATCATTGGAATTGGAATAGGAATTGGCGCCATTGGAACAGGCTTGGGTAATACCACGCTTGCAACCCTGGGATATGCCGGCGCATTGCTCCATACCTTAAATCATGCCCTGTTCAAATCCATGCTCTTTTATACTGCCGGAAATGTTTACCAGGCAACGCACACCATGGAGATTGAAAAACTGGGCGGTGTAATAAAAAAGATGCCGCAGACCGCGATGCTCTTCTTAATTGCCGCCATTGCCATTTGCGGAATTCCGCCCTTTAATGGGTTCATCTCCGAGTTCATTATCTATACCGGGCTATATAGCTGGCTCTCAGATGGAACGCTCTTTTCCCTTCTTGCCGCCATTTTCTCCACCATCGGACTGGTTGCCATTGGTGGTCTGGCCATGATCTGTTTTACCAAAGCGTTTGGCACTGTTTTTTTGGGAACGGCACGTCATACAATTCCGGCAGACTGCCGCGAAGTAAAGTTTATTCAACTGCTTCCTTCTTATATTTTAGCGCTCATAATCATCTTGATAGGCATTTTCCCATTGATATTTATCCACCTGATATCAATGCCGGTCGCCCTTTTCCCCGGAACAGCCGAAGTTGTGGCAAATATCCCGCAGAATAGCGCTTTTGCGGCTTTACAGCCAATAAGTTGGGCTGCATGGATGTTGGTATTAATGGTAATCGGGCTCTATTTTTTCAGACGTTACCGGCTTAAAAAGCGTAACGTGGAGTTAGGTCCAACCTGGGGTTGCGGATATGTGGCCCCCAATTGTAAACAGCAGTACACCGCCAGCTCATTTGTGCGCAGCTACAGCAAGCTATTCGCACCCGTACTGATCGTTCACAAAGAGGAGGAAATTGTTCATGGCGTTTTTCCTTCGGAGGCGAAATACCATACCCAACCCTACGATAAACTTGAAAAGGGATTGATTGACAGGGTTCTAAAATTAAACAAGAACTTTATGGGGAGGTTCGTCTTCCTGAACAATGGGAAACTTCAATTCTATATATTGTATGGAATCATATTTATCCTGACGGTATTGGCCGTCCCTCTGATATATAGGAACCTTGAGTCTATTCTTGAAATATTTAAACTTCTATAACCATGCTGAGTATCTTGTTAAACCTCATTGCAGCCCTCTTTTTCACCGGTATCGTTATCCGTACCAAGAGCAAGGCTTCCGGACGCAAAGGCCCCGGAATAATGCAACCTATCAGGGATGTTTATAGGTTGTTCCGCAAAGGTTCTGTCTACAGTGAAACCACCAGTTTCATTTTTCAACTGGCCCCCACCGTTTATTTTGCCTCTGTAGTGATGGCAATGCTGGTAGTTCCTTTCGGTAAGTCGCCCGGTGTTTTAAGTTTCTATGGGGATTTTATCTTTTTTGCCTATGTTTTGGCCTTGGGTAAATTCTTCAGCATCATTTCCGCTTTGGATACCGGCAGCAGCTTCGAAGGGATGGGAGCCAGCCGCGAAGCCCTCTACTCAATGTTCGCAGAGCCTGCCTTCTTTATCCTAATGGGCTCATTGGCACTACTTTCCGGACATACCTCCTTTCAGGGGATTTTTGCCTCGTTGCACATCGGTTCCCAGATCAGTTATGCCCTTGCAGCCCTTGCGACCTTCGTACTTTTGATGATAGCCATGATCGAAAACAGCCGTATGCCCATCGACGATCCCAAGACCCACCTCGAACTTACCATGGTCCATGAAGTGATGATCCTCGACAACAGCGGTTTTGACCTTGGATTGATTTTGACAGCCGGTTACCTCAAATTCGCGCTATATGGGGCTTTGATCGTGAACCTCTTTATTGGCGTCATTCCATACCAGTATGCCATTCCCGCATTTTTCGCCATCCAGTTTTTGATGGCCGTTGCCATTGGATTGATTGAGTCCTTTATGGCAAGGTTCAGAATGAGCCATAATCCACAGTTCATCGTGGTGCTGACATCGGTAAGCCTGCTCATTTTCTTCGGAGTACTGCTGATTTTACAGAAATTCGTTTAACGGTTAAATATTAGTCAGACAATATGATACACGTACTTTTGATCATCTTTATCATCACTTTGTTTTACATGGCCATCGCCAACAGGCTGATGACCTACATCAAAGTGCTGGCGCTCCAGGGGGTTTTGCTCTTCTTCGTTGTATTTTTTCAACTTAGCAAGATTGATCCGTTTAACCTTGCCTTCATCCTCCTGGAAACCATCGTTTTCAAATCGTTGGCAGTACCGATTTTTCTGAGTTATCTGTTAAAACGAAACAACATTACCCGGGAGGCAGAACCCTTTTTACCTAATTTTGTCTCACTGGTCATAACCACTTCAATTGTAGTTGTCAACATACTGATAGCCACGGTTATTAAAGATGATCACCTCGACAAGATCTTTTTCGTTGTCGCGCTGTCGACCCTCTTTTTTGGCCTGTATCTTATTGCCACCCGACGAAAAATCATCACCCATGTGATGGGTTACATGGTCATAGAAAATGGCGTTTTTGTCCTCTCCCTGGCCATTGGCAACGAAATGCCACTGCTTGTCAACCTGGGTATCATGCTGGATATTTTTGCCAGTGTGCTCATTCTGGGAATTTTCATGAACAAAATTGGCGATGTCTTCAAGGATGTCGATGTCGACCAGTTGAGCAATTTAAAAGATTACTAATCAAAATAGACGAAATCAATGGTTATTACCTACTTAATAGTTTCTGTTGCGATAGTTATATGCCTTTTTGTTCTGCGAAACAGAGGGCTGGTCTTCTCCTTGCTGGGACTATTCCTGGTTTGGCAAGGGTGGTTTACCGTGCAGGCCTGCCTGCATTTCGGAACCACCGATGCAGTTTATTTTACCTATGACTCCCTGGGCATCCTTCTTCTTGTTACTTTGAGCATCATCGCCATTCCCGCGGCTTTGCACAGTTACATATACATCGAAAATCATTACGAACCCCCTCGGTCAAGGTCCATCTACCTTGGTTCGCTGGTTTTGCTGATCATGGCCATCAGTGCGGGATATCTTTCCAATCACATCGCGGTAACCTGGATTTTTACCGAAATCACCACCTTGAGCGCTTCAGCCCTGATTTATCACCACCGAAACAAGCTGGCCCTTGAAGGTACCTGGAAATATGTATTCATCTGTGCAATTAGCATCACTTTCATTTTCATAGGCATTCTTTTTCTTAGTCTTTCACTTCAACATGCAGGGTCTGACGACCTATCTTTCAGTAACTTGCTGGTAAAAAGCAAGGAATTGAATCCAGTCTGGCTGCAAATGGCCTTCCTCTTTATTTTTACCGGGTTCACTGCCAAACTTGGACTGGTCCCCATGTTTACAGCAGGTATTGACGCCAAGGATACCGCACCGGCCCCGGCAGGAGCGCTGATGGCCAGTGTTCTGATGAACCTTGGGTTTGTAGGAATTTTCAGGTTTTACATCGTAATAGCCAACACTCCCCTGCTACACTGGGCCAAACTGGTGGTAGGAATCGCGGCATTCCTTTCGCTTTTTGTTGCAACGGTCTATATGTTGAAGGTTAAAAATGTCAAGCGGATGTTTGCCTACTCCGGCATTGAACACATGGGCATCGTGATGCTGGGTGTTGCTGCAGGTGGAATTGGCTACTATGCGGCCATCCTGCACATCGTCCTGCATGCATTCGTCAAATCCAGCCTTTTCTTTCAGTACAACCAGCTTTACCGGGTATTTCAAAACAAAAGCATTACCCACATCGGCAACTATTTCAAATACAACCCGACCGGGGCGATGGTGTTACTGCTTGGTTTTATCAGTTCGGCTGCAATGCCTCCATCCGGGCTTTTCGTGAGCGAATTTTTGATTTTTAAATCATTGTTTGATGCGAAGCAGATTTTCGTTCTGATAGCCGTATTGTTGCTTTTAACCATGATTATCTGGTCGTTTGGAAAAAATATTTTCAAAGTTCTCTTTGTCCCTGCTGAAGGATTCGATGATTCGAAGGTTGTAAGGACCTCTCCCTGGGAATCACTTTCCCAATTTCTGCTGCTCGCCACTGCAGTCTATCTGGGTTTGAACCCTCCTCCGATCTTTGTACAACTTATCAAAGAGAGCCTCACACTCTTACCATTATGATTATGCAGACAATCACCATAAAAAACAATCAATCGGTCCCACTCGCTTCGATTCCTGAACTGGGTTACGGACAGTTTATGGAGGTAAATACGGAGTTACTTGCGGATACCTTAGACAGACATTGTGTGAATTATTACGGTATAGTCGATGGAAAGCATGTAAAACTCATCTGTTGCATCGCCGACGATGTCAAACATCTGATCCATCTCTCATCCTGCAAAGTATTACCGACGGATGTTGTGCCTTCCTTTACTGCTAAACTGCTCTGTTTCGAAAAATTCGAACGTGAAATTTATGAGAATTTCGGGTTGAATTACAGCGATCACCCCTGGCTTAAACCGGTAAGGTACCCCTTCGACCGTGCAGACAAGCAATCAACCATTGCCAATTATCCATTCTATACGATTAATAGTGAAGAGCTTCACGAGGTTGGTGTCGGACCTATCCATGCAGGGGTGGTTGAACCTGGTCATTTCAGGTTTATTTGTAACGGAGAGCAGATCCTTCATTTAGAAATCCAGCTTGGCTACCAGCACAGGGGCATTGAAAAGCTGTTTTTGGAAAAGCCAGAGCTATCGCAACGGGTTACGCTGGCCGAAAATATTGCCGGGGATACGGTAGTTGGTCATACGACTGCCTTTGTCCAAACATTGGAAAGCCTGTGTGGCTTCCAAACCACAAGAGAGATAGACTATTCGCGCACCATTGCGCTTGAACTGGAGCGAATTGCCGTTCATACCGGAGACCTGAGCGCGCTTTGCACGGATATAGCCTACCAGCTGGGCAGTTCTGTCTTCGGCAGGCTACGTACCCCCATCATCAACTTCATGCAGGAATGGTGCGGAAACAGGCTTTCAAAGGGCTTGATCCGCCCAGGATCGGATCGTTTTCCATTCACAACTGAACTGGCGGACCGACTTGTCCAGATACTCGACAGTTTTGAGCTTGATTTCGTTGAAATGAATGCCCAACTCTTTAGTTTACCCAGCGCCCTTTCGCGGTTCGAGAGGACCGGTGTGGTATCCCAGGAAGATGCGACAGCCATCGGCGCAGTTGGCATGGCGGCACGAACGAGTGGTATCATGAGGGACATCCGCACCTCGCATCCCCACAGTCTGTACCCCGAACTTCAGCACGAAGCCAAAGTAAAACGACACGGGGATGTCTATTCGCGCGTTCAGTTGCGCAAGAATGAGGTCATGCAATCAATAGAATACCTGAGAAAGCTGATCGCAGAACTACCAGTAAATCATGAGATAAGTGAACTCTCCTCCCTGGGAGAAAACCTTTTTGCCCTTTCGCTGGTCGAAGGGTGGCGTGGCGAGATCTGTCACTGTGCCATAACCGGAACAAAAGGAGAATTGATTCATTACAAAATCAAGGATCCCTCCTTCCACAACTGGATGGCGCTTGCCTTGTCTGTACGAAACAACGAAATATCCGATTTTCCGATCTGCAACAAGAGCTTTAATTTGTCGTATTGCGGACATGATCTGTGAGGAATGACGGAGCAACGAAGTTGAGAGTTGAGAGTTGAGAGTGGAAAGTTGAAAGTGTATGAACATTTGGCCAGACGAACCGGTCCCTGAGCTTGTCAAAGGGGGACGAAGATGGGAAGATGGGAAAATGGGAAGATGGGAAAATGGGAAGATGGGAAAATGGGAAGATGCGAAGATAAGAAGATGGGGAGACGTGGAGAACTGGATGCCGTAAATGAAGAAGGAAACGATGAAAAGGAGAAACGATGAAAGGACTAGCTGGACTCTGGGGTTAAGCCACATAGTGGCGAAATCTTGGTAGCCAGGGGTGGAGTGGAACGGAACCCCTGGAAAAGAATGATAGAGAAAGACCGTCCGCGATAAAATGTCTGAAAATGTGATGGCATTGGGATCGGACGGAATTCAGGTTCATTAGCGAAGAGAAAGGAAAAAATGAGCAACGGAGATAATGGAAATACTGTGAGACTGGGAGAATGCAACGATCAATATTTTAACTCTTTGTAATCCTTCGTGTTGTACTTTGTCCCGAATATGCGGGATCGTGGTAAAATTTAAAAATTGCAATTATGTTTGATAATATGAGGATATGGTACCATCAGGGGAAGCAGTTTATCCCAGATGTAAGGAATGTCAAAGTACCCGGGATTTTCAGGGGACGGCCTGTGATATCAACCGCCAGGGTGGACGCGCCCGAATTGGTGAAATGTTGCCCAACCGGGGCTATCTCTGCCAAACCGGTTTCCATAGATCTTGGGAAATGCACCTTTTGCGGGGAGTGCGCCCGCCTTTTCCCTCAAAAGATTGTCTTTACAACGGATTACAAGCTTTCCACCAATGTCCGGGAACGATTGGTGGTTAAAGAAGGAGTTGATGAACCAATAGAATTGGATAAAAACCTGATTCCCAAAGAATTTAAATCAATGTTTGGACGCTCATTGAAACTCAGGCAGATCTCTGCCGGTGGCGACAACAGTTGCGAATGGGAGCTGAATGCCGCCAACAATGTGCAGTTCGACATGAGTAGGTTCGGAATAGAGTTCGTGGCATCCCCACGCCATGCCGACGGAATCGTCATAACGGGTCCAATCACTGCCAACATGGCTGAGCCATTACAAATCTGTTACGACGCCACACCTGATCCTAAGATGGTGGTCCTTGTGGGCACGGATGCCATCAGTGGTGGTATCTTTGAGGACTCCCCTGCCCTGGACCGCAGTTTTCTGGAAAACCATAAAGTCGATCTCTATGTAGCCGGAAATCCTGCGCATCCGCTCACTGTGATCAACGGGCTGCTGGCGTTGACGGGAAGAGCGGAGAAAGATTGAGGAGACTGTTGAAGGTGGAAAGTTGAAAGTGGAAAGTTGAAAGTGGCAAGTTGAGAGTGGAGTTTCAATTGCCGTCTGCTTTAGCTGACGGATAAAAGATGCAAAATTTATAAGGGCTTAAGCCCAATCCGTCAATTTGGGTAAAACCAGATCTATTGTTTGTTCCGAATCCGTCAGCGAAAGCCGACGGCAATGAAAAAAAGGAAAAAATTCCAAAATAGTTGTTATACCCCCAATATGATAGAGGGTTCGATATTGAGTATTTTACTGATATTTCGTGCTATTTTTAGTGTTGGTTCGAAGTTCTTCTATCCTTTCCAATGCGGTTTTGTAAACAGCTTCATTTATAATCCTTTCCATATTTGATGGGTTATTAAATTGTCTTGCAATCAATTTTATCATATTCGGTATGTGTTCAAACAAATCGGATATAAATGTATGTTTATTCTGTAAAATTCATTTTCTTATTCTATTCCGGTTTTAAACACCAAACAGCATATAAGGGCACTGATTTAATCCTATTTTCGAAACCAAAGTTCTTTCCTGAAATGCGAATTGCATACCTGCTATTGTACTGATTAATAAACAAATTTAACGATGCAGATTTTGTTCTTTTTGCCTTTTTTTACTTCAACGGGAACAACCTCACCGGCAATCTGCACAACAAAATCCAATTCGGCGGTATTTTCATTTTTCCAGTAAAAAAGAGGAAATCCATTGGATACATAAGCTATTCATCTACTTTCCCTACCCGGAGCAATTACTATGAATAAATCAAAATTTTTTGATTTATTCATAGTAATTGCTCCTTTTTACTCTTACCCCAGGGAGCAGAATTATGGAAGATACTTTATTATGCCATCAATTACCTACTTGCTTTGCCAATTCTGTCAATTGGGACGGTGGCTTGGCATGTTCTTTTAGTATCTTCCCATTTTCATCAACCAGCAAATACCACGGAATAGTTATTGAACCATTCTGGCCAAAAATCTTTCTCAGGTCGCTGTCTAACTCTTTACTGGCCCGAATGTGATAACCTTCCAAATTATAATATTTTATCATCTCTTTCCATTGCTTATCTTTCACTTCTTGGTCAATTGAAATGTAAACAATCTCCATTATTTTTGACTTTTCATTAAGTGGCATCTCGGCCTTTTTATGGTACTCGACAATAGGGTAAGACCAGGGAGATCCCAAAAGATCAGGATCAGAAAAATTGGCCATCACATTCTCAATTGTCCATTGTCCATTTTCCATTCTCAATTGTCCCTGTTATTTCCTCTTCTTTACACAATAAACCATCTCCTTGTAACCAATTTCGCCCTTATCAGATATGGCCTCTACCACCACTTCCATCTCCCCAACGTTATCGGCATTGTAAAAACTGGCGGATGTTTTACCCAGGCTATCGACCTTCAGCCGGGGCTCCCAGTGTACCAGGGCACGCAGGTCCGGTTTGTACCAGTCGGTTTCCTGGAGGTTTTCATATTTGGGGGCATAAAATTCACGGGTAGCCGAAAATACCGGAACGGCTGCCTTTACAATGCCTACGGGTTGATTCGCACCATAAATTCCCTGACCACCATAGGTGTATATAGCAATAACATCCCCCTGGAAAGGTGCAGTCAGAGGGCTGGCTTGAGGATATGTTTCAAGGTATAGTTGGAAAAAATTTTTTGCGTTTTTTATAATTTCGAAACTTTTTACTTCACTGGGCGGAATATTAGGAATTAACGGGTATGCATAATATTTCACAGGAATACCATCAATTACTACAAGCGTCATCTCAAAAGATTGCACTTTTGCATATAAATTACCGTCACCTCCCCTGTAAATGATTATATCCGGAAAATTGAACAAAAGGACACTGTACAAACCATACGACCATTTTGCCTCCTTTTCCTGAATCGCTTTCCCCTCAATGACCTGGTCCGGCTTGCCGTAGGTATCCATTACCTTCTGCCGCTCAGGGGTCATCCGGTAGGCCTCTACCACAACTTCGCCCAGAAGAATATCCCCGGCGGACAACTGGAAGGTATCGTCTACTTTTTTGCGCTCCATGTTTTTCTCAACAAGCGCATGCACAACACTGTCGGCTTTCCCAATGGACATGACATAGTTAAACGAAATTGGCGGGGATACCTTTTTGTCCAGGGTAATCGGGTAATTCATCTGTTTTCCTGTTTTATCTGCACTTTGGATCAAAATATTAAGGTTCTGTCCATATTCGTCGTTGATGTTGAAATTAAACCTGCCCAGGCTGTCGGTATGCTGTGTATGCACTGACCGGTTTTTGCCAAAGGTCAGCAGGGACAATTCCGCCCCTCGCTTTTTCTTGGAAAATATACCGCTCACGGTGCCTGTTACAGAAAGCTTTGCTTCAGGCCAAAAAAGGATTTTGCCCACGGGTTTGGTATAGAGGTATTTTCTCCAGCCCTGGGTGAGCAACAGTGCATCCAGGTCGTTGTAACTGTCGCGGCCTTTTCTGAAATAAAAACCCGGGTCTTCTATCCCGCCTTTCAAGTCTGAGCCCAGCAGAAAATAGGACAAGATATTTTGACGTCTGCTTTGCAGCTGCCCCAGTTGGGCTTTGTTGAACACCAGTAAGGATAAACTGGCATTTACCGCCTCTCCTTGGTTGTTCGTTGTTGCAATATTTAGCCGGGTCAATTCTCTTTGGGCACAGGTATCCCTGTCTGCCGAGATCGCGATATTTAGCCGGCTTTCAGCCCTCTCATTAAAAAAGAGCCTTTCCGCTACAGGTTGCCTTGAAGGGTCCATCAAGGTAAAGGCGATGATGCCCTCGGGAAGTTGATTGGCAGGCAGGGAAAACAGGCGTGTTCCCTGTTTCAAAACCCCTTTTATGTCATGGTAGACCATTCCCCTGCAAGAGGCCCGGATAAAGATGCTGTCGTTTTGCAGGTAGCTGGACGAGACGGTCAACCGTATTTCACCTTTGTATTTGATGACTGACAACACGTTGCCCGAGCGTGCAACCTTTGGCAGGGGGTACATGACCGACAAATTCTTTTCTGATTCTGATTTTAGCCGGGCAAAGTAGGTCGTGTTGCTATCCGCTTTGGATAGAATAAAACTACCCATGCCCAATGGGTTGCCCTTAAAGAAGGTGACAACCTCATCTTGTCGGTTAACAATTTCACCCTCTATCATTTTCCCTTTGCCATTACAATCCAGCGCCTTGAAGCCTACCTTGCCCGGCAATCCGTGCACCAGTTCCCCGCTCTCGGGGAAAAATTGCAAATCCAGATAATCCTGGTCCAGGGCAATTGTTTTGGAATAACTGAATTGGTTTTTTGTCATCATCTGCAAGGTAACAAACTGACATTTGTCGGGGATGGGATAATCGATCATGTATTTGTTATCGCCATTCTTTTTGACCGATAATGAATCTTTCTTTCCGTCAAGGGTGATGAAAAGCGTGAGTTCTCTTTTGTGGAGGCTATCTAGCACAAAGGGGTCAAAACTGGCGTTCAACCGTCGTTCTTTGTTCTGCGTCTCTACCAGGGTAACACGACTGATTGGGTCGGGTTTTTTCTTTGATGAAGGGGAAAACAGCTCAATGTATTCCTTAAAGATAAAATCGGAACCGAAATTTTTGTTCCACTCGGTGTATGCCCTGACCAAATAAACCCCTTCTGCATAACTTTTGTGCAACTCAAAGAAACCATCGCCAATGCCCTGCCCCAACTTGATCAACTTCTTTTCAACGATCTTTTCATCAGGGCCTATCAACTCCACATAGAGCACCCCGCTTAATATGGTCGGGGCATGGTCGACGGCATTGGTAACAATGGATTTGAACCAAATTGTCTGGTCCGTTGTGTATACCTTGCCATCCAACTGCAAATAGATTTTTTCGGCCAGCGATGCATGCGCGCAAATGGTATTGGTCTGTGAGCGGGAGGGATAGAAAAATAATACGGAAATCAATATTGTAAAAACAATGATTCTAAAGAGATTCGTAAAAGAAGTATATGAATTTTCACACATATGTATGATATTATTCTATTCTTACAACATATAACTCATTGTCGTTTAGATAAAGTGATGCTCCGTTTACCGGGTGATCAACTCCGCAGGAGTTTCCCTTTAATAACCCCCAGTGCAACTGGGGGCCTGGCGGAATAAAACACTTCATAAACCCCACCGGGGTTACCTATTACATGGTATTGTAAAATTTATCCTGAAATTGTTGGGCAACTCCTGCGGAGTTTCTTTTGATGTGTGCCTTTCCTCTCCTCTCCTCCGGTTAAAACCGGAGGTTATTCGGAGGGAACTCCTGCGGAGTTCTAATAAATCATATTGACCTATAAATCATAATGGTACGATAATTGCTGTGAAATTTTTTAGATCAAACTAATTGTGTTTCTGTACTCTTTTGTCGAATATATTATCTCTCCCATTTAAACTGTTTCATTTTCCGTACGGCAAATTCAATATCTTTGACGCCTAACAACCCTGCCCCACTGACACCTTCGATTTTGCCGACGAAAGTGGTATTAATGTCAGAGCAGAAAAATTCCAGGGTGGCTTCCCCCTTTTCGTTGGTAATGACCGATGGTGCCCAGAGCAAGGTATTTCGGGTGTCGGGCGACAAATCATTCTCTGATTCCTTATCATAATTGGGCTGGTAAAACTCGCGGGACTTGTAATAACCCTTTACCCTCGACAGGTTGTTCATTTTTAAGAGCTCTTCCTCGGTCAATTTGGGATAATGAAATTCAATTGAATATAAATCTGTAAGAATCCATCTCCCATCAGTCCTGCCAACATCCTCATATTTAACCAGTTGATATATTTTCCCCTCAATGGGTCGCTTATAGATTGTATCACTACAGATTTTGGGAGTACTAGACCCTATTAAATGGGCGTAACCAGTTCTGTAATTGTGCAAAAAACCATGCTCGCATACCCAAACTGCATTTAAATCCAATTTAGCCAAACTGTCCAGATGTCCCATGTATTTGTCCCTGAAAGTGTTGATCCTTTCGCCTTTGACAACAATCTCCCGCAGCTCTATCATATTAGGCCCGACAACAAACGGGTGCGATGGTTCATCTTTGACCGTGTCCGTTTTGTTTGGCAGCGGATAGTTGGTCGGTTTGGCCTTTCTGATCTTATTGATCACGTTGAAAGGCTCTGAAAGAGTGATGCGGGGTTCAAACTCAGGAGGGGCCAAAGGTTTCAGGTAAACATAGCCCCCCTGCCAGGTTTTTAAATGCACGGGGGTAACCATGAACCGACCAGTTGGATCAGAAACTATTAAATCCGAGTTTTTGTTTTTCCTCGGGGTAAAGGCCATCACGAACTGTGGCGCTATCTGTGCCTTCTTCTTCTTTTGGGTGGCATGCACCTCCCCTTCAACCCCTTCTAAAATAAGATTTGGTTTGGCCTCTCCGTATTCTTTTAAGTTCCCTTCGTCCCAGACATACCTTCTCCAGCCCTGGGTGAGCAACAGCAGGTCCAGCGCTTCGCCCCGTCCGTTGTTCCTGTTGTCAAAATACCAGGCCGGGTCGTAAACTTTTCCCTTTAGCTGCGAAGAGAGGTAGCAGTGGGTCAGGATTGTTTTGGGGTCTTTCGGGTTTTGGTATAGTTTGTCGTACACGCTCACACCCAGGTTGGCAACAACAGGCTGCCCGTTTTCATCGGTTGCCTTTATCTTCAGTGTAGCTTTCTGACGGGTTTCGTATTTGTCTTTCGACAATTTGGCCTCTATGCAAAGGTTTTTGTCGGGGTTTACATAGACCAGCCGTTCGGCAACAGGGAGCTGGCCCTCATCGAAAAGGGTAAATTCGGCAATCCCCTGCCCGGGGAATTCCTTCAGCGGTATTTTTATCCTTAGCCCCTGGTTTAGTGTCCCCGTTGCCATGCAGCAAACCACGCCCCTGAGCTGTCCCCTTAGGTAGATGGCCCTTCCCTTTTGCCCGGGGCTTTGTGAGACTTGAAAGGTCAGGTTTTCACTGTCCCTTCCTGCCAGTTGCAACGTGATGCCTTCAGGATAAACTTCAGGCAAAAGAAAAGTACTGTCGGTGGTTGGTTCTAAAAGCCGGATGCGGTACCTTTTCCCGGCAAGCGGGGTAAAGTTCAGGCTCCCCATCCCTGCATGGGTACTTTTAAATTTCTGTAGGGGAATATTGTCTTCAAACAGGGTGCCTGTCACATCCAAAGGGTTGCCATCGATATCTACCGCTTTAAAGGCCAGGTTGGAAGATAATCCGACGACCAGGTTACCGCCTTCGGGAAAGGTATTGAACTGGATAGGGTTTCCCTTTTTGCACGGGACAGGAAAACTGACAAATTCTTCACTTTTGGCATATTTTACCCTTACATCGACCCGAAGCCCCTCTCCTGGACTTTGCAGCGCGATGGCCATGTTGGCATGTCCCGGATTGTAGGTTGTTGCGCTTGCCTCTCCCAATGTCTTGTCCCCTCTGCGCAGGTATGCCCGGATGTCGCTGTGGAGCAGGTATCTTTGGGCCGATAGGATTGTGAATTTCAGACGGATGCTATCGCCTGGTTTATAATAGGGCCGGTCAAAATCTGCAGTAACTGAGACCCTTGGCTTCATATCTTTTTTGACCTTAACCTTCCGGGTTGCACAAAACTCCGTTGAATCATTGAAAAAGGAGTGCGGGGTATAGGCCTCCAGAAGGTAATCCCCTTCCGACAAGCTGTCCCGAAGGAACACATGCCCGGCAGCAAAACCGTTTTTAACCTCATATTTTTCCTGCCATACCACCCGGTTGGTGTTTTCGCTGACCATTTGCAGGTATAGGGTATGGCCCAGGATGGAAGGGGCAAAAGAATGGGTATCCAGCAGCCAGGCCTTGAACCACAAATCTTCACCCGCTTCGTAAACCCCTTTACTGGTTTGGATATATATCAGCTCAGGGGGACTGTTTTGGGCCAGGGCATGTAGCCGCCCGGCCAGGTCTTTCAGAACGGGGTGGTTTGGTTGGGAAAAGCAGGGGAATGACAAAAGAAGGGATACTAACAACAAAAAGAAAAACAGGGCTCGTTTCGCGGATTTAGCAATATTAAATGACTGCAATTCCATGTATGTAATTCTTTTATCTTATTAAAAATACAAAATTTATCGTGCCAAAACAAGATCTTTCTGTTTTCTCAAAGCTGCCCCGATCTTTTTGAGGATCCAGGATATTGGTACTGTATCACCACCAATGTTGTTTTCCATCTGAATAAGTAAAAATGCGGCTATATTTATCCTTATCATGGATTTTTATCATTAAAAGGGCATTCTCAGGAACATTGTCAAAGCTAATTGAATTGGAATCGGACTTCTTTGTACCCAACGATTTCCATTCATAATCCCAGTATAAGAGCTCATAAATACCTTCCTTCCTGATATTTACATTAAAAACATAATAAAAATCGAACGCTCCAATCGACACCGGACGATTGAATTCATAGCCAATCCAAACATTCTTCAGAAGTTTATGTTCTTCGTTTATGGTACTAAAAATCATACCGGTCGATAAGTTGCCATCGACAATTGTCTGTAGAAGTATGCTATCTTTTGGATAAGAATACAATAATTTACCCCGGACCTCTTTTTCACTGCCATTCTCCATGCCAAAGAATTTGATTTCATATAACAAGGTATTCAATTTTGGGACTTTAAGCCTGACAAACCGGAATTTGGGGCTTTTAGGAATGGGAATATGATAATACCCTGGCTCATATGCCTTTGTTATGGTGTAAAGAACCTCACTGTTGTCGAAATTTTTATTGTCGGCCCCTTCAACCGTGATACCAATTAGAGACCTCTTTCTTGCTTCTAATTCAGGCCGTTGAAATGCAACGTACGAAATTTCAATTTTTCGTTTTCTGGAAGTATCAGGACAAAGTGTTAAAGGTTTCTCATTTAAAAGGATTGGATATGCAGCAGGGACTATGTTCCCAAATTGATAAAAAGCAGGCAAATATACATTGTCCGTTCCCAAAGAATTAAAGGATACCTTCCCTTTTTTAATTCTGCCAAAATCTACCGGTACCCATCTTTGGTTAGATCCAAATACGCAGACATATGCATAATCAATTCCTTCAATCTTCTTTGTTATTGCTGTTTCAATCGCAAACGATTTAAAATACTCTTTTGTAACATCTTTCACAAATGGGTTTTGAAAGAGGGGAGGTATCTCCTCCCCCGTACGAATGGCATGATCCAACAATTCGGAGCTGCTCATTTTAAATGTCTTGCGGTATATTTTGGGGAATTCTATCGGTCCTATTTCAGAATGTAGCTTTTCACGACTGTAAATTGATTTTAGGTACCGATTACTGTCTACCCAGAACGGTTCAATGGGATAAATGCCTTGTTTCAGTATAAGCGTGTTCCATTCATGTCCTGATTCGTGGACCCTTGAGGCCGGTACAAAATCGATGGCAACGGGTAGTCCTGACGAACGCAGCAGAAGGCAGTTAAACCAACATTTTTGGGCACACCTGGCGACCCGTGATTTCAAATAATCATCAAGCTTGAAGTATGGAAACTGATTGGCAATATCCAACCCAATTCTCACATCGTTGAATTTGTGCAACAGCGAATCGCAAAGCTGATGGACATTTGAAAGTTTGTTAACTGACTTCACTGAAAAATTTTGTGAGAAAAACGGTCGCCAATCTTCCAGGCAGTAACCATTGTCAATCCGGTAGGGTAAAACATATTCAAGAAAATCTTCATACCGGATACTGTCCTTAAACAGATTGGCATTGTAAGCCTCAAATGCCCGATCAATATTGCTGATCAACAGTTTTGATTTAATTGAAGTTAGATCATTTTCGCTTTTCGAATAAACATTTGAGAGGGGGTAGATTGCAACCAGGCTATCCATAAGTGGATTAACCTGTATTTTGATATTATCTCGTGGAAGGCCGATTACCCTTAATTTGTTTATCTTCTCAATAACGGGCCGGTATCTGTACAAATAGCTTGTATCATAAGAAAAATGTCCAGCCATATTTTCAATCAGGAATCGGGCCGCGTCAAGTTTCATCCTGTCGGCGGGGTCCTTCTTGTAATGATCAATCACCTTCAGTAGCTCCCCTTTGTTCGTCCCTGCTTGTTCTAATGCTGATCTTAACTTTCTTTCATGCCAGACATAACCACATAAGCCTATGATAATTGTCGAGAAGATAAAAAAAAGGATATTGTGGAATTTTGAAGATGATTTTGTTTTCTGTTTCATAATTAGGTTATTGGACGAGCTCCGGCCCGTAATATCTTTGTATTAATGCTTTACTGGCAGTTTCAGAAAGAGTGGCAAATAAATAAATACGGCCACCATCGAAAAGATCAACCCTCCCATGGCCCCTGCTGCAAACGCAAACCAGAAAACCTCCTTTTGACCACCCCATACAAAAGGAACCAAGCCCAATACTGTAGAAATAATTGTCAGGAAGATAGGAATTATCTTATGATTGAATGCTTTGATATAGGCACGTATACTATTTCTAACCCCTTTTGCACGGCAGAAGTTGTTGTAATCGTTGATAATGTACAAACCGGCATTTACCACGATTCCGCACAACAGGATAAACGAGGCAAAGCCCCCCTGGTCAAAGTTAAAATCGAACAAATAAAAGGTGAGGAAAACCCCGATAAATGAGACCGGTATCATAAAAATAATGGCCAAAGGCTGCAACAACGATTCGAGCAGGATGGAGCAAATAAAATAGATGATCAGTATGACGATAAAGATCAGAAAGTACTGCTTCTTATCATTTCTGTCCCAGCCGCCCCAACTCATCTGTCGTATCGAGTAGCCCAATGGTAAAATTTTCGTCAACTCCTTCTCCTGTTCTTCCCTGACCATTTTTGACAACGGCTCCGGCCCGATAAAATTGTATGCCACTACCAATTGATATTGTTGATTGGTCTTAAAGATATCGTTGCCCGATTTCTGTTTTGCCAGGGTTCCAAAGCTGGCCAACTTAAATTGCTTCTCACCAATGGAAACAGGACGGTTGTTCAGGTCCCAAACATTAAAAACGCCATATGTATCGGAAACGAGCGATACCGGTTGAAGTTCGTTGCCGGAATATACCGGTGCAAGTCCCGCTTTGTATACTTTGTCCTTTAAGAAGGAATAAAACTGGGCAGTCCCAACATTGTTCATGCCAAGGCCCTCATAGTTGAAATCAATGGAATATTCATACAGGGTTTTGGCGTTCCAGCCTGTTGAGCCGGATATCTCGATATCTTTGACCCGCTCATTTTCCTGTAATTTACCCTTCAGTAGATCGGCATAGCCGTAAAGCTGGTCATAATTGTACCCTTCGAGGATGATCTGGCTGTTTTTATACCCGGTATTCAGCGAGTTGGAGAACCCCTGTCCTACCCCGTAAACCGACCAGTCCATTCCCCCAAGGCTGATTGCTTTAGAGGTAATCTCCTCCTTTAAAAAGTAGGGAAAGGAACCAAACTCATATTCAGGTTTAAACTGGATGGTAATGGACGAATTATTGTACGCGGTGATGGATGTTTGGAAAATATCTATTTCGTCAAATTTACTCAGGAAATTTTCCATAAGCGCCACCGCATCGTTCAATTGCTGCACGGTACACCCTTCGGGCATCTTCCCCTGGGCATAAAGCGTGGTGCGCGAAGGTTCTGAATAATAGGAGTTTTCGAAAACAAATTCAGAAAAAAGCCGCAAAGATCCGCCCAGCGCTTTTTCGGCTATTGGACGTGCATCCTCGGTAAACCATGGACTTCCCAATGTTTTGTTGTACCATTTAGCCAGGGTCCCCTCCTGTTCCAGTTTGGATGGAAGCCACTGCACCGGGATTCCAAATGCCAGGATAAACAAGAGAACATAGGCCCATTTATACCGTTTGCTGAACCGGATGGACCGCTGGTAAAACCGCGAGATCAGGACGGCGCGCCTTTTCCTTCTGAAATTTCGCGAAGTTTTTGAGATGCTTAACCTAACCTTATCCATCAGGGCAGGGATAAAAAACAGCGCAATGCCCATCGATACCGACAGGTTGACAATGATGACCTGTGCAAATTCGATCAGGTTGATTTTCTGCTCTTCCTTGAAAAAAAAGATCACGCACAACGCTCCGACTGTTGCCATGGTGGAGGCCAGAATTGCCAAAAAAGCCTTCCGGTTGCCCTGGTGCAGGATGTGGTCGATCATGATGATGCTGTTGTCGATGATCATCCCGAATGAAATCGTAATACCTGCCAGCGTGTACAGATGGATCTCGATTTTCAGCACATAATAAAAGATACAGGCTATCAATAGGTTGGCAATGATGCCGATCGTGATCAGCAGCAGGTATTTAAGTTTTCTGCTGATCAAAAAAACGAAGGTCAGGAGGATAATCAATGAAAAGACCGTACGTTCCGAAATTTTGTTTAATTCATCGTTCAGGTATTGGGTGGTATCGTTGGCAAGCAGCAGCGAATAACCCGGTGGAAGGCTAGACTTTAAATGTTCCACCTCTTCCTTTACCTTCTTTGCCAAAATAATGTTGTTGACATTGTCTTCGGGGTAAACAACCATGTTGATTGTATTTAAGCCATTGATCCTGAAGTAGGACGAGGCCTGCTGTTCCTTGTAGGCAATGGTGGCAATATCGCCCAAAAGCACCATCCTGTTGTTAACCTTTTTCACGGGGATTGAACGCCATAGAATGGTATCGGCCACACCATTGCTCAGATAAATACCGGAAATTGTTTCCGCGTTCGGGGTTACTTCTGAGACAGTGCCTTGCCCAAGGTAATCCTTTCGGAAATAACCTGAAACACTTTGTGCTATCTCGTTTGAGCCGATGCCCAACTGCTGCGCCAGTTCGCTGTTAAACCGGATTTCCCATTCATAAGGGGTGGAGCCATAAACTTTCACGCCACTGATACCCGGAACAACCGACAATTTAGGTACCAAATGGCTCTCGGCAAATTTCTGGATAAAAAACGGGCTTTCACTGGCATTGAGCGTATAAGTCAATATCGGGCTACTGTTTTCGCCACTTGTGCTCATCGAAAGTTCGGGGTACGAAACCTGCTCCGGCAGATCGCTGTAGGCGCGCCGGATAAGAGATGCCACCTCAAAACGGGCTGCATCCAGGTTAACGGTTTTCTTGAACGACAAATTTATCCGCCCGAAGCCCTTTGACGACACGGAAGAGACCCCCTTAATACCCTTTACTGAGCTAAACAGCCCCTCTAGTTTTGCCGTAACCTCCTGTTCGATCACCCGTGCAGATGCATCGGGCCAGCGGTAACTTACCGACATACTTGGTAACGAGCGCGAAGGGGTCAGCTGAACATTCAATAATGGCAACAGGCTCGCTCCTACAATCATCAGCAGAATAAAGATGATCAGGATGGAGAATGAGGAGAGTTGGTATTTGGGTGGAGGGTTCAAGTCATTTTGAATTAGCTGCTTAAACTATGTATATTGTTTTATGTTTGAGCGTTTGAATGTTCAGATGTTCAAACGTTTAGTTTTAAACCGTCTCCAAACGTTGTAGTCTCAAACTATTCATTCTTATAAAAGCTAAATATAAATATTAACGGCTACAAATCATAATAAACCAATACTGGGTTGTCTGTGAATTTTAAAGACTTAAGTTCTGTTATTTCCTCATTGTTTTTATTATTAATAAAAACTTCTGGCGAGAAAGCCCCTATTAAACTATTAAATGCTGAGAACCTGGGATAAAATGGCAGAAAACTATCATAGCGAACATCATTTTTAATTTTGCCCCAAATGGTTCTTTTATCATCCTTGTCATAAAAACAGTAAAGACGTTTTTTGTAACCTAAAAAGTCAAAAATTAAAAAGCGTTGGCAATTGTAGGTTTTATAGCGATAATAATATGCAAAGTCTTTATTAATTACTTTTTGATTCGTAATAGTTTTTATTTCGGGCATTTCCCTATCTCCAAAATCGATATTAAATTTAGCACTAAATCGGTTATTATCAATTTGATAGATGACACTTTCAAAGAAGCGGGAGATGAGTCCGTTTCCGCAGAATATTGTCGAACCCAAAAGTTTGATCGAAGATTGGGAATATCTCGATTCAGCCAGTTTTGTTGGCATCGAACCATTCATATTACACATAACAAAATAAGACGGCGCATCTTTTGAATCAGACATACAATAAAATATGAGCTTTCCCCCAATTACTGATATTTCAAGTGCCCCTACTGGGGAATTTATTTCATAGTTATAGTTTAACTTCTCAGAATCATATGATTTAAGTTTTCGACTTGAAAAATCCAAAACGAAAATTTCATTATCCAAAACTTCCATATCAAATGGTGTAATGTATTCGCCCGGACCTTTTCCTTCGCGTCCAATTTGAGAAATGAATTTACCATCTTTAGCAAACTTTAATATTCGTTTACCCGGTCGATCTAAAATATAGATTGCATTTTCTGTTTCGATCAGTTTTGTAACCTCAACAATAAAGGAGGTTGAAGTGGTTTCCAGAGGCATAATCCTAATTTTATTTACAAATGCGGACAAGGGGATTTCTTCCTTATAATTTGCGTCATTTATCGCAATAATTTCGACATTTTCATTGTTCTTTTTTGGATCCGAACAACTGAAACCAAACATTGCAATCACAACAAATTTGAATAATAATTTTGACATGTTTAAATTTATTAAGGCAGCCATAACTGAACTATGGCTGCCCTGATTATTAATAAAAACTTCACTCTGATTACTCACACGAATGATCGTGATAATCTTTAGTTCCTGGGTGAGCGCACGAAGCACTTTCTTTCCCTGTTGGGTTACCATACCTATCAAAACATGCAATATGCCATACTGTATATTTGTCCGGATCCAATCCACCTTCTCCTTCTTCAGCATTTGCCAGTCTCACTATCGAAGAGAGAGTAAGTCCACCGCTTGATGCATTCGTTGAAAAACTTAAGTTTATAATCATCATTGCAATGAATAATATCCCACTTATTGAAACAAAAATTTTCTTTTTCATTTTTACAATATAAAATATTTGACAAACTCAAATTAATTACTTGCAATCTTTTCATAAGCCCTGGAACTCTTGGTTCTGATCTTTTCTTATTTTCCTTATCTTTGTCACATCACCTCACTTTCTTTTTTGAAAAGGTGCCGAGCAGGAAGCGCTTAACTTTTGCGGGTTTGGCTTCCTGTTCTTTCCTTTTTGTTAATATTTAAATTGCCTAAATGCCATATCATTCAACTAAGAAAAACTACTAACATACATTCAGATCATAAATATACTAAAAATTGTGAAACAATCAAATTTTATTTATTCCTATTTTATTCGTTTTAACATTAGGTTCCACCTAATTCCATTCCTGTTATTTGAATATGGAACAACACAAGCCTTACCGACTAAATTTTCTTCTGGCACAAAACCCCAGTATCGCGATTCATTAGGATTGAAACGGTCAACCATTATAATTTGAAATTTATGAAGTAAGGGTTAATGATTCTACCTTGTGTGCCCATGGACAGTTCGGGAAACGAAACCTGTTCCGGCAGATCGCTGTATGCCCGCCGGATAAGAGATGCCACCTCAAAACGGGCGGCATCCAGGTTAACCGTTTTCTTGAACGACAAATTAATCCGCCCGAAACCTTTTGACGACACGGAAGAGACACCCTTAATACCCTTTACTGAGCTAAACAGCCCTTCGAGTTTTGCCGTAACCTCCTGCTCGATCACCCGCGCCGATGCGTCGGGCCATCTGTAACTGACAGATATCCCCGGTAACGAGTGCGATGGCGTTAGCTGCACATTGAGCAATGGCAACAGGCTCGCCCCTACAATCATTAACAGAATAAAGATGATAAGGATAGAGAACGATGAGAGTTGGTATTTGGAAGATAGGGTCAAAGGGTTATGAATCAGTTGCTTAAAATATAAGTTTAGTTTGAAATGTTTGAGAAATTGCATGTTTGAGAGTTACAAACATGCAACCTTAAATTGCTCAATTTTTGGGATTAGTTATTTTTCGCACAAAATCAAAATACATGAGAGTTCTTTTCTCCTGCTCTTTTAACGGGATGAATATAAAATTCAGACTTCCATCATTAATTATAAAATAATAGGGATAAAAAAGCAATTCGTCTTTAAGTGATGCATTATCTGCGATCAATCTATAAAATTCATTCTTTAAATTATAGCTTTGTTTAAGCAGCTTCATAAATCTCCAGTCTCGCGAATTACTTATAAATTTAATAGGCATTTTTAACGAGTCAGAAAGTTGCTTTATGTGATTGAGCTCGATTTCTAAACAAGCAGAACACGAATTTTCATGTACATAAAAATATAAACATGCAGGATCATTAATTAAATTTGATAACGATATGGTCGATTTATCTGCTTTTTCCAAAACAAAATGATTTTCTCCTTTTAGGTAGTGTTCAATACTAAGAGAGTTAAGTTCCGTTTTGATTAAATTTGCATTGTAACTATCGACTATCTCTAGTTCTAAAATTTTTTTTGCAAAATCCTTATTCCTTTTGTTTGAATTAAATCCACTTATGCTCAAAAAGATAACGGTTAACACCAAAATCAGATATACTCCTGTGTTTAGTAAATTTTTCATGAAATATGAATTTGTACGCTATATTTCTTTCAACTTTGCCTTCATTATTATTGGATTGTCGCCAGGTTTAACCTTAGCAAGGACATTTTTTAGTAATGGGTTCGAGTTTAACAGCGACTCCCATTGCGTCATATTAAGTTGGGTTTTCAAGCTTTCGAAAGTTTTTATAAAGTCAAAGGCCTTCCACTCAAAATAAATTAGCGATTGATTATTATCATAATGCACTAATTCAAAATTTCCTGAACTCATATTAGCTTCTAATTTGGGATGAATTTTATCAAGGCAAATTCGAGGAAAACATTTTAGCTCAGTTTCTTTGTCTTTCATTATCCCTATTGAAAATTTAGAATATCTGTATATTATAAAAATCTGTTGTCCTGCACCACTATTATAGTAATCAAATAATGATGCATATCCTTTTTTAATTACCTTCAAAAAACGTTTTGCGGGAGCTTCCATTTTAAACTCATTCTCTGATACCTCATCAGGGATTCGATATTTGCCAAAATCAAGTACATATTGCACTTCATTATCAAAAGTCTTCAAGTCAATATCCAATATGGTATCGTTAAAGGAATCCCAATAATTAAGCTTATTCTTATTGATCGTATAAAAGTTTTTAAGGGTCATTCGAATGTATTTTCCCGAGTTCAAATCTTTCGCATTATGAACCAGCTTCATTTTCCTATTCTGGTCATATTTCCAGAATGTTAATTTTGTTTTTGGCGCATTGTCCCCATTTTTATTCTCTGGCGAATGGAGATCATGAAACACCGTCAGACTATCATTTAAAAATGAAAAACTATAAAAATAGGAGCCATTAAAGCTGGCTTCGGAGATAAATTTACCCGAAAGGCTATAATTAACCATTTTCAGATTGCCTCTGTCTAATATTGAAATGCAAGTGTCAACATCGAAAGATGTCGAAAAATTCACTTCTCCAGGACCTCTTCCAATACTATACACGCGATTTAAATATTTACCCGTTGATTTATAAATGCTTACCATATTATCGGGATTCTCTGAAAAGACATACAATATGTCATTCCTGACTTTCAGGTCTGAAATCTCACGAAACAAATTAGAATCATTAGTTTCAAGTGGTATAAATTCCGGCGGATAGAAATAATCCGAGAAAATTAGAAGATTTGTATCATCGAAAACCACTTTGATTTTCTTATCGGAAGGCATTTCTTGTTTGTTAAATGAACAAGAACAAAGGAAAA
>JALOCD010000045.1 GCA_023228025.1 Prolixibacteraceae bacterium | reverse complement strand
CAAACGAATGAACACTGGTAACGTCTTCTTTGTTCGATATGCCGGATTTGAAAATAGCACTCAGGTTATTTCCAACCATACTGACAGGCACGTTAAACAGGTCCGCAATTTCGTGTTTGGTAAGCCAAAGGGTCCCATTAACCAACTGGACTTCCACAATAAATTGATGATGGTTAGTTTCCTTGATTTTTATATTTCCACGGTTCATGGCAATTGTTTTTTATAATTATTCAGAAACAGCTTTTCGATAAATTTGATTTTGAGGTACTATTGGCTTTAACTCATTTATTCCGATAATGCCATACCGGAAATCATCAAATACTCCAACCTGATTATTCAAGCTGAAATATCCACCCATAATCTCGCCAAAAAATTTTGAACCGATAATAATTTCTGTTCCGTTTGTTGCAAATTTTATATTCGGGGACTTATACAAAATTTTAAAGTCACGTTCAACTACAGCAATAAAAAAGTCCCGTTCTTGTATTTCCCTTAGTTTGCCTTTCTTTGAAAACAGGTAGGTTTCATCCGTGACCAGATATTTTATTTGAGACTTATCCCCAACTAAGGCCAAAACATTTTCTTTTTCGATACCAATACTTTCAGCATGCGAGATTTGATTTCAGCCGCATTTACCTCTGGATTACGGTTATTGACAGCTTTTGCCATTTTATCCATATCCCGGCTTAACTTGCGGTCGATTAAATGGGCATATATCTGTGTTGTTTTTATATTGGCATGGCCAAGCATGCTTTGTATGCTTTCCATCGGTACGTCGTTCCCTAAAGCAACAGTACTTGCAAAAGTGTGCCTTGCCAAATGGAACGTAATTTTCTTCCCAATTCCGCATATATCTGCAATTTCTTCCAGGTAATCGTTTATTTTTTGATTACTGATTACCGGTAGCACTTTCCCGTTTTTCTGTTTGCCTTTATATTTTTCCAATATGGCTAAAGGAATGTCCAACAGGCGAACATTGGTGTTGACATCTGTTTTCTGCCGTTTGGTCATGATCCAAAGATGACCATCAAAAGCTTTTCTTATTTTATCTTCGGTGAGTTCAAAAATGTCAATATATGCCAACCCAGTGTAGCAACTGAATATAAATATGTCCCGTACCTGGGCTAACCGGGCTGAAGGGAACTTCTTTGTATAAAGAATATCCAGTTCGTCCTGATCAAGGTAACCACGGTTTACTTTGTCGTACCGAAATCGAAAGCTACCAAACGGGTCTGTAAAACTAAGTCCGTTGTTTTTAGCAAAATATAAAATCGTCCGAAACCGCTGGAGAAATTTTAAGGAGGAATTATGGTTGCATTCGGTATTGTTCCGGATATACAAATAAAACTCATCGACAAAAGAAACTGTTATTTCATTTATCGGCATGTCGGAAAGGTTATACCGCTGCTTCATAAACTCAGCCAGCCGTTCGCGTGTAAGAAGATAGCGGGTATAAGTTCTATGGGTAGAGGTCGTTCCGACTTTCAATTTGTATTGGTCGTTATATTTGTCGAAATACAAAATAATTGTTTGTTCCTGTTCCTCAAGCCCCAGGAAAATGTTTCTTAGCCTTTCAGGGATCACATGCCCGTCAATGCTCATAAATTTGTTATAATGCACGTTTAGCGATGAACCTATATTTTCAAGTAACCTGTTCAGGTTTCTCGCTTCGGCAACCTGGCCTTTTACCCGTTCATTTTTGCTGTCCCACTGCTCGGGTTGTACAAGCAACTTACTACTAAATTGGGAACGGATACCATTGATCGTTATACGAACCATAATCACTACTCTGCCGTCTTTTTTCGGCTCATTCCTTTTGATGTAAAAAAGGACATTGAATGTGCTCCTCATACTGTTACATTTTTAATGTTTCAAAACTAAGTTATTGAACATGTAACAGGGCGGGTCTTTCTGGGACAATGCGCGACTTTTCAGGGACTTATGACAGAAATCGGTACGATTTTTACTTTTCGATTCACCGTACCGATTTAGTACCGGGTTTATCGTTAAAATTGGCTTTTCTTTGTCCTTTGGTTGGTATAAATAAGAAAGAAAAAAGCCCTCTAAACATTGAATTTAGAAGGCTTTTCCTGATTTGTCGGTAAAGTGTCTTTTACCTTTTGTGACCCCGGAGGGGCTCGAACCCTCGACCCGTTGATTAAGAGTCAACTGCTCTACCAGCTGAGCTACGGAGTCATTTTTTATTGAAGTGCAAATCTACAAATTATTTTCACTTTCATTGTCTTGTTTGTAGGCTTTTCGTAGCGTAAGAATCTAGTAGGGTCCCTTTGCCCAGTAACTCCGTAGGAGTTTCCCGTGAAGTGTGTCGGGCATGACACCGTTCAAAGGAGTGAAAATCTCTTATACGCCGTTATGACCGGAAGTATTAGCGAAGGACAAGGGTGTTCGGGGTGACCCGAAATCTGAAGGAAGTCCTAAGCAAAACCTGGGTACTGACGTACAGAAAGTCGATATAAGGCTGTAAAGGGAGGGTAACCGAGCTTCGGATTGGGAAAGCCCTAAAGTCATACGTAACCCGAGCAGTAAATCGGCCAGTACCGGGGGAATGAACGAAGCCTTACCCCGAGAGATCTCGCCGACCGTTGCCGGGGGCAACTATCAGACCAGCGATGGAATGAGAAGGAAGGCGAGAAGTCAGCAGAGGGCATAGTAGATACGGACACGAGCCAACAGAGAAAGTTGGAGGACTCACGCAAGATTGAAGGCCTGAATTTATTAGTTTAAGGAGCAGTTAGTTTAAAATCTGTGTTATGGAGCGACAGCAACAAATAGCGTATCAACTGGACCTGTTTATGGAACAGGACAGGAATGCTATTTACCCAACCCAGACAAGCCAAGGCGTATCCGAAGGCATGTTGGGAGAGGCGTCACAAGTAACAGGGGCAGGCGAACAGAAACGAGCCTTAACGGAGGATTTAATGCAGCATGTATGCAGTTCGGATAATATCAGAAAGGCCTACAAGCGGGTAAAACGAAACGATGGTAGTCCGGGCGTGGACTCTCAAGGAATTAAACAGTTCGGAGTATGGTATACCCTACACGGTGAAAATCTGCGGAACAGTCTATTAACGGGGAGTTACACCCCTGATGCGGTAAGACCGGTTGAAATCCTCAAGCCGGATGGCAAAGGGACACGGCAGTTGGGCATACCGACAGTAAGGGACAGGGTGATCCAACAAGCCATTTATCAGGTACTGAACCCACTGTTTGACGGTGAGTTTTCTGAGGGTAGTTATGGTTTTAGGGAAGGTAGAAATGCCCATCAGGCGGTTAGAAAGTCGGGTGAATATATCAAAAGAGGTAATTGCATAGTTGTGGATATCGATCTTGAGAAATTCTTTGACAGGGTTAACCACGACCGTTTGATGTACCGTTTGTCACAGAAGATAGGGGACAAGATGCTGTTAAAGATAATCAGGAAGTACTTGCAAAGCGGTATCCTCATGGGAGGGTTGATTAGTCAGCAAACGGAAGGTACACCGCAAGGCAGCCCGTTATCGCCGCTTCTGTCCAATATTGTTTTAGATGAATTGGATAAGGAGTTGGAAAAGCGGGGACACCTGTTTTGCCGTTACGCAGATGATTGCAATATCTACGTCAAAAGCCAAAAGGCAGGAGAGAGGGTAATGGAATCCATTGGTAAGTTTATCGAAGGCAGGTTGAAGCTTAAGATCAACCGGCAAAAGAGTAAAGTAGTGCCAAGTGGAGAGACGAAGTTTCTCGGCTACCGGCTGGTCAAAGACGGGATACTGACCATTTCCCCGGAGAACATCAAACGGTTCAAAGACAAGATAAGAAAGATTACAAAACGCAATCGTGGAGTATCCTTCAACCGGGTCATATCTGAATTGAACAGCGTGTTGAGGGGCTGGTTACAATACTTTCGGTTTTCGAGATGGCGAGGCCAGTTTAGGGATCTTGATCAGTGGATCAGAAGAAAACTTCGGTGCTACAGACTGAAGCTATGTAAGAAAGTCTATGCCATAAAACTCTTTATGAGCTCATGTGGCATTAATGACAGGAAAGCATGGAACCTTGCCAGATTTGGTCAAGGCTGGTGGAATTTATCAAACCAACCAACAGCGAAAACTGCCATGAACTTTAATTGGTTTAACGATCTGGGTCTGTTTTGTTTGGCATTAAATTACGACAAGTTGAACAACTAATGAAAACCGCCGCGGTACGAAAGTATGCCAGGTGGTGTGGGAGGACAGCGGTGCGAGCCGCTTCCTACCCGATTAACCTCCGGTTTCAACCGGAGGAAGAGGGAAGAGGAGTTAAATCAACTCTGTAGGAGTTGCCATATCTCCTAAAAAATATACCGTTCATCAATTTTGACACCATGCTCATCAAGTAACGATCTATACTCATCCTCCAAAGATACTTTTTTGTGGTGCTCTTTTTGATTTTTTATGTAGTTTATTATTAGTTCTTTATCTCTGTATGCGTAGGTAAGGGAAGCAGAGCCTTCTGCCCAGGATGTGAATTTTGGATACTTTCCGGTTTCTTTCATCCAACTATTGGAAGCGGTTTTTATCTCTTTAATGTAATCCGACAAGGCGATGGTGGGGTGCAAGTCGGACAGAATATGAATATGGTTTTCAGTCCCGTTAATTCGATACAGAAATCCTTTTCTATTCTTGATGACTCCTCAGACATATTTATACAATTCTTCCTGTTGGTCAGAAGGAATAGTGTTTTCTCTGTTATAGGTGCAAAAGACGATGTGATACAAAATGGAGCGGTAACTGTTCATGTTTTGATAGTGTCAGGGAAACCCCATCGGGGTTTAGGTTTGGACTTTGCTTTTTACCGGGGGTTATTCACAGGGAACTCCTCCGGAGTTAGAACCGCTTAAATCTTCAGGGTACTTAAAAACTGCGGCGCCCTTCTGTTCTTCGATTTCTGTTCGTAAGCGTATCCGATGGCAATCAGGGCTTGTTCATTAAATACCTGTCCAATAAATGCCAATCCGACCGGAAGACCGCTCAGAAATCCCATCGGAACCGTGATGGAAGGGTAACCTAGGATGGCTGCCGGTGTATAGGCGCCATAACCGGTCCAGTGATCACCGATGATGACATCGTTGCACCATGGGGTTCCGGTTGCCGGACCACACAGGGCATCCAGGTCATTCGTGATAAACAACTCATTGATAAATGATTTCAGTTTATCAATCTGAAGATTCCCGGCAATGTATTCTTTGCTGGTTAAGTCACCCTTTTTTTCTGAGCTCTCCAGGATTTCCTGTTTGAACCATGGCATGGCAGTCGATTCGTTCTGACTGTTGAATGCAATGACTTCTTTTAGTGACTTCACTTTGGCATTGGCCGTTGCGAGGTATTTGTTCAGGCCATCCTTGAATTCGAACTCTAGCCGCTCAAATTCAGCCTTCCCAAATTCAGCGGATTTGGCCATAAACTCAACCTCTACGATGGTGGCGCCTGCCTGTTCCATCTGTGCCAGTCCTTCTTTGAGGATCTTGTCGATTCCTTCGTGGTGTTTGAGAAAGGATTTTTCGACGCCGATCCTTTTCCCTTTCAAACTGTTTGCATCCAGATATTTGGTGTAATCAACGGGTTGAAATTTGTTATTGGTGGTGGATTCATCCTTTGGATCTATACCTGTCATGGCATTGAGCAAGATGGCCGCATCGGCAACCGTGCGTGCCAGGGGGCCCGAAGTGTCCTGGGTGGCAGAGATGGGAATGATTCCGGTGCGGCTCACCAATCCTATGGATGGTTTGATGCCTACCACTCCGTTCATGGAAGCCGGACAAGCAATGGAGCCATCCGCCTCCGTCCCGACAGCAACGGCGCAGAGATTGGCCGAAACAGCGACTCCCGAACCTGAACTCGATCCGCAGGGGGAGCGATCAAGAATGTATGGATTTTTGGTTTGGCCACCCCGACTACTCCAGCCACTGGTCGAACGGGTGGAACGGAAGTTGGCCCACTCGCTGAGATTGGTCTTGCCCAAAAGAACAGCGCCTGCCTCCCTAAGTTTCTTCAGCACAAAGGCATCCTCTTTGGCTACATTGCCCACCATCGCGAGCGATCCTGCGGTCGTTTGCATTTTATCGCCGCTGTCGATGTTGTCCTTGATCAGGATGGGTATTCCATGCATGGGTCCCCGCCATTTGCCTGACTTGAATTCTTTGTCCATGGATTCAGCGATGACCATTGCATCAGGATTTAGCTCAATAACAGAATTTAGTCCGGGGCCGGATTTGTCTATTTCCTGAATTCGATTCAGGTAGATTTGAGTCAATCCTACATAAGTGATCGAACCGGATTTAACCTTTTCCTGCAACTCCATTATGGTTAATTCGTCCAGGTTTTCCAACGATTTTTTATCGCTGCTTCCACTTTGCGGGGAAAAACGACAGGAGGAGAGGGGTAAGGCGGCAAAGGTGATTCCTGCTATGGCGCTGTTTGTTAGAAAGTTTCTTCGTTTCATAATTTGTCATCCACAACTACATATTTCTTTAGGTAATCAGGATCAACATCTACTCCTGAGCCCGGTCCAGTTGGAACCTTGATAATCCCATCTTCAATCAACAGAGATGAAGTTTTGCACTCCAGCGGCAGGTCCCTGTTATCGCCCTTGAATTCGTGGTAAGCCCCGGCATTGGGCAAAACGGAGACAAAATGCATCATGTAGAGGTAACCTAGTCCGCCGGATATGTGCGGGTTAACAGGTTTTCCCATTGCCTCAGCCATGCGCGCCACCCTCATCGACCGGATCATACCGCCAAAATAGTAGACATCCGGCTGAACAATTTGAAGGGCATCATTGGCAATCGACCACCTAAAGTTGTGCATACTGGACTCCTGTTCACCTCCAGCAATCGGAATGGTCAAGGCATCTGCCACCTGTTTGGTCTCTTTGTACCAGTCGAATGGGACCGGTTCCTCGTAATGTTCGTATTTGTACTCCTGAAGCAGTTTTCCTATCCGGATAGCCTCCGCAGTATCGTAAGAGCCGTTCGAATCGGCGAAAAGATGCATCTCATCGCCAAAAATTTTCCGCATTTGCGGTATAAGCTTATCCGACCTGCCTGCGGGAAATTCAGGATGGCTCATCCTGCCACCTACTTTGAATTTCAGCGCCTTGGTTTTAGATGCCGCTACCAGACCACCGGTCAGGGAGGTGGTAATGAATTTACGACGGTCGGTTAGCAAGATTGTTCAGGATTTAGTCGATTTCAACACCTTCTTTACGCACAATTTCCAGGATAATGGAATCCTTATCCATAGAAAAGCGCCGTTCGCCTATAGCAACTGGTTCAATCCTATGATCTGTTCTGTACTTTGGAGACCATGGCTCAGACAAAATTTTATCGTCATCAGTATCAAAAATTTCAGAAACAAGCAGTACGTCAATATCGCTATCTTCTGTCGCTTCATTGCGGGCATAGCTTCCATAGAGGTAAGCTTTCGAAATGGGGTAGCCTGCCTTATTCAGATTATCAATATATTGCCTAACAATTTTTATAGCCTCTTGTTGAACCATTGAAGAAGTTCTTTGGTTTTGGTTAAATACTCATATGGCAGAAAAACATCCCTTCTGTATATTTTTTTTGCATCTATAAGTACGGTGGCTGTGTCTATGTCTTTCTCTGAAGTGGTTCGCCAATATTCAATCTGTTTATCAACTGTTATCATTGATCAGGAATTAGACATTTGCCAGGTTAGTACCAATAGTCACAAAGGTAACTAAATCAGAATTTAAAAATCATCATTTCATTAAACTTTTGGATAGGTTTCCTTCGATGCAATTACAATTTCCTCCTCGCTTTCCATGTAGTGGCAAACGTAGCAAAAGCGACCACGGAAACGGAGCTGACAGGCATCAGAATAGCCGCCACTACAGGAGAGAGCTCTCCCGATAGGGCATACGAGAGTCCGACCAGGTTGTACATGAAGGAGATGGCAAAGCTGATACGGACGATGGAGAGTGATTGGCGTGCAAAAAGGATAAAGCGATAAAGTTGCCCCAATTTGGTCGCCTCCACGATGGCATCACCGGCAGGGGAGAAGTGGTAGATGTCATCCGCGATGGAGAGGGCCACATCACTCTGGAGAAAGGCCCCCGCATCGTTGAGCCCGTCACCCGTCATGAGTACATTCTTGCCTTGTTTCTGCAAGTTACGAATGAAATCCATCTTCTCCTGCGCCTTCTGGTTGAAATGCATTTTTGCCGGTTCAAAATAGTGCTGTAGCTTCTCCCGTTCAGAATCGTTATCGCCCGACAGGAGATAAATATCGAAATGGCCCGACAAGGCTTGCATCAGGGTGTCAAATCCTTCGCGGTACTGATTTTGGATGGTGAAATAGCCCTTTATTTTCTCATTGATTGAGAGATAGACATAGGAGGCTTGCTGCTGGGATGCCCCGAATGTTCCGGTAACATAATCCACCGAACCCATTTTGCAGCTTCGGTTCTGTACTTTCCCGAAAATTCCCCTGCCGGGGATTTCGACGAAACCTTCAGTTTCTACAAGTTCTACCGACTGAAAATTGCGGGCGATGGCATTGCTCAAGGGGTGTGTGGATTGTCTGGCGAGGGAATAGACAGCGGCAATGTCTGCTTCGGTCAATTTCTCTCCAATGAATTCAATTTTGTTGGCATCAGGTTTGGTAATGGTTCCGGTTTTGTCGAAGACGATGGTGTCGATCTTTACCAGCTTCTCGATGACCGTTGTGTTTTTTAGATAGATCCCTTTTTTGCCGAAGATGCGCATGGCGGTTCCGAGCGTGAAGGGAAGCGACATGGAGAGGGCGCAGGGACAGGCAACGATTAATACGGATGTGAATACTTTTAATGCAGTTTCAAGTGAATCTTTCCATATCCACCAGGAAAAGCCAGCCAACGCAAGTGCCAGGATGATAATGGTAAAGGTGACACTAAGCCGGTCGGTTAGTGTGACGAACGATTTTGCAGCGTTTGATTTCTCCTCCTCCTGGTTCCAAAGTTGGGTAAGGTGGCTCTGTTTGACGGTTTTCTCCACTTTGACCGTTATGGCGCCACCTGTCTGCCGACCACCAGCATAGATAAATTCTCCAGCGCTTTTTCGGATGGTTGTAGATTCACCGGTAACGAAGCTATAATCGATGAGGGCTGTTCCACTTACCAGGATGGAGTCGGCAGGAATTAATTCTTTGTTCCGGATTAACAGCTCGTCGCCGACAGCGATCTCTTCGAGTAGCGTACTCTGCTCGAGGTTGTCAACCATCTTGCTGACTGCTACCGGGAAATAAGATTTATAGTCTCGGTCAAATGTCAGCGCTTTGTAACTCTTGCTTTGGTACCATCTGCCCAAAAGCAAAAAAAAGAGAAAGCCCGCTAGCGAGTCGGAATAACCGGGTCCCTTCAGGGTAAATACATCAAAAGTCGTTACGGTAAAAAGTGCGATAATCCCCAGTGCTATCGGAAGATTGATGTTGACAATTCCCCGTTTAAGGCTCTGCCAGGCCGAGATCAGGTAGTCGCTGCCGCTGTAAAAAACGAGCGGAATGAGCAAGGCATAACTCATGAAATAGAGGAAAGTTCCCAGCGATTCGCCCAATGGCTTGTGGTTGAGGTATTCGGGAAGGCTGTAAAGCATCACATTGCCAAAGACGAAGCCGGCTACCCCAATTTTGTACAAAAGGGACTTATCTCCGTCAGCTTCCTGTTTTTTCCCGAGCGTCTGCTGCGAAATATCCGGGATATAATGGATAGCAACGAGTAGCTCTACCAATTGACGCAGGGTAATTTCGTCAGAATTAAAGGTGATTGTAACCTTCTTCGATATGAAATTGACAGTCGAGTTGAAGATCCCCGGATTGATTTTGTTCAGGTGCTCCAACAGCCAAATACAGGAGATGCAGTGAATTACCGGAATGTAGAGTGTCACCTTGGCAATGTTCCCTTCTTGAAATTCAAATAGTTTGGACTTTACCTCCTCCTTATCAAGAAATGCATATTTACTGTCGTACGACAAATCTTCAAGCTTGATACCGGGAGTCTTTTCTAACGCGTAGTATTGTGTCAATTTGTTTTCGTGCAGAATTCCATAGACAAGACTACAACCATTGCAGCAAAAATGATTGTTCTCAACCACAACAGGTACTTTTCCACAATCGGAACCACAGTGAACGCATTGATTATCGGTTGACATTGAAGGAGCTATTTTTCAGCTGGAGCATTTGACTTTATTGTATCCTTCTGACAGCAAGAATGTTGGATTTCTTTCGTGTCACCGGGTTTGCCCATATTCATTTGTGCCGTTGGGGTGAGTTTCTCTTTTGGAGGACTTAGGTAGGGTATTCCCAAACTCAATCCTCTGAGGATAAATATCATTCCGATCAATACAACGACAACGGGTATGATTTTGTTGATCTGGTTACGGAGGCTCTGACTAATGACGTTCCCCAACAAGGAGATCAATAATAGCATGGGCAATGTGCCAAGTCCGAAAAGGGCCATATACCCTATGGACAAAAGGAGATCTGCGCTCGCAATGGCCCCTGCAATGGCAAAATAGACCAACCCGCAGGGCAATAGTCCGTTGAATATTCCAATCAGAAAAAGCGCCCGGTTGTTTTTTTCGCGAAACAACCGCTGCATCCCTTTTCGGATGGGGTCGAAGATGGAAAGTTTAGCACCAAATTTAATTTTCTTAAAAAGCGAAGGCAGGATGACGGATAGAATCATCCCAACACCGATTACAATGGAAATAACTTGCTGATATCCCAAGATTTTAAATCCGGCGCCGATCAATCCGAAGAGCCCACCCATAAGACTGTAGGTTACAATTCTACCCAGGCTCCAGAGTGTGCTGCCCCAGATTTTCTGAGGGATTGTATGGCCCCGCAACGGCAAACTCAAGGCTATTGGGCCACACATGCCAACGCAGTGAAGGCTGCCCATCAGGCCCAGGAGGAAGGCGGTTATCAAAATGGTCATATTAGCGTTTTATATTAATCTATTTGTTCTAATAAATCCTGAAAGGATTAAATTCGAAGTGTTATTCAGTCTACATCCAAAACTTTCACCACACTGAATTTTTCATTCTTCAAACTCCACGATAGGAACACCTGATACCTACCATGCAAGAGTTTCGTTTTGTCAATCAGAAAAGGCGATTCGGCAGCTTTGAAACCCAACCTAAGATCCTTCGTTTTATCGGACGACCGGAAGAAATAGAGCTGTAACGAATCGGCAGATTTCACCAATCCTTTTGACAACTCAATCTGCACCTGATGGCCCATTATGCTGATCCTGATGCTATCTAGGTAAGCAAGCGACCTCTGGTTGATGAGGATCTGAGCGGAATAGGTAGCGCCTTTCTGGTAATAATCATCCGATACAAGGTCGTTGTTTTGCCTCATCGCGAAAAAGACAAAACTAAATACCCAGATAAAAAAAATCAGGAAAAATATAATGAGACCGGTTCCCCAGTTTAGCTTCACCTTCATCTGTAATTTGTAATTTTTAATTCTTTTTTCATGGTCCCAGGAAATTGGTGATTACCGTCTCTTTGAGCTCATCACCGCTGAACAGCCCAATTTTACATTCGGTCTCTTTCCCGGTTAACATGCTTCTGTTCAATTTAATGATTAACGCCTCCTTGGCCTTCCCGTTCGGTGGCAACAAGATCTTTCCTTCGGCAATTGATACTTCCCCGTTTGGAAGATTGAGTAAGCGAAGCGTCAATTCGAGCGGTTCATTTCCTTTGTTCAGAAACATGACCTGATAAATATTGGAATAAGTTTCACTGTCAAGCTGCTGATAGAGTGTTCCCTGTGCCCGCCATAAGGTCACGTCGATGGTTGTTCTCTTCCCTACAGTGAAGGCCAGGATCACCATCAATACCACCAGCACTGCCGTATAGGCCACAGATCGGGTATTTAAAAGGTTTCTTTTGCCATTTTCAATACCCTGAACTGAATCATAACGAATCAGGTTATAGGGTTTATTGATCTTTTTCATCACAAGATTGCATTCATCAATGCAGGCAGCGCAGTGGATGCATTCGAGCTGAGAGCCATTCCGGATATCTATCCCGGTAGGGCAGACTGAGACACATTGCCTGCAGTTGATACAATCGCCACCTTCCGTTATTTTGGGGTTTCTCGGTTCTCCGCGTTTGTAATCATAAATCACGGATATGGAGTTGTTGTCGAGTAAGACCCCTTGCATCCTTCCGTAAGGACAAAACAGCGTACAAACCTGTTCCCTGAAGTAGGTATAGATCCAATAGTAGAAGCCGGAGAGTGCAAGCATAAGAAAAAATCCCGCAAGATGTATCCCAACTGGTTCTGTTACGATTTTTAGCAACAGTTGGGGCCCGATGAACCACATCAGAAACACATTGGTAAAAAAGATGGATATAAGGATAAAGATTGTGTGTTTAACCAGTGTCCGAATTTTGGATGTGTCGGAAGGGACTCTTCTTCTCTTGCCTTTTCTTCCGTTTCCATCAAAAAGAAATTCGATTTTGCGGTATACAAGTTCCAGAAAGAGTGTTTGCGGACAAGCCCATCCACACCATACCCTTCCGAAAACTACAGTGAAGAGCACGATGGATACAACCGCGACAGCCATCACCATGGCGAGAATATAGGTATCCTCGGCAAAAACTATCATGCCGAAAATGAAAAATTTCCGATTCAGAATGTCGAGCAACATAAAAGGGTGGCCGTTCACTTTGAGGAAGGGAGCCATGACCAAAAAAATGAGAAGAATGTACCCGACGATGTTTCTTCGCAGGTACCATTTGCCCTGGGGTTGTTTAACATTGATCCACTTTCGCTGCCCCGTAGCATCAATGTTGTTTGGCCGGTCCCGAAAATCCTGATCGCTTATTTTGTCCATGAAGTTTATTTACACTCAACTCCTTGCTGCGCTTTTGCATTTGGGGGGTTGGATCCCACTAAGGCACCTAAAATATAGGCAACAACACTCTTAATCTGGGCTTCAGTCATCATGCTTTTGAATGGTGTCATCCCTTTGGCTGGAACGCCTTCCGTCACAACTTTTATTAAATCAACGGGTTTGCAGCCATTGATCCAAAATTTATCGGTCATGTTGGGACCAATTGCATTCCCTTCGCCCTTAGCGCCATGGCAGGCAATACACCCCTTCTCCGTGAATAGTTTAGCGCCGGCATCCATCTGCGCTTGGTCCATCACGAAAGCCCCGGCTTGTGTTGCAGGATTCTGGTCCGACTTTTTTCCGGCCATGGCCATCTGCTTGTTGTACTCGCTATACTGGTCCCGTCCATTGTCGGGATAGCCAAAATAGTGCACGGCATAGAAGAGCGAAAAACCAATGGTTCCAAGAAAAAGCAATAATACCCAATAAGGTGAAGGATTATTTAACTCTTTGATCCCATCGTAATCGTGGTCTGAAAAATATTTTTCTTGTTTATGACCATCGCCCTTAGTTTGCATACTCTTATCTGTCATAACTAATATTTTAAGGTATTTCTTAGAATTCTAACTCAACTCTCCACTTTCAACTTTCCACTCTCAACTTTCCACTTTCTACTCTCAACTTTCCACTTTCCACTTTCCACTTCCCCGTTTCCCCGTTTCATTGTTTCTCACCCTCCTCTTGCTCGAATATTAAGGATTTGAACCTGATCAGATCTTTTTTTGGAATGGTGTAGGTATGGATCACCACTCCGATAAAAAGTCCGACAAAAATGATGATTCCAACAATGTAGTACCACTCAATTCCGTCAATTTTTGACAAGGTATCGTTTACGAATCCCATAGTGATCTATTGTTTTGCGTTTGAGGCGGGTGACCCTGCCGGTGAAATATCCCTTCCCAGTTTGTGGAGATAGGCAATTACCGCAATCACCTCTTTGGTTGGTTTGATGTCGACGCCAGCCAATTTTAATTCATCGGCTATTTTCTGGGCATCCGCCATGTAAGAGGCAATAGCTTGTTTGTCAAAACCTTCCTGGTAAGGTACCCCCAGCATGCGCATACCCCTGATCTTGGCCGGGACTGCGTTTATATCCGCTTCGTTTACCACGAGGAAAGGATAGGCCGGCATGATCGATCTTGGAACGACTGAGTTGGGCTTCATGAAATGGTTGAAATGCCAAATAGATGTTTTGTAGGTCGAACTACCCAGGTATCCTGCCCTGGCCAAGTCGGGCCCGGTACGACGGGAGCCCCACTGGAACGGATGATCGTAAACAAATTCACCTATCTTGGAATATTCACCATAGCGATCAGTCTCGAAACGCAACGGACGAACCTGTTGTGAGTGACAATTGTAACATCCATTGGAGATATAGATATCCCTTCCTGTCAGTTCAAGTGGGGTATAAGGTGTAACGGTGGAGATGGTCGGTATATTGGACTGAACCTTCATCATGGGGATGATCTCCACGATTCCACCGATCGAAAGGGCGATAAATACCAGAATCGCGAAACGAACCCCTTTCCTTTCCAACCAACGGTGAGGCGATTCTCCCGATTCTTCCCTGGTTCCCAATTTGACCATGGCAGGGGCTTCGGCTGGCTCATTGGCCACAAGGCTACCTGCAGAGATTGTTTTTAGCATGTTGACCAGGAAGATGATAAAACCGGTAAAGTAGAGAGCGCCCCCAAGTATCCTGATGTGGTACATCGGGAGGATCCGGATGGTGGTTTCCATAAATATCGGATAGGCGAGCAAACCGTCCGGTGTATATTCCCTAAGCATCAACCATTGAGTAATAGCCGCCCAGTACAACGGAATCGCGAAAAGCAGGATTCCTAGCGTAGCAATCCAGAAGTGCGTATTGGCTAGTTTTTTCGAATGAAGCGGCGTTTTGAAAAGCTTTGGCACCAGCCAGTAAAACATTCCGAAGATCATTCCACCGTTCCATGCCATCCCTGCAATATGGGTATGGGCAATGGTCCAGTCGGTGAAGTGGCTGACGGCATTGACACTCTTGAGCGACATCATGGGCCCTTCGAAAGTTGCCATACCATAAGCGGTGATAGCGATTACCATGAATTTTAGTCCGGGATCTTCCCTGACCTTATCCCAGGCACCACGCAAGGTCATCAGACCGTTGATCATACCACCCCACGAGGGGGCAATCAGCATGATGGAAAATGTTACTCCCAGGGCTTGCACCCAATCGGGCAGTGATTGATACAAAAGGTGGTGGGGTCCGGCCCACATGTAAAGGAATATCAGCGACCAGAAATGGATAATCGAAAGCTGGTAGGAATAGATAGGCCTGCCGGAAGCCTTAGGCAGGTAATAATACATCAGGCCCAAAAAGGGCGTTGTCAGGAAGAAGGCCACGGCATTATGTCCGTACCACCACTGAACGACAGCGTCCTGAGCTCCTGCATAAATTGGATAACTTTTAAGAAAGGAGACCGGAAGCTCGATGGAGTTGACAACATGAAGTATGGTTACCCCGATAAAGGTGGCCAAATACCACCAAACGGCTGTGTAGATGTGCTTCTCACGACGTTTGACGACCGTCCCGATCATATTTGCCCCGAAACAGAGCCATGCAACGGCAATCAAAAGGTCAATGGGCCACTCGAGTTCGGCATACTCTTTCCCGGTAGTGAAACCGGCAAGCAGCGTAACTGCTGCAAATACGATGATTAATTGCCATAACCAGAAATGGACCTTACCAAGCATGTCATTGAACAGACGTGCTTTCAACACCCTTTGCAGCGAATAATAAACTCCCGCAAACATGGCATTCCCGATAAAGGCGAAGATGACTGCATTCGTATGGACCGGCCGTACCCTTCCAAAGGAGATGTACTCTATTCCGAGATTGAGGGCAGGAAAGGCCAGTTCAAGCGCGACAACCAATCCAACCAACAGGGCAACGGCACCCCAAACCAGCGTCGCAAGAATAAAATTTCTTACAATTGCATTGTCGTAGTTAAATTTTTGTACTTCCATAAGCAATTTAAAATGAGTTCTATAGATTAGTTAATTTTTTGTCTCTACATCTTCTTCGTCAAACAAAATACGAACTGAGGGTGTGTAATTGTCATCGTACTGACCTGTTTTTACCGCCCAAATAAACATGGCCAAGAAAATCAATGCAGCAAAGAGACTAACTCCTATCAAAATAAAAAGTATGTTCATGGAATGAAATTTTGGCGCTGAAACGTTGGTAAAATCACATCATCAAAATTAACAATAATTTTAAATTTTGCCACAAATGTTGGTTTTTCGAATCTTGTGCCGGGTGGTTTATCCCCGGGTAGGGTGATCCCGTTTCGAAGCATATCTAAAAAACAGAAAATTAACACAATACATGAAAATTAGCATCGTTGTTCTCGCATTTTTCTTCGCTTTTTGCGGCGATTTGAGCTGCAAGAACAGAAATTTAGAATCATTACAAATACGAGTATTTGTGTGCGAACAATCCGAATCACCCCTGGGAAACGGTGATCGAACAGTCCGGTTTAGTTGGGTCGTTACCTCCGCTTTTCGTGGGGCAGTACAGCATGCCTACCGCATCGAAGCAGCCTCTACTGCCAAAAAAGTGGGTTCAGGTACCGCAGATTTTTGGTGTTCAGATAAAATTATTTCGGACCAGACAATGAATATCCCCTACCAGGGAAAGATGCCTAAAAATGGACAATCACTCTTTTGCAGGATTACGGTATGGGATAATGAAGGTGATTCGGTTCTCAGTACAATCAGGGAGTTTCGCTGTTTGTCCATGAAAAGTGGCGACTGGAAAGCCAAGTGGATTGGAGCAGATGCAGTACATGATCCACTGCCTGCGAAAGGGTTCTTTTCAGGCGCCAAAGAGGAGGGGAAACTGGGGGATTCGGTTGCCCATAATGGACGATCGGTGCTTTTGCGGCACGATTTTCAACTGAAAGGAAAGATTCGCGCAGCCAGGGTTTTCGTCACAGGATTGGGTCTCTATGAGTTGTTCATCAACGGGGAAAGGGTGGGAGACCAACAACTCTCCCCGGCCAAGACTCCCTACCACAAACAAATTTTGTTCGATAGCTTCGACGTGAAATCATTGCTCGTTGAAGGGAGGAATGCCATTGGTATACACCTTGGAAACGGCTGGTACAATCCCTATAAAAAATGGTGGCAGGAGTACAGAATGCAGTGGTTTGGATCGAAAAAGGCCCTGCTTCAACTTGAAGTAGAATACCTGAACGGTAACAAAGAGACAATCGTGACGGATGGAAATTGGAAATGCTCCCTCGGTCCTTCGCTTTACAATTGTATTTACGATGGTGAAATTTATGATGCAACCCAGGAATATGCAGGCTGGACAGAAGCAACCTTCGACGACCATTCCTGGAAACCGGCAAACGTGGTTGAAACGCCGCAGGGAAAGTTAACACCATGCGATTTTCCATCCATCAAAATCGTCGATCGACTAAAGCCCAAAAGAATTTTGCAGCCAAAGCCAGGAACAAAAATCTATGACTTCGGACAGAATTTTGCCGGTTGGACCTCAGTCACATTGAAGGGCAAAAGAGGGACAAAAATAAAAATCAGATACTCTGAGGAGTTGGATGCTGCAGGTAACCTGGATGTTACCTGTAATGAATATGCCAAAGCGACTGCCGAATATACATTGAAAGGTGGCGGAATTGAGATTTACCAGCCGCACTTTACCTTTTTCGGATTTCAGTATGCGGAGATCACCTCCGAGACAACACTTCCCGAGATTGTAAAGGTTGAAGGCTGTGTGGTTCATTCAGACAACAAGCCTGCCGGGACTTTTTCGTGCAACAACCCGTTGGTCAACCGGATTCACCACGCCACGCTTTGGTCTCAAAAAAGCAACATGATCGGATATCCGATGGATTGTCCGCAGCGGGACGAGCGGTTGGGTTGGATGGGGGACGCCCAGGTAACGGCCGAGGAGGCCCTCTATAATTTCGACATGGGCGGTTTTTACCGGAATTGGTTTCGCGGAATCAGGGAGAATCAGGATGCCGCAACAGGAGATATTCCAATTATATCGCCGCGCCCCTACATCCGGGACGACGGTGTGGAGTGGAGCAGCACCTACCTCACGATGGTTTGGGACTGTTACAGGTATTACGGGGACAAGCAGCTGATCGGCGATCATTATGATGCAATGGCCCGTTATTTCGCATTTTTGGAGAGTCGTGCCAAAGGGGTTATTCTTCCCAAAGGATGGATTGGCGACTGGGGCAGCAGGGCGAAAAACTGGAAGGAGGGAGATCCTGAATCAGTACCAACCGCCTATTATTACCTCGATGCGAAGTTGTTATCCAAAATGGCAGGCGTCCAGGGTAAAAAGAAGGACTCAATTTATTATGCAGGGAGGGCTGAGAAAATCAGGGAGGGGTACAATGCCAGCTATTTTCATCCGGACCAAAACAGCTACAACGATGGCAGTCAGATGGCCAATGCCTTTCCGCTATACCTGGGATTGGTCCCGGAAAACAAGAACGTTTCGGTCCTATCCAATCTTGTGAATCAGATCGTTGTGAATGACAGTAGCCACCTGACAACAGGCGTTCTTGGCACCAAATACCTGCCCAAAGTACTTTCCGGGTACGGAAAGGAGGATATCGTCTGGACGCTGGTCAATCAGACGGGTTACCCGAGCTGGTCGGAGATGATGAAGAAATACAATACCATGTGTGAATTCTGGACGCTGAAACAGTCGCACAACCATGTGCTGATGGGCAGCATCGACAGTTGGTTTTACGAAACCCTTGCCGGGGTGAAATTGTCGGAGGAGTTTCCGGCCTACAAAAAAACCATCATCCATCCCTATTTTGCGAAAGGGTTGAATCGGGTAGACTGCTCTTTGGAGACTGTTCGGGGCAGGGTTTCTTCCTGCTGGGTTAGGGAAGGCAGTACCCTGAAGCTGAATATTGAGATTCCGTTCAATTGCGAATCGGAGGTATGGATTCCGAATGAACATCAATCATCCATTATGGAGTCAGGAAAAGCGATCGCATCAAAAAAAGAAATCACCCTGCTCAGGAAGGAGGGTGATTTCAACGTGTATCGTACCGGATCGGGGAGCTATCATTTTGAGGTCAGACTTCCCGCTGGAAAATTCTGAATTTTTTGTAGACTTTACCGCCAAATTTCTCCATTTCCGCCCTTACTTTGGTGTTGTACTCCAGCTCGAGGTGGGAGTCCATCACGACCTTCCCGGCGTCCCTGGCTGATTTGACCAGGCTGAGTCCCATCCAAACATCCAGACCGCGTCCCTGGTAGCGTGGGTCGATGGCCCCGAGCAGCAGGTTGATCTGCTTGGTCTTGCGGGCGGCTGCGAATATTTGGAATATCCCGAATGGAAAGAGGTAACCTTTGGATTTTTTGATGCCTTCGCTGATATCGTCCATGGCGATAAAGAGCGCTATGATTTCGTTCTCTTCGTTGGCAATCAGTTTGACAAACCTGGGGTTGATCAGGAAGAGATATTTGTTGGCAAAATCGTCCATCTCTTTTTCGTTGAACGGGAGAAAACCATAGATGTCGGTGAAGGTTTTGTTTACCAGACGCAATGCAGGCCTGATCAATGGCTTAATTTTTCTTCTGGAGGTAAACTGAAGCAGTTTCAGGTTGGTATTCTGCTTCTCGGCACGTTCCAGAATTTTTTGGTGCAACGGGGGAATTTCATCCGGAATCGGAATCTGATAGACGACACAGTCGACCTTCTTGGTAAATCCCGCTGCCTCTGTCAAATCAACCATGTAGGGGAAATTGCAGTTGGAGGCAATCACAACCGGTTTGTCGTAGCCCTCAATTAAAAATCCCTGGGGGTCTTTATCAGAAAAGGCCAGAGGTCCGACCATCTTATCCATTCCAAAAGACTTACCCCAATCGGCCACGTGGTTAACCAAAGCGTTAAACACTTCAGGATCGTTATAGGTCTCCAGGTTTGAAAAGCGCACATGGTTCTCGTTGTGCGACTTGTTGTAGTCCTTGCTAATTAGGCCCATGCAGCGACCCACGCACTTGCCCTCTTTGATGGCAAGCAGAAGAATATGCTCGCAATGGGCGAACAACAGATTTTTCTTTGGGTTGAAATATTCCCACTCATCCATGTAAAGTGGTGGCACCCAGTTCGGGTGATCTTTGTGGATTTCGGCAGGGAGGTGGATAAAAAGACGAAGGTCTTTCTTGTTTTCTACTTTTCGGATAGTTATTGCCATAGTGAAGCAAAAATAGAAAAAGTTTTGAAACGTCAGCAAAAGACCCGGAAGGTTTCGCCGTTCCCGCGCGATTGTATCGCGTGGTTGAACAAAAGATAATTACTATTTTTTATCGATCATCTGTTATATCTGATCTTATGAGCCCGTTCCTCCTCTCGAAATAGGTTTCGAAGTTAGGGTTTGCAGGATGATATCATTGTTGTTTGGTAGAATGGAACACCACGCGATGCAATCGCGCGGGAGCGAGGAAATTATATCAAAAATTAAAGGAATTGAATTGTTAAATCAAATGAAATTGGTGAATCCCCGGTTATCGGTGGATGAAATTGACAGGTTGATTAAACGGCTTAATAAAAAAACCGAAGCCAATGGAATAAAGCTTCGGATGGTTGAAAATCATTTTAATACCTTTATGCCCAGTAAAATAATGATTGTCGGTGATGAAAAGTAAGAAACGGAAGTTAAAGGAAGTCAAGCGGATCAATAAATATGTGTGTTTTCTGGAGAAAAATCATGAGTGGGATTATGTTTATATCGTTGACTTATTGCGATTTAAACTTAAAATGACTAGAAAATTATTCGAAAAGGAAGGGCACTCTGTACCTGAAACAAAAAATGAAATAGTAAGTCAGATTCGGGAAGTTGAACAACTGCTGCGGAAAGTAATTGATGACGAGTATTATAAACCTTTTCGAAAAGAAATTGAGGCCAAATACGGCAAGTCAAAATTAAAGTTTGGAAAAATCAAGAACGGGGTGGGAAAGTTAACAGTAAAGTGGGATTTGTCGGAAGAAAAACAGGAGGAAGCAATAAATGAACAATTGAGGTTAGGAGAACTGGCCACACAAATGCGGAAAGATGATTTGAAAAAAGCTTTTGATCTTATGTCGGAAAATATCTGGAATTGGTGGGATTGAGAATCGGGGAATGTGGTCGGGCGATGCGAATCCCGGGGCTGATTTTTTATATCTCCCATTTTCCTATCTCCTTTCTCAGTCTCACCGATTTTTCTCACCACCCTTATGCCATTTCTGTAAAAACATCTACCTCGCCTGGGCTGGCAAAAGTGACAAAATAGGGGCCATCTGGATGATGGAACTTGTATTTTTGGCCCATTCCTGTAGTATTGCCGTTATGCGAGTGAAGTCTTTAGGGGCAATTGTACAGGCACGGATGGCATATCTGCGGTAGCGGAGTGAATGGATAGGATTTGAAAGGAAATGAATACTTTTATCCTATGTTGTCAATCAGAGTTAATCGTAAAATGATTAAATAATAAAAATTAAAAAAATTATTTATAAACTAATCGTACTAATAATTATGACAAAAATTATCGGATTAGATCCTGTAATATGTACAAATTGTAGATCAATTTTGCAATTTGATTCTAGCGATATTCGAATTGAAACAAAAAGCTATGTAGATAGTCAAGATGCATTTAATCCATTCAGAACAGTCTATTATGAAGTCAGATACATAACATGTCCAAAATGTAATACTAAAATATCGTTGGGGTTGGTCAATAAATAATTTTCATAAATTAGGGGAAATGATTGTCCTTCGTTTTACAAATAACTTTGCGAACTTGAAGAAGCAATTTCAGTAACTTGTCATTATCAATGGATTGTATGTTCATTGAGGAAACAATACCCTTAAAAGCGGCTCGCATCCTCCCAAGCGGAGCTTTACGGTTGCCTGTAACATTTTAATACGCACCAAACGCCGCTCCCGCGCGATTGTATCGCGTGGTTGAACAAAAGATAATTCCTATTTTTATTGATCATCTGTTATAGTCTGATCTTATGAGCCTGTGCCTCCTCTCGAAAGAGGGTTCGCAGTTAGGGTCTGCTGGACGATGTCATTGTTGTTTGGTAGAATGGAACACCACGCGATGCAATCGCGCGGGAGCGGGGGCAGCGGCAGACCTGACAGGTTTCCAAAACCTGTCAGGTCTTTTCCGGAATAGATGCACTAGGCACTTCTTATCTTCTTGAACAAATCCCACAACACAATCCCCACACTCACCGAAATATTGAAAGAGTGCTTTGTGCCGTATTGGGGGATCTCGATAGCTAAATCACAGTGATCCACCACCTCCTGCTGTACTCCCTTCACCTCGTTCCCGAAAACAAGCGCCAGTTTGGAATTTACAGACGGATGATATTCAGAGAGGCTGATGCTTTTTTCAACCTGCTCGATGGCAATAACAGTGTAACCTTGCGCTTTCAGGGTACTGACTGCTTCAAGTGTGTCAGAATGATACTCCCAGGCAACAGTGTTTTCTGCTCCTAATGCAGTTTTTCGGATCTCTTTGTCGGGTGGGGTAGAGCTAATTCCGCAAAGGAAAATCTTCTCTATCAACAGCGCATCCGATGTACGAAATACGGAACCAATGTTGTGGCAACTGCGGATATTGTCCAGGACGACCACAATCGGCACCTTAGCCAACTGCATGAATTCCCCGGCGCTGGGTCGGGCGAGTTCGCTGTTTTCGAGTTTTCTCATCCAGGTTACCATCTTACATTTTTTCGTTTGACAGGCATGGTCATGCACCTGGCGCCACCACCTCCACGGGCGAGCTCAGATCCTGCAATGGTGATGACAGCACGTTGATAGTCTTCAATGTTTACCTTGTTTTCGATAACATCGATGGCTTTGAGTATTTCAAAACCATTCCGGTTCATCTCTTCCATAGTTTTTTCATTTCTTTCATATCCAATCACCTTCCCGGGGGCAATGGCAAAGAAATTCGCCCCGCTGTGCCACTGTTCGCGCTCCATGATCCATGGGTCCCCATGACCACCACAGTTGATCGGAGTGAGTTCCATTCCGCAACGTTCCAACGCTTTCAACAGACTGGCCTCTTCCCGGATGGAAGTTACCTTCCCGTTGTCGATGGTAATCTTGATGGTATGGTATTTGGTCTTTTTCAATATCAACGGCTCATAAACCATGCAGGCGTTGGTGTCGAGGAAAGTAAAGGTCATGTCGAGGTGGATAAATGACTCGGGTTTTCTGGGCAGTTCCTGTACGATCAGGTGTTTGGTACCCTCTTTTTTCTCCCTGATGATCTCGGTCAGCAGGTCGATCCCCTCGGTCGAAGTTCTGGCGCCACTGCCAATCAGGATGATGTTTTCGCTGGCAATTTCGACATCGCCACCTTCGATGGTGGCATTTCTGAAGGCACTTCTACCTCCGGCAACACGCTCCGGATTGATGGTTGGTACGCCAAAGGAGGGGTGGTCCCTGAAGATGGCCTCCATGATGAATGACTCACGTTCCCTTACTTTACTCGCCATCTTTCCAATCAGTACCTCATTCCAGATGGTCATGGCCGAATCCCGCGTAAAGAGAAAATTGTGAAGTGGCCGCATCGAGTAACGTTCGTTGCTTAGAAACTTTGTCAGGTTGTCGCGGTTGAGCACGACTCCCTCAATCAATTGTTTTGCCAGGAGAGCAGGCGGCATGTTGAGCAAAAGATCCAGTTCTTCGTATGCTCCTTCCTGTTGACATACATTACGGATCAGCGCCTCTTTGGATTGATTGTTTGAGAGCGTTTCAGTTAAAAGTTGTTTGATTTCATAGGTTTTAGTTACCTTGTTCAAAACCTCCTTCAGTTCAAAATACTCCTTCGAAGCCACAGAGAGATTGAGAATATCGCTGTAGAGCGCCCTTTCGGCATTTTCAGGGGTCATATTTTCCACCTCAGAACCGGGACTGTGAAGAATAACTCCTTCCAGTTCACCAATTTCGGAGGTTACATTTACATTGTATTTAGGCATAAGCATGATTTAACAATCGGGTGTCCAGCTAATTTCCATGCAAAGATACCGAATATTGGGAAGGTAAAGAATGATAAACAACCATTATTGGCCGATCAAATTTGTAAAATCGCTCATTCCTTTCTTAAATTTGCAGCAAATGAAGACAACCAATACGACATTTTGTTTTCTACTCTTCCTCCTGATTCTTCCGGCTGTGACATTTGCCCAGACGACCGGAACCACGACCGGGATAGGAAAAGATACTTTCGTTACCCGGATTGACACTTCGGCGCACTATTTTTTAAAACCGATCGATATCTTCCCCGACAAGAAAGATATGAAACCCCGGCAGTTGAGGGAGTACACCTTGCTGGAATACAAGGTTAAAAAGGTATATCCGATGGCGAAGGTTGCAGCCATCAAACTGGCCGAATACAACAGGGTTTACTCAACATTTAAGACGGAGCGCGAGCGCAAGAATTATGTCAAGGGAGTTGAAAAGGAGCTTTTTTCAGAATTTGAGGATGAGATCCGGCGGATGAAAGTTTCGGAAGGGCGCATCCTGATCAAACTGCTGGACAGGGAAACAGGAGATTCATCCTATGAAATAATCAAAGAGTTCAAAGGCGGTTTTTCTGCATTCTTCTGGCAATCAGTCGCGAGATTGTTTGGTCATGACCTAAAAGCCCAGTATGACCCGCTTAAGGAGGACAGTATGATTGAGAATATTGTTACGCAGATTGATCTCGGTTTGATATAAAAGTAAAATTCCCGCCGCGGCGGGAATTTTACTTTTATATCAAAACCGAACTGAATTCGAGTTTCCTGTTTATTTTCTCGATCAGCCTGAAAGTATTGGCTTCATCGTTTAGCCCATGGTGCTGAAATTCCATCTTTAAAATTCCATCTGAGAATGAAGTTATTTGCTTAAAAAGTAGTTGATCATCAGATGGGAGCTCCTTTTTCTTGCCGGATTGGATGGTGTCTTGATGGTAATCGTTTCCTGTAAAATTAAAATTTGTCACTCCATTTTGATCGTGAACGGAGAAATTATGAGACTTTTCATTTCCGACAAATGAGAGGGTCAGGGAGGCGGCCGACCCATTGTGAAAGTTAAGGTGCAGGTTTACCACATCCGGTTGGTAGCCAGTATTTGGAATGGCGCATACGCTGATTCGGGACGGCTCAGAGTGCACAATTTTGAGTATCATGAATAAATTGCTGTAAAGCATCTCCTGCAGCGCTCCGGGCCTTCCAGGTTCAACCTGATGAATTTCAATCAGTTTAGATTCAGATTTATTCTTTCCGTTGCTTACAAATGTCGGATGAACCAGCAGGTCATTGCGAATTTGAATGAAAGTATTGCCCTCATCTGCCAATTGTATAAGCTTTTCACGCTCGGAGGAACTCATCAGCTGTCTTTCCGTCAAAAAAAGATGGCATCCCCGTCTTACCAGAATTGATAAAAATGCAAAAGTGGTGAATTCAGGATCAAGAATTGTTACCAGGTTGCAATGTAAGGGAATCAAATGTTCCGGGTTACCAAAAAAATTGAGGTTGAAGGAAGAGATTACAGTCTCCCACTTCACGCTTTTTATGGCGTGCAGCGAGGCGATGAATGAATCGTCCGGTTCTCCGGGGTGAATGATAGCTCCGTGTAACATCTTGGCGTAAATGTAGTTTTTTACAAGGGTTCAGCAACTTACAGATTCTTCGCCATTCTTTTATTTATCAACTATTCGGTGTTGAAAAACCCGCATAGATTGGTATTTTTACCTTCGCAAACACCAAATGCGGCTCAATTGGAAGATACATTCAGGCACAAAGGATTACGGAAAAAACTGATAGATGAAATCAGAAGCAAGGGGATTTCGGATGAACATGTTCTTCGTGCGATGAACAGTGTCCCCCGGCATCTTTTCATGGATAACAGTTTCGTCGGATTCGCTTATGTCGACAAGGCGTTCCCCATCTCCGCAGGTCAGACTATTTCCCAACCTTATACAGTAGCCTTCCAGACAGAGGCGCTTCAAATCAAAAAAACCGACAAAGTCCTGGAAGTTGGCACCGGTAGCGGATATCAAGCGGCAGTATTGTGTGAAATGGGCGTGTCGTTGTTTACCATAGAGCGGCAGCGGTCACTCTTTGATTTTGCCTCCGTCTTATTGCCAAAACTGGGCTATCATCCGCAATTCTTTTATGGTGACGGTTATTTGGGATTGCCCACCTACGGCCCTTTCGATAAGATCATCGTCACCGCCGGAGCTGATACCGTTCCTCCAAAATTAAAGGAGCAACTCGCTATTGGAGGCAGAATGGTAATCCCAGTTGGGAACCGGCAATATCAGGTGATGAAAATAATCGTGAGAGTAGGTGAAAATGAATATTCGGAACGGGAAACGGGTAATTTTGTCTTTGTCCCGATGCTGCATGGGATAGCCGATCAGAAGTAAGGGAGGAAGGACTTGGGGACAGGGAGACGGGGATGACTAGGACGACTAGGATGACGGATAGACTAGGACGAAGGAGATGATGAGATCAATCACCTGTTCCTGAGCGAAGTGGTATCCTGAGCGAAGTCGAAGGGTCGAAGGGCAATAAGAGATAAGGAGCCCGGGTCCCCGAGCGAAGCCGAGGGGCGTTGAGGGAAAGAAGGGTTCATTTCTGAAAGTTCAATTCATTAAAGCTATAAATATTTCATGATCAATATAAAAAAATTTACGTTCAATCCGGTGGGTGTCAATGCCTATGTGCTTTGGGATGAAACCAAAGAGGCAGTTATCATCGATCCTGCCTGCTCAAACCGGTCTGAAGAAGCTGCGTTGAGCCGTTTCGTTGAGGAGCAAGGACTTCGGGTCGTTCAACTGTTGAATACCCATGGTCATTTCGACCACCTTATGGGAAATAGTTTTGCCGAAACAAAATGGGGATTGAAATGCAGGATTCATAAGGGCGATCTTCCAATGGTAAGTCAGGCCAAACAGCATGCGATGTTCTTTGGCATTTCCATGGACAATCCAGCGGAAGCTGTGGAATTGGTTCCAGGCGAAGAAATTGCCTTTGGCCATTCCGTTTTGAGGGTAATCCATGTGCCGGGCCACTCAGCCGGTGGAGTTGCATACCACTGCGAAGCGGATAAATTGGCAGTTGTCGGGGATATCCTTTTCGAGGGATCGGTGGGACGAACAGACCTACCAGGAGGAAACCACGCTTTATTGATATCCGGCATCAAAGAAAAATTGCTCACCCTGCCGGATGAAACCAAAGTTTTACCGGGCCACGGGAATGATACGACGATAGGGAGAGAGCGAAGAACAAATCCATTTTTGCAATGAATTAGTTGATATACAAATGGTGTTGTCATGAGTGATGTATCGAGAGGGATGGAAGGGCGACAGATTGCTTCTCCGCCAGCCGGCGGAGAAGCAATCTGTTGATATGCAGTTAAATATACAGTTGAACTATTATGGCAATATTTGATAATAGATCGTCACACAATACCAATTATGACAGATCATAATAATCTGTCATTGGTAGGTGGATTGACGAAGCAATCTGTTGCCTTCGATAGAGCATTTTCCTATTTCCATTAATACCCTGACGGGCAAACAGGTGTGTTCAAAATTTGAGATTTAAAATGAACGAAACAAAGCTTTTTATATTGGATTATGGTTCCTTTTTTTAACGAATGTGACTAAAGTCCTTTTTGCTTCGGATCGTTTTTGTTACTTTTCTACACTCAAAACACTTGGATGCATAAATATCTAAGTATTTAATATTCAAATTTATACAACTTTAGATCACTTTAGTCACTTTAGTTCACTCTAGTCACTCCTCTAAAAACAAAACTTTAAATATTATCAAATATGGCAATCGACAAATTTGTAACCCGTCACATCGGTCCCAGGGAAAAGGATATTCAGGAAATGTTATCAGTCATTGGTGTAGCTTCGCTGGATGAGCTGATTGACCAAACTATTCCGTCCAACATACGGCTGGAGAAACCGCTTAATTTACCCAACGGCCTGACAGAGCGGGAGTACTACCGCCGTATTCTTCACGTGGCATCCAAAAACAAAGTCTTTAACACTTACATCGGCATGGGATGGTACGACACGATCACTCCGGCAGTGATTTTGCGCAACATCCTTGAAAATCCGGCGTGGTATACCTCCTACACCCCTTACCAGGCAGAAATTTCGCAGGGAAGGTTGGAGGCGCTTCTTAATTTCCAGACAATGGTTTGTGAAATGACCGCCATGCCATTGGCCAATGCATCGCTGCTTGATGAAGCCACTGCCGCTGCCGAGGCATTGCACATGATGTTCGCCCTTCGTTCGAGGGCACAGGAGAAAGCAGGCGCCAATGTCTGTTTCGTGGATGAAAAAGTTTGGCCGCAGACCCTTGATGTACTTTTTACCAGGGCTGAGCCACTGGGGATTGTACTGGAAGTTGGCGATTTCAGGAAGGTCAGCATTGGTGAAAAATGGTTTGGCGCGATTGTTCAGTATCCCAATTCTGATGGTGTGATTGAATCGTATGCCGGTTTTACCGAAAAAGTTCAGGCGAGCGGGGCAAAAGTCGCGGTTGCCGCTGATCTTTTGTCGTTGGCCTTGCTCACCCCTCCAGGTGAATGGGGCGCCGACATGGTATTCGGATCTACCCAGCGTTTTGGTGTTCCGATGGGATATGGTGGTCCTTCGGCAGCATTCTTCTCTACCCGCGAGGAGTACAAGCGCGACCTTCCCGGCAGGATCATCGGTGTATCCAAAGACATCAACGGAAAGCCGGCCCTGCGGCTCGCGCTTCAAACCCGCGAACAGCACATCAAAAGGGAAAAGGCTACCTCGAATATTTGCACCTCACAGGGATTGCTGGCCACCATGGCCGGAATGTACGCCGTTTACCACGGTCCGGAGGGTATCCTTAACATTGCAGAGCGCGTGAACAGCATTGCATCACTTATCGCCAAGGAAGTCACCAAACTTGGATATTGCTGCGCTACCGCTGGTTTCTTTGATACACTGAAAATTGCCCTTCCAAAGCATGTGAAAAAGGAAGATATTGAATGGTTATCGGTTGCCCTGGAGATGAATTTCAGGTATTTTGAACAGGGGGAAGTAGGCATCAGCATCGATGAAACGACCAATCTCGAAGATATCAACTGGATCCTGGAGGTATTTGCCAAGGCAGCAAACAAGCAGGTTCCAGTCATTCAGACAATCCCTGACTCAAACAATATCGAAGAAAAATACAGCAGAAAATCGGACTTTCTCAAGCAGGAGGTCTTTAGTAAATATCGGTCAGAAACCGAAATGGCGCGTTACATCAAAAGGCTGGAGAAAAAAGATATTTCCCTTGTGCATTCGATGATCTCGCTCGGATCGTGTACCATGAAGCTCAATGCGGCCACAGAGATGCTTCCGCTGAGCTGGATCGAATTCAATGGAATTCATCCCTACGTTCCAAAGAACCAGGCGATGGGTTACCACGAAATGATGGAAGAGATGCGCAGGGACCTGGCGGAGATCACCGGTTTTGCAGATATCTCCTTTCAGCCCAACTCCGGCGCTGCCGGCGAGTACGCTGGACTGCTTGTGATCCGCGATTTCCATAAAGGCAGGGGTGAAGGTCACCGAAATGTTGTGCTCATCCCGTCGTCCGCGCATGGGACTAATCCGGCCAGTGCGGTCATGGCCGGCAATAAAGTGGTCGTTGTTGGTTGCGACGACAACGGCAACATCAATGTGGACGATTTGAAAGCCAAAGCTGAGGAGTATAAAGATACCCTGGCCGCCTTCATGGTAACTTATCCTTCCACCCATGGGGTATTCGAAGCCTCCATTGTGCAGATGTGCGATATCATCCACAAAAATGGCGGACAGGTATACATGGATGGCGCCAACATGAATGCGCAGGTTGGGTTGACCAATCCATCCAGGATCGGCGCTGACGTTTGCCACCTCAACCTTCACAAGACCTTTGCCATCCCTCACGGTGGCGGCGGTCCGGGTGTAGGTCCAATAGGCGTGGCCAAACACCTGGTCGAATTTTTGCCCTCCCACCCTGTTATGAACAACGGGCACATTGGCATGCATGCGGTTTCTGCGGCTCCATGGGGCAGCGCTTCCATACTTCCGATCACTTACGGCTACATCAAAATGCTTGGGGCAGATGGTTTGACCGAGGCCACCAAAATTGCCATCCTGAATGCCAATTACATTGCTGCCCGATTGAAAGACAATTATGGAATCCTCTATACCGGCGCCAATGGGCGGGTGGCACACGAAATGATATTGGAATGTCGTCACCTGAAGGGCTTTGCTGATGAAACTGATATTGCGAAACGGTTGATGGATTATGGTTTTCACGCGCCGACACTTTCATTTCCGGTGCACGGTACCCTGATGGTTGAACCTACCGAAAGTGAATCGAAGGAGGAGCTCGACCGTTTTGTGGATGCCATGAATGCCATCTTTGAAGAGATCAAAGAGATAGAATCCGGTGTTGCGGATAAGGAGGACAATGTGCTCAAAAATGCCCCGCACACGCCGGAAGTATTAACGGCAAACGAATGGAACCATGGTTATTCGCGCGAAAAAGCTGCCTATCCGCTAAGCTGGTTACGTGACAACAAGTTTTGGGTACCGGTTGGTCGTGTCGACAACGCGTATGGCGATAGAAATCTTTTCTGCACCTGCGAGCCGCTGGAGAGCTATAGCAATTGAGGCGACTGGGGTGACTTGGAAGACTAGGACGACTAGGACGACTAGGACGACTGGGATGACGGAAAGACTAAGAGACTGAGGGACTTGGAGGACTAGGGGAGTCACGTTGTTTGGTAATCCCGTCAGGGGACAACAACTGAAATGGAGAAACTGTCCTTTAGCCAGGCGATCCCTGTGTAGAGGAAGAGAGATGACGATAAAGCTCCCTGAGCCTGTCGAAGGGTCGAATTAGAATAATACGGAAAGGACGGTCCCTGAGCTTGTCGAAGGGTTTTGAGAGATGTGACAATTGTAGCAGGGATATGGGGAATTGGGTCATTTGACCCTTCAACATATGCAGGGAACGCAGGATTGGTTCAATATAATAGAAGCCCTTTTGCCCTTCGCCTTTCGACAAGCTCAAGGACCGGGCGTCGTTGCATTAAATTAAATCCCTTCGACAGGCTCAGGGAGCATCTGTCAGGGAAGTGTTCATAATTGGGGTAACTGGAAATCAAAAATAAAGAATAATGGTTCTCTTTCCCAACGCCAAGATCAACATTGGACTCAATATCCTGCGAAAGCGGGATGATGGGTACCATGATATTGAGACGCTCTTTTATCCAATCGGACTGAAAGATGCGCTCGAATATGTTGAAAATGGAGGGAATGGGATCAATATTTTTGGAAGTGGCCTCGAGCTGAACGTCGATCCGGATAAAAATATTGTGGTAAAGGCATACAGGCTATTGCAAGAGGTATGTACTTTGCCCGGACTCGATATCCATCTTCACAAGGTGATCCCTTTCGGGGCCGGTTTGGGAGGGGGATCCGCTGATGCTGCCTTTTTTCTGAGATCGCTGAATGACCATTTCGAATTAAATATCCCGGCTGAAAAGATAAAATCCTTAGCATGAAGTCTGGGTGCGGACTGCCCGTTCTTTCTGAAAAACCGGGCAGCATACGCCACCGGGACAGGAGCAATTCTTGAAACGTCTGACTTTTCCCTAAAAGGACATTTTTTGGTTTTGGTCAAACCTCCATACGGTGTGGATACAAAAACGGCCTATGCAGAAGTGGTTCCTTGCGAATATCCTTTCATGTTTAAGGAGACCATTGGCGAACCCTTATCTGACTGGAACGGCAGGATTAAAAATGATTTTGAGAAAACGCTCTTTGTGAAATATCCGGAACTGGCGGAGCTCAAATGTACACTTTCCGAAATGGGGGCTGTTTATGCTTCCATGTCGGGAAGCGGTTCATCCGTTTATGGAATTTATGCACAGAAACCATTTGTCGATACTGAGGATTTTCCGCCTGGCTCCTTTATTTGGCAGGAGGAGCTGTCGTAAAACAGGAAAGGATGCCGTCTGGCATCCTTTCCTGTTTTATATCTTTTCTGATCAACTGATCAATAGAATTTTGCACGTTTGTCGACAACCCCGGCATTCTCGCGTAAAGCATCAAATGCCTGAACTGTAATCCTGTATCCGAGCGCCATTTTCGACTGGTATTTTTCAGCAGCCAGGTCTGTGCCCATCCCTTTGTTCACCGCAGTAGCTTTCACAACATAAACGCCATTGGCTCCGGAGACAGGTTTGGAAACGCCACCCGGCTCAAGAACTGATGCAACACCGGCGACAGCCGGTTCGATGCCAAGTCCTGGGATAGAATAGGAATCAAAGTTGATATCCTGAGCTTGTCCAACTGTCGAGCCAATTGATGTAGCAAGCGCGGCGAGGTCGGTTTTGCCGGCCATCTTAGCTTTCAGTTGTTCCGCTTTTTTATCTTTTCTGATGGCCAATTCGATGGATGGCTTGTTGGAACTCAAACTTGAATATCCCTTCTCCTGAATTCCACTCAGATGGGCAACCACAAACTGGGATCCTAATTCAAATATTGGCGTTCCTTCGGAACTGAGAACTGGTTGTCCAACTTCTGCTTTAAATGTGGCACGTACCAATAATCTTGAATTTTCAAGTCCGGCCACCTCTTTGTCTGCTTCGTAAAGTGATGCCATGCGTTTGTTGAGACCCTGGGCTGTGACTGCTGCACGGAATGCCTTCAGGTCGCGGTTCTCAGAGGCAAATTTTGAAGCCTGTGAGTAGGTTTGCTGATAGGTCTGACTGCTTGGTTCAATGTTGCGTACGATGGTCG
>JALOCD010000164.1 GCA_023228025.1 Prolixibacteraceae bacterium | reverse complement strand
CCGGTTTCTCTACCGCGGAGGAGTCCAACGCATTTTACCGCAGGAACCTCGCCGCCGGACAAAAAGGGTTGTCAGTTGCTTTCGACCTTGCCACCCACCGTGGCTACGACTCAGACCATCCGCGGGTAACCGGCGACGTCGGGAAAGCTGGGGTGGCCATCGACTCTATTCTGGATATGAAGATCCTGTTTGACCAGATTCCGCTCAACAAGATGTCGGTCTCAATGACGATGAACGGCGCGGTCCTGCCCATCATGGCCTTTTACATCGTTACCGCCCTGGAGCAGGGGGCCAAACTCGAAGAGCTTCAGGGTACTATCCAGAATGACATTCTCAAGGAGTTCATGGTCCGGAATACTTACATCTATCCGCCCGAATTCTCCATGAAAATCATCGCGGATATCTTCGAATTTACTTCGCAGAAGATGCCAAAATTCAACTCCATCTCCATTTCGGGCTACCACATGCAGGAGGCCGGCGCTACCGCGGATATCGAGATGGCCTATACCCTGGCCGACGGGTTGGATTACATCCGCACGGGCATCAAGGCCGGGCTTGACATTGACGCCTTTGCCCCCCGTCTCTCTTTCTTCTGGGCAGTCGGGATGAACCATTTCATGGAGATCGCCAAGATGCGCGCAGCGCGGATGATCTGGGCCAAGATGGTCAAGCAGTTTAATCCGAAGAGCGCCAAGTCCATGGCCTTGCGCACCCACTCCCAGACTTCGGGTTGGTCGCTGACGGAGCAGGATCCCTACAACAATGTCGGGCGCACCTGCATCGAAGCCCTTGCCGCTACCCTGGGCCACACCCAATCCCTGCATACCAACGCCCTGGACGAGGCGATAGCGTTGCCTACCGACTTCTCCGCAAGGATCGCCCGAAACACCCAGATCTACCTGCAACAGGAGACTGAAATCTGCCGTTCGCTGGATCCATGGGCCGGATCCTATTACGTGGAGTCGCTGACGAACGAGATATTCAAAAAAGCCTGGGCTTTGATCGAAGAGGTCGAAGCGCTTGGCGGCATGTCGAAGGCCATCGAGACAGGCGTTCCGAAGATGCGCATCGAAGAGGCCGCTGCACGTACGCAGGGCCGGATCGACTCGGCTTCACAGGCCATCATCGGGGTGAACAAATACCGGTTGGAGAAGGAAGATCCGATCGATATCCTCGAAATTGACAACAGCGCCGTTCGGCTTTCCCAGATCGAAAGGCTGAACCAACTGCGGGCCAACCGCAACGAAGCCGAGGTGTTAGCCTCGCTTGAAGCGATCACCGCCTGTGCGCAGTCGGGCAAGGGCAACCTGCTCGAATTGGCCGTCGACGCAGCACAAAAACGCGCTACCCTGGGAGAGATCTCCTCGGCTTGCGAGAAAATTGCAGGAAGATACAAAGCAACCATACGAACCATATCAGGCGTGTATTCATCAGAAGCTAAGAATGACAGCGTTTTCGCCAGTGCGAAGGAGCTTGTCCACCAATTTGCAGAGAAAGAGGGCCGGCAACCAAGGATCATGATTGCCAAGATGGGGCAGGATGGCCACGACCGCGGCGCCAAAGTGGTCGCGACAGGATATGCCGACCTGGGATTCGATGTCGACATGGGCCCGCTGTTCCAAACGCCCGCCGAGGCGGCCAAACAAGCCGTTGAGAACGATGTCCACGTGATGGGTATCTCCTCGCTTGCCGCTGGGCACAAAACGCTGATTCCGGCCGTTATCGAAGAGATGAAAAAGCTGGGACGAGAAGACATCATGGTCATTGCCGGCGGGGTCATTCCTTCGCAGGATTACCAGTTCCTCTATGATGCCGGAGTTGTTGCGATCTTTGGTCCCGGAACCTCAGTGGCAGCTGCCGGGAAGAAAATTATGGAGATATTGATCGCGGCGCAGGGGTAGTTGCTGGTTCAATTAACTGAGGGAGCCAAACTTTGAAATAGGGATGTCCCTCCTGCGAATTACCTGCAGAAGCATAGTCACATAAGACAATTGAAATTGGTTTACTGCCTCCTTCTGTATATGATTCCGGAATAAAGGCAGCATTGAATTCCATCCAAACTCCCGCACTTTTTTGTTCAGCGGGCAAGAGTTCGATAAATCCCTCTTTATCGGTCACCGGTTTGATGATAGATTCAATGGCCGGTCCCGTGAAGCGTGTATCACGTGATAAGACAACAGGACCGCGGACTATGGCCATATTTTTAGGAAATTCGCCAAGCGAAAGCAGCCTGCCGCGCATGTCCAGGTTCAGGACAATGGCATCACCGGATTTCCATTTGCGTTCAATATTGACATTCTTTCCGGGCGACAAACCGCCGATAGGTTCGCCGTTTAAAGTAAGGGTTGATTTTATGCTCCACTGCGGAATGCGTAGCTGAAATAACATGTTCTCCGGATTTTGAAGTTGAACTTTCATGCTGATTTTCCCTGTTGCAGGGTAATCAGTCTCCTGTACCAATTCGATTTTCTGTTTTCCGGGTGTTTGTAAGTTATAGCTTCCTGCAGCAAAAAAGTTAACCTGGAGCCCTTCTTTTGTCGACATCACCGAGGTAAGCGGAAAGGTAAACAATCCGCGCGGTCCGCTTGCCACACAGCAGTTCAGTCCCATGCCGCATTGTTCGCTCCCTTCCAATCGCTGACCGGTGAGGGGGGTGTATTTCGCCCAATCTGATCCATCCGGTTTCATGGCACCCAGCAAAGCATTGTAAAAGGCCTGTTCGATAGCATCGGCATATTTCGCTTCACCGGTCAGACGAAGCAATTGTTGGGAAAGTTTGATCCAGGTAGCGGTAACACAAGTCTCCTGATAGTGGGTGATCGGCAGTGTTTGCAACTTATTCCCTTCAAACCAGGTTTCCATGGAAGAGCCCGATCCGGCAATATTGATCTCAGTATCACGAATATTTTCCCATGTTTTTTCAACTGCATCTTTGTAACTTTTTTTACCTGTTATGCGGTAAAGTTCCAGTAAACCTTCGTAACACGACATCATTTCATAGGCCTTTTGACCTTGTTCCCAACCATACCAGCTACCTTTGGGTTTAGGGAAGCGTTTCGACACATCGATATCAGCTTTCGAAATTAGTTGCGGGCCCTCCGGGGTTTCCCATTGCCGGACAATTTCTTCGGCAAAATCGAGATATCTTTTATCCCCGGTACGTGAATATAGGAAGCAAATTGGTTCCAGTACCGAAGATGCTGCCATACCGCGGTGGTTTCCCATTTTTACGATGAGGGCATTACGCTCTGTTAGCTCGTTTATCAGGTGATCGGCCACTTTGCCGGCAGCTTTCAGCGCTTTTTGCTCTTTGGTCAGGTCATAATAGGCAAGCAATCCCAGCATGCAATATTTGCGTCCCCAGATATCCCAGGCTGCAAGGTGTTTGTTGTCGGCATAATTCCCGATGTAACCGTCCGGTGTTTGGGTGGCAATCAGACCATCAACCGCATGGTCAAGCGCTTGTTTCAGTTTTGGCTCCGGTTTATAACGGTATGCCAGTACTGCTGATGTGAACCATTTCCCCCAAAATTCACTTTGCCAGCAACTGGTTTCTGTACGGTTGAGGAACGGCGCTACCAAACGGTCAACATCTTGTGCCAGAATACGGTTTTGCCAGGATGCATCCAATTTGGATCCTACAAACCCAGTCATTTTTACTGAAAGGGAGGGATACAACTGGTCGATAACGGCCGGAGACGGAACTGACTGTGAAACAACCTGACCTGCCAGCAAAACAAAGCAAAATAGCAATCCTGGAAGTTTGATCATATTGGGATATTGTGAGATAATTACTAAAATAAATGGATTATTCTGATTCAGAAACTGTTTAAGCAGTATCTAAATATATAAAAATTGTTCGAATAGAACCCGCAAAAAGCATTTACATCACTTTTTGTGGGCAAAACCCATGCTCGTTTCATTCTGATTGGGATTTTCAATCGTTTGTAAACAGACATTTGAATCATTATAAAAATGTTTTTTGCTATTGTCTTTTTGAAAAATAAATCTTTCCTTTGCATCGCGAAAATTCAAACTGATTGATCATGAATTAGTGGCAAGTTTTCGCTTGTTTTTTGCTCTTTTAAAAGAAAGAGGAGCGCTTCAGATGGTCTGTTCATCTAAGGGTTAGGATTCAAGATTTTCATTCTTGCCATAGGGGTTCGAATCCCCTACAGACTACCAACACAATTAACCGCTTATTTTTAAGACAAAATTGTGCCATAAGAAAAAAAACATTACTTTTACGACCCCAAACAGGGGCGTTTCAGATGGTCTGTTCATCTAAGGGTTAGGATTCAAGATTTTCATTCTTGCCATAGGGGTTCGAATCCCCTACAGACTACAATAATAAATTGATATTGAAATTTTTATACAATGGCAAACCATAAGTCGTCCATCAAAAGGGCAAAACAGAGTGAGGTTCACCGTCTTCACAACAAATATTATTCAAAAACTACCCGTAACGCGGTTCGTGAACTTCGTTTGATTACCGAGAAAGAAAAAGCTGCAGAGCTTCTTCCCAAAGTAGTTGGTATGTTGGATAAATTGGCCAAGACCAACGTGATCCACAAGAACAAAGCATCTAACTTGAAATCAAGTTTGACGCTGCACGTCAACGCGCTTTAATTAGTTCAAACAATATATTTTTTTGAAGGGTGCCCAAATTGGGTGCCCTTTTGTGCTTTAATTTTCGTTTTTCTCGCCAATTTGTTGTAACTTGAGGTAGAAGGATGATTCGGCAAACCTCCCGGTCGCCTTCCGCATTATGGGACATTATGGTAAAGTTGGCATCAAAGCCTGGGCAGTGGAAGACCGTCCCAGGGAGAAGCTGGTCAGTCGCGGGCTATCCGCCCTCACCGACGCAGAGCTGATCGCAATCCTCATCTCGAGTGGCAATAGCCGGGAGTCGGCGGTGGAGCTATCTCGCCGGATCATGGATTCCATTCATCACAACCTGAACGAGCTTGGAAAGCTGAATTGCGATGAGTTGAGGAGGTTCAGGGGTATTGGTCAGGCCAAGGCCATTACCCTGATCGCGGCGATGGAGCTGGGTCGGCGAAGAAACCAGTCGGAAGCGCTCGACAACGGCCAGATCAAAGGGAGCCGGGATGCTGCCAACTATTTGCGTCCCGAAATCGGCGATCTTGCCTATGAAGAGTTTTGGGTGCTTTTTCTCAACCGGCAGAACAAGGTGATTGAAAAGCGGAAGCTCAGCCAAGGGGGAATGACCGGTACCGTTATCGATGTTCGGCTGGTACTGAAACTGGCCCTCGAAAAGCACGCCACCTCCATGATTTTCTGTCATAATCACCCGTCAGGGAACCTGGATCCCAGCGATGCGGACAGGAAGATTACCAAACAACTGAAAGAGGCGGCAGCACTTATGGAGATTCCTGTGGTCGATCACCTGATTGTTACCCAGGCAGGCTATTTAGCT
>JALOCD010000043.1 GCA_023228025.1 Prolixibacteraceae bacterium | reverse complement strand
ATAGTTCAGCAACAGTTCGGCTACCTGTTTTTTCAGGTAGGTAGTGTAGGCATCCAGATCGTAGACGGGTCTGTTAATTTTTCCACCCGGACTGGTCAACGGAAAATCTGGATGATGCCAGTCTGTGGTCGAATAATAGGTTCCAAAAGCGATCCCCTGCTTTTTACAGGCTTCTGACAGTTCTTTCACAACATCACGTCCCAATGGGGAATGCATGATATTGTAGTCTGTTTGTCTGGTATTCCACAAGCAAAACCCATCGTGATGTTTGGTGGTCAAGATGATGTATTTCATACCGGCTGCTTTGGCCACGCTGACCCAGTTGTTTGCATCAAAATTAGCCGCATTGAACTGCTTGTAAAGATTATCGTACTCGTCAACGGGAACTTCAAGGCCCCGCGACCAGCCAATCTCGGTCCCTTTGAGTGTAACAGGCCCCCAGTGAATGAACATCCCGAAACGGGCATCTTTCCACTCTTCCAGTTTTAGTTTGTTGTTGGAGGCAGTTTGCCCGGTTAGCGTTGACCATATGGTAAATAATAACAGAATGGATGCTACTCTTTTCATGATGAGATGATTAATTAATTTGATTTTGAGTTTTAAAAATAAAAGTAAAATATGACTCTTATATTTAAATTTTGGTTTTTACGTAAAAGTCAATTACCTGATTTGCTGTTAAATTCTTTCACTGCGTCAAACATCGCTACTATATTTTCAGGAGGAACATCAGGGAGAATGTTATGAACAGTATTGAATACAAAGCCGCCCCCTTTCGAAAAGATCCCGAGCCTCTCGAGAACCTGTTTGCGAATTTGTGCGGGATTACCCACATTGAGGGTCCCCACTGTTTCAATGCCGCCCCCCCAGAAAGTACATTGTTGTCCAAACTCTTTTTTCAGAAAATCAGGCTGCATCATATAGGCATTGGTCTGCACAGGATTGAAAATTTCAATTCCGGCCTCAATCATATCTGGCATTAACAGTGAGATGGAGCCGCACGAATGGATATAGGTGTGCATTTTACTGTGTGTTTTCACATAATCGCACAGTATTTTGTGCCGTGGTTTGAAAAGATACCGATAGGTGTCTGCATCCATGAACGGCCCTGAACTCATGCCAAGATCATCGCCAAAACGGATGATATCCACAATATCACCTACGGCATGGCATACTTTTTCCAGCGTGGACAGGTGCCTGATAAGGAGCTGATCGAGCAATTTTTCAACGTTTTCCGGATCACACATCAGATCCATCAGAAAGTTGTCCATTCTTCGAAGGAAGGTTCCCCATTCGAATAGGTTGCATCCGCAAACAACCAGCAGGGCTTTGTCTGTATTTTGTCTTAATTTCAGGGTTTTCTCTCTCAGTCTTTGCCAGAAATCATCTTCGCCTGCATGATCCCATGGGCTGTGTACATCGCGTGCCCACATGATCCGTCCCATTTCAGTATCCAGATTTTCAAACGAATCAGGATATCCATCTACATAGGGAAAATAGGTCTGGTCGAAAAATGTTGCACCGATAGGCATTCTTGATAAGATTCGCTGACCGTCGTCATCGTATGTCACGAAGGACCCATCTGACAGTTTTGTGGGATGAAAACTTTTCGGATAAAAGGCTTGGGCGCCATTTGCCAGGGTGGTTGGGATCCAGTCTGAAGCCTGATCATTGAAAGTCCGTCCGATATCCAGCACATCAATTCCAAAATGATCCAGAATGGAGAGATCGGGTTGGGCCAATTGCTGGACTACATCATAGACCAAAACAGGCAGGTCGGTTCGTCCAAGATGTTTGAGCAGATTGCTGTATGCTATCGCTGAAATTCCAGAACTGGGAGTGGATCCAAGATCAACGGGGACTTTACCAGTTTGTTGGTGGTTGATTGCTGCTAAAATGTGTTCGCGTGACGTTGTCATAATGCTGTTTTATATTGATCCGCTGATTCCAATTAAAAAAGAAGAAGCAATAATGATGAGCAAGGAGAGGATCATCAATATGTAGATTTTAAGGGGCGCCCCTTTCCATTCATTGCGGAGGAGTCCCCATACTGTGGCACAAACGATGGTCAATGCCATTAGAATTCCCCAGGAGGTGAAGGTATAAGGTCCCATTTTGCTTTTCCCCATGCCATAAACAATCAACTGACTGAACCACAACAAGCCTGCCAGCAAGCCAAACAAATAGTTCCATGTAAGGATCCTGACGGTCGCTGCATGTTTGTAATCTTTCAGTGAATTATTTTTTGTGCCCAGATAGAAACACCAGCCAAATGTGCTGACAAAAGTTCCTGCAAACAATACCACAAAAAGTGGCATCATGGCAAATAAAGGATCGACACCTTGTTTTGCTGCTATGTCGGACAGTGAGTTTCCCTGTTCAAATCCCAGCGACATGGATGATCCTGTAAATCCGACCAAAACAGCTGCCATCGCTCCTTTGATCAGGTTGAATTCCCCAATGCTCTCCTTTTTTTTAGTATCCGACATGATTTTGTCTTTCAAAATTCCGGACCAGGCCGAAAGAGCGATCCCAATGCCTGAAATAGCGATGCCCCAAATCAGTAATGTTCCTCCTGTCCCTTGCATCATCACCTGAAGGCGTCCGTCTATAGCAGTAGGAATCAGGGTACCGATGGCAAGCATTAATCCCAGGGAAAGCGCATAACCCAGAGATAATCCAAGGTAGCGTAAGGCTAATCCGAATGAAAGGTTACCAACCCCATAGAGTGCACCCAGCAGAAAAACAGTCACCAGAATACCGGTTGGTGCAGACTTTATGATCTGAATAAATCCGGGAGCAAAAATAAGGCAAGCAATCAATGGGAAAAGAATATATGCCCCAAGGCTAAATACCATCCAATAGGTTTCCCAGCTCCAACCTTTTATTTTTCCGAATGGGATGGCAAAACTCCCTGATGAAAATGCGCCGAGTGCAATCAGCAGAATTCCTGATAAGATAACTGAGTTCATTTTTTAGTTAATTGGTTCTCAATCCGTTAAATATACCCGGAGGGAAAGTCATGAATATTATTTCAAAGTAATAAAATAGCATATTATTTTTTTACATAGTCAAACGGCAATCCTTTGTATGCCCGGGCTAAAATGGCAATATTCTTTCCATCTCCACTAAAATCGCTAACCGGTTGAGAAAGATACATATCAATAGGAGGCATTAAAGCTCCTACAATTGGTTTCGTAAAGCCATAAAGCCCGACGTTCGCTTTGATTGCCGCAGGCACAACTTCTGCCGGGTCTTGTTTATTCCAGTTTGCCATACATGTGATAAGTTTAGTCTGACTACCCACTAATCCACGCATAACTTCAGTTCTTGCAACATCTCCGGCTTCATTCATTAACCAATCTACTTCTTTTAACATAGCTGAACCGGAATATTCCTTACTGTTAATATCATAAGCGGTTAGCCAAATGATACAATCAGGCTTTGTTTTCTTCGTTATTTCCCGAATGCGCTTCCATGCCCTGTCAATAGCTTTACGACGAAAATCCAATTCAATCTCAGGGGTAATTTCATCCTTCCCGGGGAAAGGTTGATTCATTAATTCCTGGTACATTACTTGCTCACATGGTAACCATCTTAGTGGAGGAAGAGGGTCTTTCCCACCTCCCGGATTATAAAACCAATCCAGCATGATACCATCCATATTGGTTTTCTTTATGGCATCTTCGATTGATGCACACAAGTAATCTATATATCGGGCCGTAAAAGGAATCTGCTGGCCATTCATCCTGTAGCATAAATCAGGATAGTCTTCCTCCCATTTATTATTCGCCCCGACGCAAAAATAACCAAATACCTTCATGTTCTTTTTGTGCCCGATTTTTACCATTTCTGTGAGAAAATCGTATTTCAACCCCGGTTGTTCAGGGATAATCCCATTTTTGTACCACGCGTAGCCGTTACATGAAACGCCAAATGAATGAACCACATTACAACCCAAATCCTCGTACCACTTCATCAATGTCTCGGGATTTGCATCTGCCCATAAGCCGGGCTTTGCAAAACCATGGGCACCCCCAGGGGCCCAGTTATAATCAATATTGAAGGCTTTAATTGCCTCACCCTCTGTTCTTTGTGAATTACTATTACATCCAATAAATAGGACAACAATTGTAGCCATTGTTAAAAAAAGAATGGTTTTTTTCATAGTTTTAGTATTTTAGATTAATGTAAACATAATAGGCACCATGCTCATTCCCTTTATCAACCATCAATTACCCTGGCTAATGCTTTCCGTTGAATTCCCTGATTGAACCAATCATGGCCACAATGTTTTCAACCGGCACGTTGGCCTGGATGTTGTGAACGGTGTTGAACACGAACCCCCCGTCTTTGGCAAAAATATCGCACAAACCAAGCACTTCTTCCCTTACTTTTTCAGGAGTTGCATAGGGCAATGTTTTTTGTGTGTCGACACCGCCGCCCCAGAAAACGAGCTCTTTCCCGTAGGTTTTTTTTAAATATGCCGGATCCATTCCTTTGGCATTTATTTGAACTGGATTGATGATATCGAAGCCGGCAGCAATAAACCGCGACATAAACGGTTCAACAGCGCCGCACGAGTGTTTGAAGGTTTTCCAGTTGGTATTGGCATGGATCCAATTATTGATTCTCTGGTAATAAGGCAACCATAAATCATCGAACTGTTCAGTGGCGCAGAAAGTCGAATTCTGTGTCCCAAAATCGGTTCCGCAAATGAAAACTGCATCCACATTGTCGCCAATGACGCTATGCAAACGGCTAAAATTTTCAAGGGCTATTTCAGATTGACGGTCAAAGATTGCCCGGATGTAATCCGGTCTCATAAGGATACTCATGTACCATTCGGTGATGTCACGGATTCCTTTCGGGTTTTTTAGATTTCTGCCGGGAATATTAGCAATGTCGCCCAAAGCGGTCCCCCCAAGTCCGGCGACCACAGCTTTCCCGGTTGCACGTGCCTTTTGGGTGGTTTCTTTCCAGTATTCCAGGTCGTTGTCCGATACCAGGCCATATTCTTCGAGATTGTCCCGGGGATCCAGTTTCTCCTCGTCAATGGGCTGCTGACGGATGATGGCATCGAAAAAGTAACCGGTTTGGGGCATACGGGCGGAAGGCCCGGCAGAAATATCGCCTTCAGGATAAATCAACACATCGCCTTTTTCGTCGGTTGTTGTCCGAAAACCTTCCGGGACCAGCACTTTCTGGCCCCAGGGGGTGGTATATTCCTTCAATGGCCCGTGGTTGTAAAAGCCAAAAGAATTTTTTCTACCCCCGGCAGCAACCACGTCAATGCCCATGATATCTATCAGTTCCTGGTCCACTTCTCCCAACATCTGGTATGGATCAACCACACGCACAGGTTTATTTTCCAGTCCATAAAATTTTCTGAGGTTTTCTACAGACTGAACATGTATTCCCGTCACAGGAGTCGATCCAAAATCCACGACCACCTGATCGGGTTGCCGGTGGTTTACCGTCTTTAAAAATTGGTCCCTTGAATCCATTTTTGTATCAGGTTTTATTTTTAGTTTCTATTTTTAGTTCTCTCTTATATTAACAGTTACCTTTTTATCCAGAAATTCCTTCCTGATCAGATATACGGCTTCCCTTGCTTTTTAGTATTTTACGCTCATTCAGTTCTGCAACAATCCCGGTGTACCTGGAGTCGGAGAGCGGGTAGAAAACAGCCATGACAATACACGTGGCAACTGCCAGGACTCCCGGATAAATGAACATGAGCCCTTTAATCCCGCTTAGCGCGCTTAGGCCCTGGACAGCATTGGGGACATATCCGACAGCGGCCAAAACAAGGCCGGGGATAAAGCCTGCAATGGCCTGTGACAGCTTACGGCTGAAAGTAAAAACCGAATACACCAAACCTTCGCCCCTGTTCCCGGTCTTCCATTCCCCGTATTCAACAGCATCGGAGATCAATGCCCAGTTTAACGTGTTGATAAAAGAGGTGCCGAAAAAAGCCAGGCATGCAAATGCAATAAAGGATACAGTATCTCTGGCAAAGAACCAGGCCATGATTTCAGCAACTGCCCAAATGGCACCCCCTAAAATATAGGTCGACTTTTTGCCTATTCGCCTGACTAAAAATGGAACCATCGCAATTCCAACAAAGACACAGCCAATGCTGAAAAACCCCAGGTACGGAACAAGGGAAATATCATTTAATATGTACTGGCAATAATATACCTGCACGGCAAGTTTGACGTTAAACGCCGAGAAGGTAAACAGGTTTACGATGCATAAAACCCATAGCGGGGCATTCTTTAACAATGATTTATAATCTGAAATGACTGCCCCTTTAGCTTTTCCTGTTTCTTTGTCAACATACCGTTCTTTAACGTTTGCATAACAGGCAAGCTGAAGCAAAAGGCCGGAAAATGCAAATACCGATGCGGCCACAATATAACCCAATTTCATACTGTCAAACAACGTAACTATGGGCAAGAAGGCAACTGTTAGTATTAATAAAGCTGTATTGGCCGCGGCCCACCGGGCAGAAGCCAGTTCCGAGCGTTCAATGGAATCCTGGGTCATGGAGGGGATCATTGATCCGTAAGGAATATTGAAGATACTATAGATGGCCCCAAAGGCCATGTACGTAATAAAAGCCCAGAAAGTCCTGCCGTTCAGACTGAACCCAGGGGAGGTAAAACTTACTACGGTCATTAGCGCAAGTGGTACGACCGCGTAAAGCATGAACGGCCTGAACTTGCCCCTTTCCCCAATCTTTTTCCGGTTGTCGATCCAGGTACCTACCGCGACATCCGCCACTCCATCCCATATCTTAGTGACTAAAAAAACCAACCCTGCCGTGGCTGCCGGTAAGCCCAGGGTATCGGTGTAAAACTTCAGCAGGTAGATCTGCCCCATGTTAAATAAAAAGTTGTTGCCTACATCTCCCAAGCCATAGGCAATTTTTTCCTTAAGGGGCAACCGCGCTGTATATGTGTCATTATTTATATTTTCGGGTTGTTGCATTTATTCTATTTATAATTCCCTGATCCAGATATTACGGAAACTGATGGGTTCGCTTTTATCACCATGGGCCTGTAACCGGATTGGGCCTTTCCCATGGGGGATAACCTGGGGCAATCCGATATAAGGGGTAGTCCCCAAGATGATGGTATTGTTTTGAACCAGCACCCCGTTATGCAATATGGTAACAAGCGGTTTGGTGCGATAAGTTCCATCATCTTTAAATGTAGGAGCCGTATAAATAATATCAAATACGTTCCACTTCCCAGGCTTTCGCATGGCATTCACCAATGGAGGCGTTTGTTTGTAAATACTTGATGCTTGCCCGTTCACGTAAGTTTCATTATGATAGGAATCCAATACCTGCAACTCGTAAATACCTTGTAAAAAAATGCCGCTGTTACCCCTTATGTCACCTTCTCCATGGATGCCTTCCGGGATGCGCCACTCAATATGCAGTTGGAAATCACCGAAAGTCGATTTGGTCTGTATGTCCCCGGCATCCTTATCTACAACAAGTGTACCATCCTTTATATCCCATTTGGCATCGCCCCCTTTGGAACTTTTGAACATTGACATATCTTTACCTTGTATTAATACCTGCTTATCGGGGGCTCCCTCCCATAGCGATAAACCTGTACCATCAAATAACACTATGGCATCCGATGGGGCGGACAGGATGGCACCCGCCCCTGCTTCCCCTGGTTGGACTATCCTGGGCTGCGGTTTCCAAAACTCCGTCATCTCATGGATCATAGGTGCAGGCTGAGGGTATGCCTGTTTCGTTTGACCTTGTACCAATAAGCTAAGGCAAACCGGGAAAACTAATAATAAATTTCTCATCCTTTTCGTCAATTATTCTTGTTCCGGAAGTGATTGGCGGGTCTGGAATATCTTTGTTTAAAATTTTTCCAGGCTTCACTGCTTTGAGACAAATAAGTTTCCGGAGCCCCTTTCAGATTATAACACTGTAAGCCAATTGGCCCCTGAAACCCTTTGTCGGCCAATATTTCAACCAATCGATATACATCAAAAGTTCCTTTCCCCAAAGGCTGTATAAGGCGATCCCAGTTCATTTTCTTCGTGTCACCACCATCGGCTCCGCAAATTGAAACAGCAAAAAGCTTCGGGAGGGTAAGATCAATCACCTTCTCCAGATTTTCTTCGGAATCGGTCTTCAGAAAATGACACAGATTAAAGACTGATCCTACATTTTCGCGGTTTGCTTTTTGTGCCAGACGATATGAATCTTCTGCTTTTTGTACCAGAAAACCAACATGATGATAGATGGCAATACGCACACCATAAGACCTGCCCAAATCGGCCAGTTCCTGCAAGATCGGGACAACCACTATGTCGGCAGCTTCATCCGAAGGTTGGTAACTTGCCGAATGGATGTGCACCCAGAGAATGATGCCCGTTCCTGCCAGTTTAGGGATTGTTTCTTTCCACTCCGGGAGGTAAGGCTCTTTCTGATCAATGTCAATTTTTACATAATCGGCATAAATCTTCAGTCCTTGTTTTTCGAAAGCATCCTTTAACTCCAAAATTCCAGATGTTTCATTATGTTCAATGCCATCAAAACCATATTTTTTAAGAATCGAAGCCTGCTCTGTATAAGGGGTAAACGGAAGGACTGGTTTATTCAGTGAGTTCTTGAAAACAAAAAACGGGTTTTTCAATGTTTTCTCCTTTTGCCCGGCAAAGCCATTCAGGCAAGACGAGATCAGGAACAGGATGATAATTATGCTTGATTTCCTCATGGTTCGTTTACATTGGAATTTTAAATTTTTCTGCTACTCATAATACAATCAAATCTTCCAATTTCCAGGGGTCCCGTTCTTTGCGGTGGCGCATGGCATTGGCCTCAGCGTCGTTAACAAACTCTTCCTTTGCCGGATCCCACTGAAGTTTTCGTTGCAAAGTCATGGCAATACACCCCATTTGTGCGATGGTTGCCGTTCGGTGCATATCTTCGACCGGATGATAAGTTTCCTTTCTCGATCTAATGCAATCAAGAAAATTAACATGTTCGTTTTTTGCGGTGTACAATTGAACTTTCTCCCGGTTTAAATCCAGCGTCAATAATTCCGGATCACTGGCCTGAAGTGGCTTGTTCCATCCTTCCACCAACAACCAGCCTTTGTCCCCTTCAATGTATATTTCAAGCCCGTTGCTATGTACCTTCAGCTCGGTTCCGTTTCCATAACGAAAAGTCAAATTGTATTTGATAAAGTTATTGTAATAACCTTCAGCAAGGGCAGAGCCAATTCCTTCCACTTCGACCGGCCCCCATTTTTCCGTTCCATTGCACCACTGTGCATCATCAATTAAATGAGCTCCCCAGTCCGAAATAGTCCCTAAAGAATAATCGCTACACCAACGAAAATTTCCATTGGTCCTCCCGGGCGAATAAGGGGAAAAAGGAGCAGGCCCAAGCCACATTTCCCAGTCTAGGCCTTTGGGAACAGGTTGCGCAGAAGTATCTGCCGGACGAATATTAAAATTGACAGGCAAGCCCACCCTCATTTTGGTAATTTTGCCGATGTGACCGTTTCTGGCCAACTGTGCCATTCTGTAATAGACAGCCACGGAACGATCTTCAAGGCTTGTTTGGAAAATTCGGGATGAACGATCAACGGCATTTACCAGTTTCCTGCCCAAATCAATGGTCCAGGTTGGTTTTTCACAACATACGTCTTTCCCTGCCTGCAATGCCATTATTGCCTGATGTACGTGCCAGTGATCTGGTGTTGAAATCTGAACCGCATCTATATCGTTCCGTGCAAGAATATCACGGAAATCGGAGAAAGTTTTACACCCCTTGCCCCCTTTTGCCTCATCAACCATCAACCTGGCTTTTTGCATGAGCCCTTCATCCACATCACAAACAGCAACCACCTGGCATTTGTCAGGAATATTCAAATAACTTTTCAGATTATACGAAGTTCCATGTATTCCAACACCAATCATCCCTATCGTGATTTTATCGTTGGCGCCTTTTGCCCATGACGGAATAATGGTTGGGATTACAATTGCACCGGTTGCAACGACTAAAGAAGTCTTTAGAAATTGTCTTCTTTCAAATTTTTGTTCTGTCATTTTTTATTGAATTAAAAATAATATAATAATGATTCTATTGTCTGCTGATATTTCACCAAAAGCAAAAACGCCGAGGATTAAAACTCTCTTAATGATTGAACATTTCGTTACTGACACTACATTTCCATGTCAAACTCACCAAGGTTTAACGGATATTTGCCATATTCCCGGACCAGCTTCACAATGTAATCATACGTTTGTCCAGAAACAGCACTGGATACAGAATGATCTGATTGAAAAATATATCCGCCACGTTTGGCTGCATTCAACTTTTTCAGAATCTCCCGTTTTATCAGTTCTTTATCGCCGGTTTCCCATATCTGGATATCGTTGTTCCCGCAATAGCCTATTTTATCGCCATACAACTTTTTTAACCGCAAAGCGTCCATATCAGCTTTTACCTCCAACGGATTGTAGGCATCCAGTCCCATTTCAATGAAATCTTCAAAGATCAGACTGACATTTCCACAACCATGATAAATTACCGGAAGGTTGTGCTGGTGGCACTCATCGATCATCGCCTTTACCCAGGGTTTAAAATATTCCCGCCAGTATTCCGGATCAAACAGCATCGTCTGTTTATACGCCACATCGCCCCAAATCACAAATCCATCGAGCAGTCCGTTGGCAGCTGCAATTTGTGCCCTGGTGCAATCCAGGTAAAACTGGCCTATTTTATTGATACAGGCACCCAGCTCGTCGGGATACATGCCCATCCAGAAAAGAGTATTCTCCTGACCCACAAGGCGTGTTAAACATTCGGAACATTCAATTACGCTACCATAAACCGTAAAGTTGGGATGTAATGATCTGATGGTTACCACCCATGCCGGAGAATTACGTGTAAATCCGTCGCCTATACCGGCAATCTGGTTATCGCCTGCCTCATGATACCTGCGGTGGTCGTAAGCATTGTCAAACTCAAAAGCCTGCAATTTTTCAATGGTGTCAATATCGAACGATATAAATTCGGGCATAGGGAAATCAAACCGTTTACGCATGGTAGCGCCAAAACCGGTTCTGACCACGACCTCGGTTTCATCTTCGCGGATTGTTTCGAATGAACGGATTTTTGGATCCAGATTGGGGTTTGTCACGATCCAGTCGAGATCATAATAAGAATAGGGTTCAGCAGTGCTGGGCAGGTTCAGCTCTTCTCTCCAGCGTTTAATAAAACACCCCCAGAAAAAATCGCTGATCGGCACCCGGTCGGGCTCTTCATGACGCAATGCCTTGTTCATCCGGTCCAGCTTTGCCAGGCAATTTGATGTTCTTTCCATTTTTTTGAAATTTAAATCAGTTAATTTTCATCTTAATCTTGGTGAAAGAGCTATTCCTGGCATACCCATCACCTTTTTTTAATAAGATTCCCGACTTCATGTAGCCTTTTAAAATATGCCCCGCTTATTAACCCATCTCTATCCGGTTGAACATTCAAAAGATAATTGGAACTTCGCTCGTTGCAAACTTGTAATCTGTTGACAATATCATTTGCACTTTGTAATACTATTTGATTTTCCGTATTCCAAAACCAATACGGACCATCAACTATACAATCACAGACTTCCCCTGGATTACTATTGTTTTCAGCAGGTAATGCCCTGTCCATTTTATTCACACTTTTCCAATAGGGATATTCATAGCTCTGAATATCTGTTTCATTGAAATCGAGAGAGTTATTGGCAATTACAATGCAATTGGGTTGCAACTTATGAACTAAGTTCTTTAGTTGTTGCCAATTCTTTGCCGTGTATTTGTTATTATACTGATCAAACCAGATTTCATCAATTACCCCATATTTGGTCAATAATTCGGTAATCTGCTTTTCAATAAAACCTGCATAATCCCCCTTGGCTTCGGGAGGCAATCCGTGCAAATCTTCCTGTTGACCGGTAATTTTATAACCTCTTACTTTATCCTCATTGCTGCCAAGTTTGGTACTATAATCACCAGGCAAACAATAGTATAATCCTACCTTTAACCCATGTTTTCTAAATGCGTTGACATACTCCCGGACAATATCACCTTTCCCTTCTTTATAGTTTTTAAATGCTGTAATGTCGTGTGTTGTATATTTACTATCCCACAAACACCATCCGCCCGTGTGTTTAACTGTTAGTACTGCATATCTCATCCCCGCAGTTTTTGCAGCTTTAGCCCATTGATTACAGTTCAATTTACGAGGATTGAAAACCAGTGGATCTTCATACCCGGTAGCCCATTCTCTATTTACAAATGTACCCATGTTAAAATGTATAAACATGCCAAATTTCCAATCCAAAAAATCTGTTTGTTTTTTTCTTAACATAGATTCAGACTGGCCTTGCGCTATTGCCATTTTTGCGTGAAAAACAAATAGTAATGTTACTATTACAAAAAAACTTTTTCTAATTGTTGATTTCATACTGATAATATTATTTGAAAGAATTTCGCTTCATAAATTAACTTTGACAACATATCCGATTCCCGGGGCAAACCCTTTTGGAATAGTGACAATTAATGATTCTTTTGTCTGCTGATATTTCACCTTGCCATTTCCAACAATCTCAACCGATTTGATTTTACCGATGCTGCTGTTGAACGACTTGATGACTTCTTTATCGGCAGGTTTCTCAATAGAAATGGCATACAGGGCATTCCCCTTTTGGGTAAACCAGAAATCCTCCCTGGTGAAATTTTCCTGAAACCCCTTTTTTGCGCGGTCTTCCGTACTTTTCATGTTAATTCTGGTAGGCCCTTCGCGGTTAACCTTCCATCTTTGTGTGCCATAGATGGCTTCACCATTCATTTTTAACCATTTCCCAACTTCTTTCAGATTATAGACACTTTGAGACGGAACCACTCCTTCGCCTGTCGGGCCGATGTTTAGCATATAATTCCCTCCTTTCGACACAATTTCAATTAGCCAGTAAAGCACTTCTTTAGGCGTTTTCCAGTCGTTGTCGTAAGATTTGTAGCCCCATGAGTTGTTTGTTGTACCAACGGTCTCCCAAGGTTTGGTGATGTGGTCAGGATCTTCGGGGATTGTATTGTCGCCCGGAATGAAATAATCACCAAAGCCATTCCCGATCCGCTCGGTAATGATCACCTGCGGCTGAATATCATACACAATCTTGTAAAAATTGAAGCTTTGGTCAGGTTTCATCCGAAGAGGTGCATCGTACCAAAGAAGTTTCATATCCGGATAGTTTTGCATCAGCTCCTTCACCTGTGGATAGGCTTTGTTCTGCAAATATTCTTCGAAGGTATTCGGGCTGGGATCCCAGGTATTGGCACAGAAAGTTTTCTCAAATTCACTAATCTTAGGATTTTGTTTAAACGACTCTGCCGATTGTGCATCCGAACCATCCATCCAGTCGTTGTTGTGCGAATAGTAAACACCAAACGCAATCCCCTGTTTTTTGCAGGCATCGTGCAATTCGCGGATAATATCACGTTTGAACGGGGTGGCATCCATAACATCAAAATCACTTACCTTTGAATCAAAGAGGGCGAAACCTTCACAATGTTTTGAAGTAATGACGATATATTTCATGCCAGCATCCTTTGCCAGTTTGGCAATCGAATCGGTATTAAATTTTACGGGGTTGAACTGACTCGCTAAGGCCGCATATTCGACCCTGGGAATCTTTGCTGCATGCATGATCCATTCGGCTACTTTAGGGCCATTTCCCCATTCTTCCATGGTTTTGCCATTCCAGACACCTCCGAGGATGGAGTATAATCCCCAATGTATAAACATCCCATATTTGGCATCTTTAAACGAGTCAAAAGAAGCTTTTTTCGAAGTGTTCATTTGCCGCCACTCATTAACGTGGGTGGTCGGATATTGCTCCTTTCTTTGGGCAAAGGAGATTTGCATTACTAATAAAGTAAGTAGTAAACTAAATATTATCTTCATTGTTTTACTTCTATATTTGCTTTACTTGATTGACTGCCAGATGTTGGCGGAGTCCATTCAGCGGGTTTGGGATTGGCGACCGTGAGCGGGAAGGTGTCCGCATAACTTGCCATTTCCTTTTTGAGCAATACGGTCATCTCTTTGAGTTTGGCGTTAAATTTGGGTTTACCGGCGAGGTTATTCAACTCTTGCGGATCGGCGCTGAGATCGAAAAGCTGAGTCCGGTCAACAAGCGGGTAACGGATGAGTTTCCATCGATCGTCAAGGATAGAGCGCTGACAGTCGCGATAGCCTGTATAAAGCACGTTTCGAACTTTCTTTTTCTTCCCGGTCAGGATAGGTACGATGCTCTTGCCCTCAACACCGGCAGGAATTTTTGCGTCTGCAAACTCAGCTATAGTTGGGAACAAATCCATCAAATAAACGAGGGCTTCGCTTCTACCTTTGGGTATGCCAGGACCGGCGATAACAAGGGGAACTTGCATGCCTCCGGACTCATAAAGGTTTTGTTTTCCAAACAGTCCGTGCTCTCCAAGAGAAAGTCCGTTGTCGCCGCTGAAAATAATAATTGTATTTTTCCACTGCCCGCTAGCTTTTAACTCAGCTAAGATGCGCCCGACGTGATAATCGAGTCCCGTGATGCAAGAGTAGTAGTCGGCGTTCTGTTGTTTTGTATCTTCAGGTGTGCGCGGCCAGGTGGCGAGCTGTTCATCACGTACAGTCATATCTCCATTGTCAAACGGATGTTGAGGCATAAATGCAGGCGAAAGAGAAATCTTAGCGGGATCATAAAGCTTGTGAAACTGCGGTTCTGCGGAGCGGGGGTCATGTGGCACAGGCGGAGCGAGATAGATGTAGAAAGGCCTGGCTTCGTGGCTGGCTGTGCGACTTTTCAAAAACCCGATGGTGCGATCCGCCATTCGTTGGCAGCAATGGGCGCGATCATTCTCCGGAGCTTGACCATTGGCATCGTCGATGATGCTGGTTTCAAACTCCTGTAAACCCGCTGGGAAACCATTGCTCTTTTTACCCGTGTGCCAGGTCTGATAGCCGGCTGCCTCGATGATCCGAGGAAGAAAAGTCGAAGGATCAGCTGCATCCGAAGCTCCTGGTATGCGCATCCAGGAGCGACCGGTCAGCAGCATTGTACGGCTTGGCGTGCAGACTGCACCGATCATAGAACCCATCGTATAACAATGGGTGAAGGTTATGCCGCGCACGACCAGCGAGTCGAGATTCGGTGTGTGGAGCATGGGATTGCCTAGTGCGTGCAAACCGTCCGGACGATGGTCGTCAGCGTGGATGTGGAGGATGTTGGGCAATTTGTGGATTTGTGCCTCTGTCGCATTATAACCGATCAGCGATAAACCGGTAAAAGCCACTGCTTTGATATTTACTAATTTATAAATCATAACACACTATTTGATTCGTTAACTTCATTTGTGCTGAGAAAATATCTAAAACCGTTTTTATGAATGGCTAAAGATTAATCAACCATTTCTGTTTATAATTTTGTTTTTTAATTGTCAGATGGAACTCGCCTATAATCATTCACCTGTGTGAGAAGCAATTCTCATGGCTCGTTTCATAAGCTTACTTTTACAACATATCCGTTCTCCGGGTCAAAGTTTTTTGGGATGCAGACTATTAAAGACTCAGGTGTTTGTTGGAATTTCACCTTACCCTTTCCAATGATCTCAACAGATTTGATTTTACCGATGCTGCTGTTGAACGACTTGATGACTTCTTTATCGGCAGGTTTCACGATGGAAATGGCATATAGGACATTTCCTTTTTTGGTAAACCAGAAATCCTCCCTGGTGAACTTTCCCTGAAATCCTTTTTTGGCGCGGTCTTCCGTACTTTTCATGTTAATACTGGTAGGCCCTTCGCGGTTAACCCTCCATTTTTGTGTACCATAGATGGCTTCACCATTCATTTTTAACCATTTCCCAACTGCTTTCAGATTATAGACACTCTGGGACGGAACCACTCCTTCGCCTGTCGGGCCGACGTTCAGCATATAATTTCCCCCTTTCGATACAATTTCGATTAGCCAGTAAAGCACTTCCTTGGGTGTTTTCCAGTCGTTGTCGTAGGATTTATAACCCCATGAGTTGTTTGTCGTACCAACGGTTTCCCATGGTTTGGTGATGTGGTCAGTATCTTCTGGGATTGTATTGTCGCCCGGGATGAAATAATCGCCAAAGCTATTCCCGATCCGCTCGGTAATGATCACCTGTGGCTGAATGTCATATACAATTTTATAGAAATTAAAGCTTTGTTCGGGCTTCATCCTCCAGGGCATATCGTACCACAACAGTTTCATATCCGGATAGTTTCGCATCAGCTCCTTTACCTGTGGATAGGCCTTGTTCTGCAAATATTCTTCAAAAGTATTCGGGCTGGGATCCCAGGTGTTGGCCCCAAAAGTTTTCTCAAACTCACTCATCTTGGGATTTTGTTTAAACAACTCTGCTGATTGTGCATCGGAGCCATCCATCCAGTCGATATTGTGCGAATAATACACCCCAAATTCAAGTCCCTGCTTTTTACAGGCATCATGCAACTCCCTAATAATATCCCGCTTGAAAGGGGTGGCATCCATCACGTCAAACTGACTTACTTTGGAATCGAAAAGAGCAAAGCCGTCATGGTGTTTTGAGGTAATGACAATGTACTTCATTCCCGTATCTTTTGCCAGTTTGGCAATTGAATTGGCATTGAATTTTACGGGATTGAATTGTCGGGCCAATTCGGTATATTCTGCCTTGGGAATTTTAGCTGCAAGCATGATCCATTCAGCAACTTTAGGTCCATTTTTCATTTCATCTATCGTTTTACCCTTCCATACGCCACCTGGAATTGAGTAAAGCCCCCAATGGATAAACATCCCATACTTGGCATCATTAAACCAATCAAAGGTCGCCTTTTTGGAGGCAGTCATCTCCTTCCATTCCTCTACATGAATTGATGGGAACTGTTCTTTTCGCTGACCGTGACAAATTTGGAGGATAAAATAAAAAAATATCAGTAGATAACTATATTTAATCATATGCTTTCCAATTTAGATTTCTCATACGTTTTTTGTGAAAATTATCCTGCCAGCTAAATTCAGGACTGAAACCAACGTTTCGCCCGATTAGTTGTCTGATTCAACGATCTATTTATCTTTGACCGAATTGGGATAAACCCGGCCTTTCGATATTTGTCTCAATTTCAAGCTTAATTTAACTTGACCAGCTTGCTTGATCCTCCAAATCCGGAACCGTTTACCTGTACAAAATAGATCCCTGAATGGATTGAAGACAAGTCTATTTGTAAGTTGCTGTCGTTACTTGTTTTAGAGAAAAGAATGCGTCCATTAAGGTCAACTATCTGTATTTGCATTTTCTGTAGCAAATTGACACGTCCAAATTCTACATGTAGAATTTCAGTGACGGGATTGGGATATACTTTAAAATTAATATCTCTATCACGAGTCCCTACAACATGAGTAATTAGTTCTTACTGACTGGCATTGGTGATTTTTGGCCACATATTAATCATTATATGATCTTCAAAGTCGCCCTGAAAAGGGCCGGCATAAACATTCTGAGAATCCGTTTTGTTCCCAAAATAATCAGATTCAACACCCTCGATTTTCTTGAATCTATGGGAAAATATCCCTGCTTCTTTTGATGACTGGAACTGATAGAGCCTTTGCCTGATCGTTGTAGAATTATTCCTGGGCAACAGTTTACTGTTAAGGTCATGGCCAAGTACTGCCTTCCACTGTTTAAATGTAAGATAAGGAATATTGCTCCAGCCAATTACGTTAGGGCATTCATCCCTGGAAAGCCCTTTTGAAATTATCCGTTTCCTCAAATAATCTTCGATGAAGTTGAAATCATTTTTTAAAGTAGGGGTAATTGCCGTATTAAGAGAAAAGAATCCTGTATTTTCTTTAATTCCTCCGTTTAAGAATATATTGCAGTCAGAGAAATTATCCACAGATCTATCAGAAGGAACTGAAAAGGCAATATTACCTAACTTGTTCCCAATAAAGAGGTTGTTTTTAACATTCCATCGTGAAGCTTCAGCAGGCCGGCCTGCCACTAGCCTGTCTGCCACAATTCTGCTGGTTACACCAAACCCTGAATTACAGTAAAACATATTATGATATACATTGACCCCGGAAGCGTCGTGTCCGTAAATTCCATGACCGCCCCGGTGGCCGGCCTCATTGCCGCTTATATTATAGGCAATAACATTATTTATGACATCAAGAGGACCGTTTCCCATCTCAAGAAATATGCCCCCCCAGAGATTATCTATAATGAGATTCGCCTTTATCACAGACCCTTTATAAACATTGTCAAGCCAAATCCCCCAGGTATCGTTTTGCTCTATCAGATTATCTTCGATCGATCCATTATAAAATCCGTGAAATTTAATTCCCGCAGTCTCCCATGACATGATGCCAAGTGCATTGTTTTTTCTTATTACATTACCTAAAACTTTTGTCCCGGTATGGTTCCAACCTGTAATACCTGTACAGCCGTTAAGTTCTATTACATTGTTCCTGATCGTATGATAGCCTACACTGGCAACAGGAGGTGTAGGATAACCATAAAGTTCTTTAGACGTTTCACTGCCACAATCGATCCCAATTGTATTAGCGAACCTTACTATATTATCTTCAATTACCCAGTGATGGCCGCTGGCGCATCCTAAAGCGCCAGCCTGCGCATTTTCAATACTTTCCCAGAAATTCTTTGGGTATTGATTGGAACAATGTTCAATTATAAAACCTTTTACTTCGATATAGCCAAGCCCCCTTTTTATTGGAGCAAAAACTCTTGGTCTTACAGACATTTCAATCACAGCCTCCTTAGGAAAAGCAGGGTTTGAAAAATGAATATATATCCTGTTCTCGTTTTCTTTCTTAAACCAGCTTTGCGGCAATGATTTGAGCGCATCAAGATCAAGTACCTGACTGTACAGTTGCCCTTCAACAAATATTTGTGCCAAACTGTATCGGGTTACCCAGTCAACAAAATCCGGAAATTTAGCTGCGCGGTTGATGTTAAAAGGATTATATCCTTCAAAAAAGCTTTCGTCATATTGAGTTGAATATATGTTCCCTTGGCCTTCATTTATCCATTTATCCTTATAAATTTTTGAGCCTTTAATTATGACTTTATGACGGTTTTCTGCCAGATAAACAATAGGCTTTTCTTTCGTTCCTGAGTTTTGAGGTTTTACCCATTCTCTGTAAACGCCATCTTTTACAATAACCCTATCTCCAGGAATAGCTATCTGAGCAGCTTTTGAAATAGTTTTAAGCGGGTTGGATTTTACTCCGGAGTTAGAGTCAGAGCTGTTGGAGGCATTCTGGTCAACATATATATCCCTGGCCTGCACGATGGCGCCACCCAAAGACATCAACATTGAAATCATCAATATTTGAATAAATTTAAATTTAATCATAAAATACTTTTTTTCAATCTAACTATTTCGCTTTTACACTAAAGGTCTCAAAAACAATTCCTTTATCCCGGAATACCAGGGTATCTACCACTTCATGCTGAACATTTGATTCGGAATATTTGTAATTGAGGAAAAGGGCATCGTAGTTGTTGCCGCCCCATTTACCCCCTTTTTTTGCAAATTTGCCCGTTGACCTGGTACCATCAACTACCTTGGCGCCACTAACAGGGGCAATTGCCACCGTGTTGTCGGTATTGATGGTCAGCTTCATCTTTGAACTGGTTGAATTCGCAACACCACTGGTTTCCAATGCATTTCTTCCGGTTGTTGACAATTTCCATATCGCGTTTTGCTCAACAAAATAAGTGGAATATTTCACCGGGGCAGGGGTTGCCAACCGGTTGCCTGCAGCATCCAGTGTGTAATCCATCCCATAGTGCAGATAATTGCCATGATATTCATTCACATACTTAATCCCGAAAACTGTATAGTTTTTGGGGGGGGTTAACCAATTACTATTGATTAAAATGTTTGGATTGGAAGCTAACGCTTTCCCCTGAAGTATCGTGTCAATTCCGACAGACTTCTCAATGATTAGCAACGGGACAACATACCTATTTTTATAAGTATTCGGATCTGAAAGAAATTCCGGGGTTAACGAAACCAAAACTTTCCCTTCCATCGAACCCGTTGGGATATTTATTTTTTCGCCGCTTGCTACTGATGTGGTATAGTATTTTTTAGGCAATGCTTTTAAGGTATCACCATTCGAAAACACAAACCCGTCAATCATTGATTCATTAATTTCAAACTTTACCCATTTGTCTTGACTATTCTGTCTCAATCCGCCTATGGCAACCCCAATGTTAAACTGAAGTTTATTGTCAAGTGAATTGTCAGCCTGTGCATATTCACCCAAAATTAGTGTCCGCATGGGTGTCTGTAAGGGGAAATATACAGAGGTATATTTATAATCCGCAAAATCGGGGTTTTCTTTTACACATGCAAAGATCCCGATTGCAGCAACAATCAATATTAATAAATTTCTCATATTTAGTTACTTTAATTGTTAACGAAAAAGTTTACCACCCTTGGTTTTGCTTAATATCATATTTCAGGGTTTCTGTATATGGAATCGGGCCATAATACATATAGTCTTTAAAAGGTCGTGCTTCCACATCTTGGAAACTGTAAGACAAAGTTCCGCCGTTATTGGTGATCGCAACTCCTTTAAGCGGTTCCGAAATATTGTCTTTCCACCTGCGGATATCCCAGAAACGGGTTCCTTCAAAACAGAGTTCAACCCTTCTTTCGTTTTTGATCAAAGCCCTGAAGGCATCTCTACCGGCTGCAGCCTGGTCATCAAGGTATTGATCCTGGTAACCGGCAAGAGCAGCGTTCGAATCAATACCGGCCCTTTTACGGATTAAACCAAGCACCGCTTTGGGAGTTAAGCCAACACCGAGCGGGTCTGCATCGGGCCCGTAAGCTTCGTTAACTGCTTCGGCATAATTCAGAAAGATTTCCGTTCTACGCGCCAGTGTTATAAAATGTGCCGCACCGGTAACATTGGTTGGAAGAAGGCTCACCGACTCATTCACAAACTTTTTTAGATAATAGCCTGTACGGGTTGATGTTGGCAGAATATTCAGCCCATCGTTGGGCGCCCCAACGTAGGTATTTATTGCAATATTCTTCAATTTAGCCCCCTGATAGATTACGAAAGCCTGTAAACGTTTATCCTTTAATGCTAAGTTCGTTTTTTGTACATCAGTGGTTGCCGGGTAACCGGTTGCCAACGGGAATGCATCAACCAGGTTTTGGCTTGGATTGATAGTGCCATTGCCATACAAGGAGGGCGGGAACAAACTTTTCTCCAGGGTACTGGCCGAAGCAATAACCCGTTTTCTCCAGATGATCTCAGGATCATCCTGGAATGTCGCCTTGTAAAAATCAACACCCCTTGCAGAGAAGCCGGTGGCGCCACTGACGAGTTTAAGGTATTGGGCAGCTGCATTGGCCGCTTTTTGCCAGAGCGCTATTTTTTCAGCATCTGTTTTACCTATCGTAAACGCGGGGCTGGCAGCCATCAAAGTTGCACGTGATTTGATCACCATGGCCACTTTCTGATCAACCCGTCCATCAAAACTTTTTCCCAAAACAGCATCATTGGCCGAGCCATTTGCATATTTGAAAGGAAGCCGGCTAATGGCAGAGTCACAATCGTTTACGATCCGGGCAATACACTCATCAAAGGTGTTTCGTGGTAACTTCAGGTCATCGTTTTGGTTCAGTTCCTTCAATATTATTGGAACTCCAAGCAATTTTCCATCAACGCTTTCGCCCCCGTGAACCTTCAGTAAATCGTAGAGGTACCATGCCCTCAACCCAAAAATTTCGCCGGCAAAACGATTTAGAAAATAGGGGTTTCTATCCGTATATTGCCATTCCCATTTTACATCCTTGTAAATACCCTCAAACTTACTGAGATACCTTAATACGGTGTAATCTTCGGTCCAAACAGATACCGGGTTAAAATTGGATGTCCACTGACCTGTTCCCATTTTCAGGTAACCGCTGCTAAATACATTGGTGGTAGCATTATCAGTAGCAGCTTCCAGGTCAATTTCATAACCGGGCAAACTGCTGTATCCATTAATCAGTAAGCCTTCTGCATTGATAGGATGGGTTAGCAAATACTCATCCGAAAAAGTATTGTTTTCAAACTCAGGCTCCAGAAAATCGGAGCAGGAGGATGCCGCAAAAAGAAGGATCGCCGCAAGTACTATTATGTTTGATATTCGTTTCATAATCGCCAGGATTTAAAAGTTAGCATTTAATCCGACAACGTAAGTCCTCATTTGCGGGGCGCTGCCCACATTCAGGTCTATCTCATTGCGGATATCCGATACAGTAAGCAGATTGCTGCCCCTTAAATACAATTTTATATTTTTGAGCTTGCCACCTTCACGGATAATTGTTGATGGTAATTTATAATTTAATTGAACGGTATGTAGCCTCATCCAGTTATTTTTGCGTAGCCAGAACGATGATGCCATGAAATTATTGCTGCTTTCTTTGGTTGTCAGCCGGGGATAAGTTGCGGTCTCTGCTGTTACGGGAGTCCATCTGGATTCGGCCAGATAAGAGGGATATTTTTGGTTGCCCCTTACCCAGTAATAATCATCATTCTGAATGTATTCTCCACCGGCCTGTCCGCTTCCAAGGGCAAACAGTTCAAGGTTTTTATAGCCCAGGGTAAGGTTCATCCCGTAGTAGATCCTTGAGTTGGAATTTCCAATCACCTGCTGGTCATTCTGATCGATCACACCGTCATTGTTGAGATCCTTATACTTGATGTCGCCCGGGAACACATCGCCAAAAGTTTGTGTGGCATGCGAGGCAATGTCGGCAGCATCTTTAAAAAACCCTTCAGAAACATAAGAGAAAATTGCATCTGTGGCTTTTCCTGTCCTTTTCAGATAATCGTATTCATAAAATGGTTCGTCCAACTTTATAACTTTACCTTGCTGGTAAACGATATTTCCACCAACAGAATACCTGAAATCACCTTTTATCTGTTTAAAAAGAACAGAGGCTTCAACTCCATTGGAAGTTCTTTTTCCTGCATTCTCCAACGGGAAAACACCACCAAGATACTCCGGGTAGGTATTTGTCAGTTTTGTTGGATCATTATATTGGTTCCGGTAAAACCAATTACCTGTCAGTTGAAGTCTATTCCCGAAAAAAGAACCTTCAAACCCAAGGTTGATATCTTCACGATTACCAAAGCCCAGATTGGAATTCGCAATCGATTTATATCTCAGTGCGTTACTGGTATAATCTCCGGTCAAGCCCCCGTATGCATATGAACCGCCAGCATTCTGGTAAGCGGTCTCGTAGGAATGATATGTAGTGAAACCATCCTCTGCGTTGATGATCCCCCAAGAGGCCCTTAACTTCAGGAATTCAATTTTGGTCAATCCTTTCATAAAGTTTTCGTTGGTTAAAACCCAAGCCACTCCAATAGAAGGGGCAAACTGGAAGCGGTTGTCGGGCGCTAAAAACCGCGAACCTACATAAGCTCCGTCAAACTCGACCAGGTATTTCCTTTTAAAGCCATAGTTTGCCCGCATACCGTAATGGGCCATGTTTTCAGGCTGAAGGACTGCATCATCATTGAAACTTTCGCCATATCCCATTAGGTTGGCATACAGGCTGTGGTCCCCAAACGTATTGGCATATTCAAAATTTCCAAAAAATCCGAACCGACGTTTAAAATCGGTACTGGTAACCTTCTGTGAACCTGAAATCTGATCGATTTTATACTTTTTAATGCTGGTTAAGGCATTATCTATGTAATATGGTTCATAAACACTGTAAGTATTTAACTGCTGAATGGTCTGGACCGCGGTCAAATCGAACGAAATCCCCCCGGCAAAGCTGAGACCTTTCAGCACAGAACCCAAATCTATATCAAGACTGGAATTCATCTGGTTGATACGGTTTACAACTTTATTGTATCCGCCATACATCAGGTCACCATAAACATTGGTCTGATAGGTCTGATTACCACCCAGTATGCTGCCATTGGTTTTAAATGCACTGGTTAGCAGAGAAGCACTGGCCGCAGGGACTGAATCGACAGGTATAAACATCGGATAATCATTCGGACGAAATGTGGAGGCATTGCCGAAGAAATTACCATTTGGATTATTGGCAAAGCCGAAATATGAGGCCAGGTCAACCCTTAGTTTTATAAAGGAGGTGATTTTTGTATCAATATTGGCCCTTATACTGAAATTGTTGTTACCTTGCTTTTTACCTTGTCCAACGTTCAATAGTGAATTGTTGTTGGTTCCCATCAGATGAAGATAATAGCGGGTATTTTCATTTCCACCCCGGAATTGCGTTGAAAGCCGACCCTGGCTGGTATAATCACGAAGAAAGGTGGAATTATAATAATCATGATCCGGATATTTGATCCGGCTACCCGATTGGTATCCAGCCAGTTGCTGATCGGAATACAAAGGGGTAAGTCCATCGTTTGCCCGGGCTTCGTTGTAATAACGGGCGTAATCATACGAGTTCATAAACTGGGGATAGCTGACCGGTGTGGCGATGCTATACCCGGCCTCCGCAGTGATCACAAGTTTGCCCGGCTGTCCCCTTTTGGTGGTGATCAATACAACACCATTTGTGCCTTTAGCTCCCATTAACATCCGGGACGAGCAATCCTTCAGTACCACGATCTTATCCACCTCGTTGAGGGTAAGGTAAGACGGATCACGCTCTAACCCATCGATTACCCAGGTCAGGCTTCCATAGTTTCGAAGATTGCTGGTATTATACATACCAGGTACCCGTCCGCGAATAGCTTCGGTAACACTTTGCCCGTTATCAAGTCTTTGCAACTCATCGGCATCGAGCACGGTTACTGCCCCTACCATCTGATCTTGTGAAATACTGCCAAAAGCCAATGGCACCCTCTTCAAATCTGTTGTAACAGGAACCAGCTCAATGGTGGATTTCAAGAATTCCTGTGGCTTGATAGTTTGAACAGAAAAACCTTCTGCGACAATTTTTAGTTCCGATTGTCCTTCCAATTTAATGGAAAAAGAACCATCATTTGAAGTAGTTGCCAAAACATTGCCTTTACTGTCCATCACCACAGCACCTCCAACTGGTCTGTTATTGATTCCGGTCACAATTGCCTTTATGATATTATTGATAGATGTGGCAGGATTTGATGCCCCAATCAGCAAGCTATCCGAAAGGAATAGCAAAGCCGACAGTACCGCAAGAAATTTTATATTTCGATACATATTATCTCTATTTTAAAGTTTAGAAAGATTTAAATTACCATCCCGGGTTTTGCTGATACTCCTGGTATAGCCCCAATTGCGCTCTTGGAATAGGCATCCAGTAATGTCTGCTCTCGAAATTTATTTTGGCTAGTTGTACCTTCTCAAACTTGGTATGGGCTTTATTAAACCTCATACCAAAGATGTTTCGATATTTATCCAAATGTGCCACGTGCCATCTGCGCAAATCAATCCAGCGGCTTCTTTCAAAACAAAGTTCGACAGCCCTTTCGTTCCAAATTTTTTCCATGAATGAACCTTTTACCGTACCGTCCTTACCAGGGCCACCATACAAAGTCATGTTTACATTTGGTAAAATAGGACCACCGGTCTTGGTATAGATTCTTCGGTGAAGCCTGTTAATCGCATCCAATGCAGAAATACCGTTTTCCCCGTTGGCAAAGGTAGGTGTAGCAGAAGGAGCGTATCCTGCTGCAATCAGGGCTTCGGCATAATTAAGATATACTTCGGCAAGACGTAACATGGGAGTCTGAACCGTCACACTTGGACGGTTACCTCCCGATGCGTTTGTACAACCGTAGATCCACCATTTCTTGATAAAATAGCCGGTTTCTGTCTGACCCGTACCAAAATCCACGCCAGGTTTTCCGGTATCATCATATGCATAACAGTTAACTTTGTAACTAACCGTTATTGGTGTACCATCGGTTAATATCACGTTATAGAACCGGGGGTCGCGATTGGCCCACGGTTTATCGGGATCATAAGCTGGGTCATCTTCAGGCAGTTTACCATTAACGGTCTCAAACAAGTCAACAATATTCTGGCTCGCGGCTACTGAATAACTAACACCACCAGATGACCTCGGGAACATGTTCTGCGCCAATCCCCAACCCATAGGATAATTACCGGAGGCTTGGTATGTAGGGTGCTCAAACTTCACCAAAAGGTTTTCACGCGTATAAGGCGCTGCTGTTAGTGTTGCACCGACAAAGTTCCGCTTATAATCAATATCCCCGGGGTCTCCTTTATCTTCAGTAACATCCATCAGACGGTGGTAACCCGCATTGGCCAACTTAATTACCTGCCACCCAGTTTGAGCTGATTCTTTGCATAAGGCTTCATCATACTGGGTGCTTTCATTATTAAGTGGACTACCCATAAAAAGCAGCGCTTTTGCTGCCATCCCGTAGGCCGAACCTTTCGTTGGCCTCCCCTCATTTTTACCTGGGGTAGCTGCACCTTCCGCTGATTCGTCCCAGTTGTTTGGTAAAAGCCGTGCTGCAGTGGTCAAATCGGTTACTGCTTTTCTCATCCCATCCCTGAGGGTTGGACGTGGAAAATTGATATTCATATCCGCAGTAAGCAAGGTGTCAATGTATGGCAAGCCTCCCCAAATTTGCATCAATTGAAGATGGTTAAATCCCCTGAAAAACAAGGCATTCCCCTTTAACAAATCTTTTTGCTCCTGAGTGGCAGTTTGCGCTGTTTCGAGTGTAGGGAGCTGAGAAAGGGCGATGTTCGCAATACGGATGCCATTCCACGAACTGGTCCAGAATCCACTTCCGGCGCTTCCCCCCCCGCCTGTTTGCATGCTATTTACGAAAAGGGAAAACTGAGCAATGCCTCCGGGTCCCTCTAATAACGTCCAGTAATCGCCCGAGATCGCATTATAAGAAGATGTTAAGGCTCCCGAACTGTGCGTTTCATCCGAAAACCACATACCTCCTCCATTTCTGGACTGTAGAGGTTCAAACAGGTACAAAAAGAGCTGATCTTCGAATCCCTGAAAGGTCTCGTATTTTCCAAATATATCCTTGTCTTGCAATTCGGCAGCCGGGGCCTGGTCAAGATACTCTTCACAGGAGGAAAAACTTCCTGTTAATATAATTCCGCAGACGATATAAGTAAATATTTTTTTCATAATTCTTATCCTTTTCGAAAATTAAAATGTAATTTCAACTCCCAGGTTATACCTTTTTAATGTTGGATACAATGAAGTAAGTGTGGGCGTCATTGATGGGGAACCTTCCACATCTTGCAGCAGTTTCGACCAGAATATCAGGTTGTTCCCATTCAGAAAAATTCTCGTTTTTGCGACACCCAACCTTGTGAGTACCGATTTATCGAGCGTGTAAGCAATTTCTGCTGTTTTTAAACGAAAATAGGATGCATCTTTGTATAAATAATTGCCCTGGTTGGCTGTTTTTACCCTGTACGCAAGCGCCGAATAACTGGCAGTCCCATTAGCGGCCCTCTCTGGTGTCCAGGCATCATCGCGGTTGAACTCGCGGATCACAGTCCAATAGTTGCCCCCATTGTCTAGCGGAAATTCGTTCATGGATACTAAGCGGGTGATATTATAAACGCCGTAGAATTGAAGCATCACGCTGAAACCTTTGTAATCGGCGCCTAAAGTAGCATTATAGGTTCCTTGTGGATGATTGGCATACCCATAAGGTGCAACATCAAAATCGTCAACTTTTCCATCTGCATTAAAATCGATTTGTTTAAACTGCCCGGGTATAAAATTTTGGTTAGTGCCATCCAGGACACTGGTGTAGATATCATCCCACGAATTATAAAAGCCGTTGTTAAGCCTTGATTTGGTTTGCCCGATGATAAACCCTTCCCGTTTCAAATAATCGTCCTGCAATTGGCCATCTTCCATATAAACGACCTTGTCCTTATTCAATGCCCAACTAATGTAGGCATAATGATGCAAGCCTTTCCCTGTAGTCTTGTTAAATTTTAATTCCACTTCCCAACCTTTGCCTTCTGTTTCTCCAAGGTTGACCGCCACTGGCTTTGCCCCAAACCAATTGGGAACGGATGTACGCTGTGCTCCCGACATGAAAATGCCTGTCCTTTTTTCCCAATAATGATCTACAATTAAAGTTATCAGGTTGTTGAAAAACGAAGTTTCCAATCCTAGATTTTGTTTATGGGCTGTTTCCCAACGGGCATTGGCATTGCCAATGACCGACTGGTTATAGTATTGGTAAGATGGGTTGGTACTTAGGAATGGGTACCCCAGCATATACCCATCCAAACCTGTCGAACCATGGACAAATCCTGAGCCTTCGGACCATTTATTATCATACAGCCAACGAGGAATACCTGCATCGCTACCCACTGATCCATTAGAGTACCGGATTTTACCCATTGATAGGAAAGGCAGGCGATCTTTTATAAACTTTTCGTTGGAAAAAGTCCAGCCCAAAGAAACTGAAGGGAAAAATCCGAACCGGTAGCCTGGGCCGAATTTCTCGGAACCGTTGTATGCACCATTGGCTTCGAACAAATACCGGTTATTGTATCCATAAGTCGCACGGCCTACCCAGTCTTCGCGGTAAGAGGGCCAATCGGCGCCATTGGCAACCTGTTGACGTTTAAAAACAGCGAGGCCCGAAACAGCATGTTTGCCAAAATCACGGGAATAGTTCAGGCGTGCCTGGTAAACGAGTTGTTTGTTAAAGGATCCATTGTAACTTTCAGATGAAATTGTTGGAAGGCCTGCAACAGGAGTAAAGATCCCTGGGCCAATGGTCCAGGTAGTTGCAGCATTTCTTTCAGCATCGGTTTGTGCAGCAGCATATTTAACCGGATCAATATATTTTGAAACTCCAGCCAGGCCAACATCCGCAATATTAGGACCAATTGAAGCAATAGAATTATCGTATGAAAACTGAAGATCGACTTTTAATCCTTTCGTAATGAAATCGAGATTTTGCTCCAATTCCATGTCAGTTGTAAAGTTCGTTGTATTTGAAATGGAGATACCGGTGTAATTATATTGAACTTCAGAATTTACCCCACCACTAAATAACTTGGTAGATCCCCAGATTCCATCTTCGTACCTGATTGGAAGATCAGGGGCGCCCCCAGCGATAAATTTGAAAAGATACTGTGCAACATCGCCGTTTGGTTTTTTCTGGCTACCCCTATAACCAGCCAGGTTCACTGAAAACGAAGTCGATTTGGTTAACTTAAAATCGAGGTTGGTCCTAAAATTGAAACGGTTGTAAGAATAACTGGGATCATAACCACGGCCGGCATTGGGACGGGAAAAAATATCACTCTCATGCAAATAATTCATAGAACCAAAATATTTTACAAAATCGGTCCCTCCGCTCATAGTGAAGCCTGCTTTACGGGAATAACCAGGTTTACTGGTAAAATAATCACGCCAGTTATTGTTTGGATAGATATAAGGGTTATCGCCATCGCGAAAATGGTTCAATACTTCCTGTGGTGTATAATTTGCCCAGGAACCTGGGTTCATAGCCACTTCGTTCATAATAGCCTGATTCTTAAGCGATAATCCTTGATAAGAATCCAAAACCTCAGGTAACCTGGAAATTGTTTTCATGGTTATATTACCAGAAAAAGTCAATTTAGTTTTCCCTGATTTTCCCCGTTTGGTGGTTATCAATATTACCCCATTGGCTCCTTCAACCCCGTAAACAGCTGTAGCCGAAGCATCTTTCAAAATTGAGATGTTATCCACATCATTTAGATCAATATCATCCATGGATCGTTTGATCCCATCCACAAGCACCAATGGATCGGAACCGTTCCATGAAGACACACTTCGAATGATCAATTTTACATTTTCTGAACCTGGTTGGCCAGTGTTTGACTGGATTGTGTTAAGTCCGGGAAGGGCTCCTGTTAAAGCCATTGACAAAGAACTTACCCCACCTGTTTTCATGATGTCTTTACCCGAAACCGCGGAGATGGCCCCCACAACACTGGCTTTTTTCTGAGTACCATACCCGACGGCAACCACTTCCTCCAAACTCACGGTCATCTCCTCAAGTACCACGTTGAGAGATGTTTTCCCTCCTATCTGAATTTCCTGCGTTTTCATCCCAATAAACGAAAATACGAGTGTTTTGGCATCGGTCGGCACCGATAATTTGAATTGTCCATCAGCATCGGTAATCGTACCAATGGTTGTGGCTTTAGCAATAACTGTTACCCCTGGGATAGGAAGACCTTTGCTATCTTTGACGATACCGGAGAGAGTTTTCTTTTGCTGTTCCGCATTTGTTTCAGACTTGATAATGGTTGGCAATTCTATTATTTCATTCGGATAAATTGCGATCTGGCGGTCAAAGATCTTGTAGGCATCCTTCTCCCCTTCAAAAACCTGATCCAGAATTTTATCAACCGTTTCGTCCCTTACAGCTATATCGACTTTCCGTTTGATATCAAAGGTTTTCTCATTAAAAAGAATAACAAATTCGCTCTGCTCTTCGATTTTCTGAAAGACATCACTGATGCTAACATTTTTCAGGTCCAGGTTGAACTTTGTCGCTTGTGAGTAGCTGCTCGCCGAGGCTGACACAAAAGCAGCAAACAACATCAAGGTAAGAAGTTTCATTTTTAAGAATATTTCATTCGTGTCCAATTTGAGATTGGACATCACATTACATTTTTTTTTCATACTTTTGATCGTTTATTATAAAACACTGTTTTAATAAATCTAAAGCTGGGAGGTTAGCCGACTTCCCGGCTTTTTAATCTGAAATAGAAACTAATTTTGCATAGGCAACCCTGAGTTTTTTAGTTGGTTAATATTAACTGGTTAATAATTGCGAGATCAAAATCGGTAGGTAATCACCCTTACATTTTTTTACTGTTAAATATATTTGACTACATTTTTTTTCCAACATAAATTTTATTACCACTAATCCGGTATTGCAGTTTGGCAACAACCTCCATTGTCAACATCACCTGTTCAATAGAATCATTAAGATATAATTTCCCGGTTATCAAATCTTCTGCAGGAAATTCTGCGTTAAAATCAAACTGTACATTATAATAGCGTTGCAACTTATTAAGGACGTCATTTATACTCTGCCGGTGAAATTTTAACCATCCTTCAGTCCAGGCAATTGCATCATCAACATTAGGCTCTTCTTTTACAACTATAGAACGATCATTTCTGTCGTAACTGGCTTTTTGGTTAGGCATTAGAATGGATCCACTCTTTATAAATGACAAAGCTGACCGTTCATTTATTACAATGCTTCCTTCAATAAGGACTGCTTCAATCAGTTTCTCTGACCCGTAGGCAGAAATATTAAATTTAGTCCCCAGTACTTTGATGGCTATTTCGTCAGTATTTACATAAAATGGCAGTTTCTGGTTGTGTGCTACTTCAAAATAACCTTCCCCTTCCAAAAATACTTCCCGTTTGTTACCCTTGAATTTGGTCGGGAATGCCATCCGGCTTCCGGCATTTAACCAGACTTTAGTGCCATCTTCCAGTGTCAATTGGGATTTCCTCCCGAATGGAACAACCACCTCGTTCATTTTTGAATCATCCGCCTGGCTGGTTTTGTTTTTTAAATCGATCACCTTTTCATTATCAATCGTGACTTTCTGATCTGCGCTTAGCGCAATTTTCGAGTTGTCCTTTTCGAGATTAACTGTTGTTCCATTGGAAAGGTGAAGCTGCGACATACCATTCTTTCCTGATTCGGCAATAGTACTATAAACATACGATTTCTGATTCTGATAGAGATCCCAAAAGCCAACAGCGCCAATCGATAAGGCTAAAATTAGGATTGCGGCATATTTAATAAAGGAGGAACTGAATATTCGAAATGATTTCTGTTTAATTGCCAACTGCTTTTGGAAGTTCATGTACAGATTTTCAACCTGCGATTCGGACATTTCTTTTGTCGAAGACGCCAGCGCCCATGCATTTTTGATTTTCCTGTACTCTTCACAGGCTTCCTTATCATTGAGAAGCTGAGAAAGGACCTCGTTTTTATGGATTCCTTTCATGTTGCCTGTCACTATTTGCAATATATCGTCTGTGTATTTCATATCTGTACATTTAAAGCACGAACTGGGATTTACCCCAGTCCTGATTTGAAATTATTTTTAAGGGCAGAGGGCATGAGGCATGGAGCAGAGGGCATAGACCTTGGAGGATTGGAGACCGGGGAACGGAGTACCGCTCTGCTCCATGCCCCATGCCCTCTGCTCCATGCCCTAGCGTACAAACAAAAATGCCATGATTGGAAGATAATCCTTAAGCGAAGTGCGGAAAAATTTTAATGCTTTGGAGATATGCCCTTCGACCGCTTTCTCTGAAATGCCCAGTGTTTGTGCTATTTCTTTGTTTTTCTTTTCTTCTAACCGGCTAAGAATGAAAACAATTTTGCATTGTGGGGGCAATTGCAGAAGGGTGTTATCGATAATTTGTTCAATCTCCGTGAACGTAATCAATGAGGTATCGAGAGCGCCTAAAGCATCGAGGTTTACTTTCAGTTCCGGTTCAGTAACTTCAGTCGATTCAAAAAGTCTCCGTTTGTACCGTTGGTCCCGAAGTTTATAGAGGCAGTTGTTTTTAGCAACGGTAAAAAGATAAGCGCCCAGGTTTGTATTATCTGCCAGTGTTGATTTTTTGACCCAAAGTGCCATCAATGTGTCCTGAATGATATTTTCAACTATGTCATTGTATGGGACATACTCATACACGAAGTAATACAGTCTGGGCACATATCTATTGTAGATGACTTTAAATGCAGCTTCATCGCCTTTCCTTATTTTTTCAAATAAACATTTTTCATCTTCGGTCATTTCAAAGGCAGTATTTGGAAAAGCAAAGCTATAAAGAATTCTTCAAAGAAGGGGAATCAATAACCCTGGGAACCCGAGCCCGCCATTGTTGTTGTTCATGCCATCAGTGAATTGAATATTTTATTCTGCCCTGTATAAAATCCATTCATTTATTGTTGGTTCTTTTGACTCAACTATCTTCAATCTGAAATAGCGAGAGATCACTGGAGTAATAGACTGGGTATATCCGGTTCCATTTGTCTTAATTTCAATAGATGTTATCCATTTATTCCCTGTTTTATATTGTATTTCAATCTTTTGACCTTTATTATCCCAGGGATGCCATGGTTCGACAACAGAAACAACCCCTATTGAAATTTCCTGACCCAAATCTATTTCAGCCCAGCGTTCCTGGTCGTCATCGGTAGGTTGCCATTTGTTTTTTGGATCGCCATCAGTAAGATGATCGGAATTATAACTGATCTTTGCTGAAGATACTTTTACTTTCTTACGGGCGGACGGTAAGGGCAAAAAGTTGGGTTCTCCCTCAACCTCCAAAACAACAACGGAAACATACTTGTCTGGAGCAGCAAAAGGCAGTTTGACAATATTCTTCAATTCGGATTTCTGAACTTCCAATGTCGCTTTAGGAGCAGACAACAAATAGGCCCTTTCAATTTTATTGAGCAATGGAATTGATAGTAGTCCAT
>JALOCD010000042.1 GCA_023228025.1 Prolixibacteraceae bacterium | reverse complement strand
ATCTATCGCTATTTTTGGTTCGCTGATGGTCGTCCTAACCCCTCCGCAAATTTCCATCTATTTTGTATCGTTGATGGCCCTGGGTTGCTCATTGATGTGGCCTTCCATCTGGCCCCTTGCCATGGCCGACCTTGGTAAGTTTACAAAAGAGGGTTCTTCCCTGATGGTGATTGCCATTGTTGGCGGCGCTGTTATTCCAACAATTTATGGCTTTATGAAGGATGCTTTCGGAGGTCAAAATGCCTATTGGATAGCCATACCCTGTTTCTTGTTTATCTTTTATTACTCATTGAGCGGTCACAAAATCAGAAATTAATTCTATACTATTTTTGTTATGAAACCCACCCTTATCATTCTGGCTGCCGGCATGGGCAGCCGCTACGGGGGATTAAAACAGCTTGACGAAGTTGGTCCCAGCGGAGAAGCGATCATCGATTATTCACTTTACGATGCCATACGTGCCGGCTTTGGGAAAGTTATCTTTGTCATTCGCCGCGATTTTGAAGTTGCTTTCAAGGAACAGTTCGATCCAAAACTAAAAGGCCGAATCGAAGTGGAATATGTCTACCAATCGCTTGATAAACTGCCTGAAGGCTTTTCCCTATTCCCGGAAAGGGAAAAACCATGGGGGACCGGACATGCTTTGCTAATGGCCGATGGTGTGGCCAATGAACCGATGGCAGTCATCAACGCGGATGATTTTTATGGGACCAAAGCCTACAAGGCCATGGCCGATTTTCTCATCTCATCAACCGATCCAAATGAATATTCCATGATTGGGTACAATGTCGGAAATACACTTTCTGATCATGGCACCGTATCACGAGGAGTATGTGCTACCGATAAAAACGGATATCTGACAACCGTTGTTGAACGCACCAAGATCGACGGGGAAGCCGATGGCATTTTCTATTATGAAGAGGATGGCCGTCACCTTCTTAGCCCCAGAACTCCGGTATCGATGAATTTTTGGGGACTAAAACCCAACGTATTTGGCTATTTGAAAGAGGGTTTTGCCCAATTTCTCAGGGACCATGGTAATGAAATGAAATCAGAATACTTCATACCTCTGTTAATCAACGATAACATTGTCAACGGTAACCTTAAAACCAAGGTTATCGAATGTGATTCTCCATGGTTTGGGGTTACCTACAGGGAAGATAAACCGATTGTGAAGGGTAAAATCGCGCAACTGATTGCCGATGGGGTATATCCAAAACAATTGTGGTAAGAGGTAAGTGGAGAGTGGAAAGTGGAAAGTTGAGAGTGGAAAGTGGAAAGTGGAAAGTGGAAAGTTGAAAGTTATATAGTATAGATTGCTGAGTTTGGATATGATCTGCGCATTTATTGATTCATGCAATACTTTAGATTGCTTCTCCGCCAGCCGGCGGATCGCAATGACGGATCATTTTTTTGAGAGGTGAGGGTGAAGAGAAGGAGGCGGGTCATCATTTTTCGGTAAAAGCTGAATCGCCGCCCGCCTCCTTCTCTTCACCCTCACAAAGTCAACAGCGTACCGTCATTACGAGGAGGCACGACGAAGTAATCTGCTGATAATAAAACAAATATACAATTAATAGGCTATTCTAATATGCATGATTTTATTCTTCTCACCATCAATTTATGAAAGTTTAAAAGATCAGTCTTTGGTAGGAGGAACGATCATGCAATCTCTGTTCGGTGGTAAAGTTATGATAAGTAAAAAACCAAATAATCAATACATTAAAATATGAACGACCAGCAAATTAAACAGTTAATGTCATCGTTTGGCCGCACCGAACAGGTTTCGGAATGGAAACCATTTGGACATGGCCATATCAACGACACCTTTCTCATTCGCACCATTGGCGATGAGGCCCCAGATTTTGTTTTGCAGCGTAAAAATCACCAGATTTTCAAGGATGTACCCGGAATGGTGAACAACATCCTGCTGGCTACCGGCCACATCCGTAAACAATTGGAAAAGGCCGGCGAACCCGAAATCGACCGGAAAGTAATGACCTACCTCCAGGCTTCCGACGGCAAATACTATGTTCAGGATAGTTCTGGAAATTTTTGGACACTCTTCCTTTTTATTCGTGATTCTTTTGGAATTGAAGCGGTCACAAATCCTGAGCAGGCATACAGCGCCGGACAGGCATTTGGCAAGTTTCAACTTCAACTGGCCGACCTGGATGGAAAACAGATGATTGAGACTGTTCCAAATTTTCACAATGGGAAATTCCGCTTTTGGCAATTTGAACAGGCCCTGGCCAACGATGCTGCCGGTAGAAAAGGGGAAATGAAAGCCGAAATCGAAAAATTAATGGTACGGTCTGCAGAAATGACGCAGTTGCAACAATGGCTCGACGAAGGTAAACTGCCAGTGCGTATCACTCACAACGACACCAAAATCAACAATATCCTTTATGATGCAGATGGCAATATCCTATGTGTCATAGATTTAGACACAGTTATGCCGGGTAGTATCCTTTTTGATTTTGGGGATGCCATACGGACTCTAGGGGATACCGCGGTAGAAGATGAACCAGATACCAGTAAAATCGGTTTCAATGCCGGATATTATGAAGCGTACGCCCGGGGATATCTTTCTGAAAGCAAAATGTTCTTAACAGATCTGGAGAAGAAGAACCTTGCTTACTCCTGCCGGTACATGGTTTGGGAACAAGCTATGCGTTTCCTCACCGATTACCTGAATGGGGACACTTATTACAAAATTGATTATCCTGAGCACAACAAGGTCAGGAGTTTGTCTCAGATACGATATTTAGAGGTACTGGAGGAAAATTCGGCAGCTATGGAAAAATGTGTTGCGGATTGTCTGTAACTCATCCCAATTTGATGTGCTGTGACTTGACCTCACTGCCCAGAAACAGATTGGCCAACTGATCAAAATTGGCGGTTGACTCGGTGGTGAAAAACTCCCTTCGACCGGCTTTGGAGCAATTCAGCTCTATTTCGGGATGGCGGTAGAGATAATCCTTCAGCCGGTCCGCGACGATCAGTCCCTGGGTGAGCAATTGAACCCCTTTGGGCAGATATTTCCGGATCACATCCGTTAAAAGCGGATAATGGGTACATCCAAGAATGACAGTATCGATCGAAGGATCTTTGCCAAAAAGTTCGTCCAAATTCTGTTTCACAAAAAAGGCGGCCCCGGGGCTGTCAATGAGGTTATTTTCTACGATGGGCACCCACATCGGACATGCTACCTGCGTGACCAATATCGGGCTGTTTGGGGATATCTTGGCTATCTCCATTGGATAGGATTCTGAAAGCACTGTTCCATTCGTGCCCAAAACACCCACATGACCTGTTTTCGTCAGTTCGGGGATCATCTCCACGCTTGGCCTGATCACCCCCAATACCCGTCTGTCGGGATAAGATACAGGCAGGTCTAACTGTTGAATGTTGCGCAGCGCCTTTGCAGAGGCGGTATTGCATGCAAGAACGACCAGTCTGCACCCCTGTTCAAAAAGCTGAAAAACTGCTTGTCGGGTATAGTCATAAACTACTTCAAAAGAGCGGGTCCCATATGGATTTCTGGCATTGTCACCCAAATAGATGTAGTCGTATTGGGGTAATTCGCGGAGCAGCTCTTTGAAAATTGTGAGTCCGCCATAACCTGAATCAAAGACGCCAATGGGCTGGTAAGGATCTGACATGAATATTAATTTATCTTCCGAAACTACAAATTATTCGCTTGTGCACCAATATTTGAGGAACAAAAAAGGGCACCTTTCAGCGCCCTCCAATTTTGTATTGTTTCACGAATTAAATACGTATCCCTATTTAGTTTTAGGTAGCGGCTTTGCTTCCGTAGATTTTGCTTCTCCCACTTTTGATTTTACAGCAGACAATATGTCAATTGACATGGATGCATCAAAATAGAGGACAGAGGGGGTATCAAAAACATATATTAACCCTTGCTCTTTTGCAACGTCGGCCACAGCCTTACGTGCCTTCTCTACAACCGGCTGCATTTGTTTAGTCTGTTCCTTTTGAAGATTCTCCTGAGCTTGTTGCTGGAAAGTAGAGATTCTCTCCTGAAGACTTTGAATATCAGCCTCTTTTGCCTGACGAATGGCATCCGTAACATTGGCTTGTTTTACCAATGCAACATACTCCTGACCTTTAGTCTGGTACTCTTTCTGCATGACGCCCAATTGTGATTCAAGATCTGTCGTTAATTTAGCCATGGCCTTTTGAGCTAAATCAAATTCATTCATGCCCTGAATCAACTGTTGAAAGTCAATGTGACCGAATTTCAATGTTTGGGCCGAGGTAGAAGCTCCAACAAATAGAAGGAGGGAAAAAGTTATTACACTAAAGAAATGTCTCATGATCAATCTGATTTAATTTTTATGGCGCAAATTTATAATATTAATTCTTATATCCAAGTTTTTGTAACACCTGATCGCTCAGATCAAATTTCGGATTGGTGTAGATCATGGTCACGCTACCTGCCTTGTCAAAAATCATCGCATAGGCACCCTGCTCGGCGATGGTCTGAATGGCGCTGAAAACTTCGTCCTGAATAGGCTTAACCAGAGCTTCACGCTTTTTGGCCAGATCGCCTTCAGGACCAAAATACTGCCGTTGCAGTTTTTTGTACTCCTTTTCCTTGTTGACAATCTGCTCCTCCCGTTTGCGTTTCATGTCCTGCGAAAGCAATACCACCTCTCCCTGGTAGTCTTTGTAGATCTGGTCAAGTTCGGCATGAAGCGTTTCTAGCTCTTTCTGGTATTTCTGAGACATTTTATCCAGTTGTTCCTGGGCAGCGACATAAGCCGGCAACTTTCCCAAAATAAAATCGGTATCGACATAGCCATATTTCTGTGCAAAACTGCTTGTCATACAGGCGAGAATGAAAATTCCCAAAAAAATAATCTTCTTCATCTCAATAAATTTATATCATGAAGTAATAACAAAATTCAGGCCAAACTGCTAAAACTGTTGTCCCATGATGAAGTGGAACTGGCTGCCGCCTGTTCCCTTGGTGTAACCGTCGTCGAACCCATAGCCCCAGTCAAATCCCATCAATCCAAACATTGGTAGGAAGATTCTGATACCCAACCCTGCAGATCTCTTGATACTGAATGGATTATAATCAGAGAGGTCGTACCACGAATTACCCGCCTCAAGGAAGCCCAATCCGTAAATAGTAGCCGATTGGGACAATGTGATTGGATATCTTAGCTCAACGGTGATCTTCTCATAGATGTTACCACCCTTTGGAGGGGTTAACGAGTTGTTTTCATAACCCCTTAAACCGATGTATTCACTTCCGTAAGAGCTATATCCCGACATGCCATCCCCTCCCAATTTGTACGATTCGAAAGGTGAACGGAGGTTTTTGTTGTAATACCCCAAAAGACCGGTTTCAAATTTTGTTCTAAGGATAAGTTTCGCATCCGGACGGGGCTGCAGTGGCGTAAAGATATCCGCCTTAAATGACCATTTGTGGTATTCAATCAGTCGATACCTTTCTGCGGCAGTCATTGTAGTGCTGTTGTAATTTTTCCCCGAAAACAGTGAGAAAGGTGGAGTCAGCGCCACAGAGATGGAGAAGTTGGATCCCCTTCTGGTATACAACGGACTATCCGTCGAATTCCTTCCGAATACAGTCCTGAATGCCAGGGTATTGGAAGTACCATTCTGGAAAATAAAATATTTCCAGTTGTCCAAAATGTATCTTTGATAAGAAAGCTCGTGGTACATGGTAAAGTAGTTATCCGGCCTTTTCAAACGATATCCCAACCCAACCGAGGCGCCCAAAACACCCATCTTTTCGGTGATATCATAATTGTACTGGTTGTAACCGTAGTCTCCATATCCGCTACCATAGCCACTGCCATAACCGCTGCCGTAACCTCCATAGCCGCCAAGGCCACCATAACCACCTCCGTACATGCCATTCCCATAACCTCCATAATTGTAAGCGCTGTTACCACTGGTCTGTTTGGAATAGTACACAGAGAAGCTAAATGAGTTGGGTTTCTTACCACCCAGCCATGGTTCGGTGAAAGAGAAACTGTACGATTGATAGTAAGAACCGTTGGTTTGGGCACGGAGTGTCAATGTTTGACCATCCCCGGTAGGTAGTGGTCTCCATGCTTTTTTGTTGCCAATGTTCCTGACCGAGAAGTTGGAGAATTTCAATCCGACCGTTCCGACAAACATTCCGGCGCCCCAACCTCCTGAAAGTTCTACCTGGTCGTTGGCGCGCTCCTCTAGTTCGTAGTTGATGTCAACAGTTCCGTCCTCTGGATGGGGAATCACATCCGGTTTGATGGCTTCCGGATTAAAGTGTCCCATTTGGGAGAGCTCACGCACGGAACGAATGATATTCTCCTTGCTGAAAAGCTGACCCGGACGGGTGTACAACTCCCGGCGTGCAACGTGTTCGTTGGTCTTGGTATTTCCTTTGATGCCTATCGAATTGATGGTGGCCTGCGAACCTTCTACGATCCTCATCTCAAAATCAATCGAATCGTTTTCAACTTTTACCTCAACCGGATTAAGGTTGAAGAAAAGGTAACCGGTATTCAGGTACTCATTTGAAACGGCATCATCATCTTCGGTAAGCCGTTTGTCAAGAAGCTTCTGGTCAAAGACATCACCCTTCTTAATACCCAGTACCCGGGAAAGTTGAACATCTGTCAGAACAGTATTTCCGATCCACCGGATATTTCTGAAATAATATCTTCTTCCTTCATCAATCCGGTACATCAGTCTTACCGTATTGTTGATCGTGTCTCTAATAATCGTATCAGAAAGGATAATGGCATCGCGGTATCCATTTTCATTGTACTTCTTGATGAGGTTAATTTTATCTTCATCAAATTTGTCCTGCAGGAATTTTTTTGAAGAGAAGAAATTTCTCAATTTTTTTGCTTTGGTCTTTTTCATGGATTTCTCCAGGGTGTACTTACTCAACTGTTTTGCACCTATGAATTCAATGTCGCTGATCTTCACCTTGGTCTTCTTGTTCACCATGATGTCGAGCACAAGCTGATTCTGCTTGGCAGTATCATCCCGTTGAACAATGCTCACTTCGGTGTTGTAGAACCCTTTCCCCTGATAAAAGCTGAGTATTTGCCTTTGGGCAGTATTGACAAGGTTATCTGTAACCTGTCCGCCAATCAGCATCATCACCTGCTTTTCAATATCTTCCTTTTCACTTTTGCTGACGCCGTGGTAATTTTTGGCCGCTAACCTGGGCCGTTCCTGAAGATAGACATTCAGCCAGATTTTATCGCCTACAATTTTTGTTGCGGAAATTTTCACATCCGAAAACAGCCCTTGTTTCCAATATTTTCTCAACGCAGAGGTGACCTGATCGCCAGGGATAACAATTTCCTCACCAATATTTAATCCCGAAAGACCTTTCAGAACCTCAGTATCCAGAAACCTGATACCGCTAATTTCGATACCAGCCAATGTATAATGTTTTGGACTGTCGTAAAAAACGGAGAAATTTGTACTGTCTGCTACTGTTTGCGCAAATAACTGGTTACCAGCAAATAAAGCAAGAAATATAAATAAAACTCTTTTGACCATGTCAAATTCTAATTTGTTCACTAGTTTTTCCAAAACGTCTTTCACGCTTCTGGAAATCATTAACTGCCTCAAATAGATCATCTTTGCGATAGTCTGGCCACAACTTTTGCGAAAAATACAGCTCAGTATAGGCGATCTGCCAAAGAAGAAAATTACTAACCCTGAATTCACCGCCGGTACGAATCAACAGTTCAGGATCAGGCAGGCCAAATGTAGGAAGATATTTTCCAATCAACTCTTCATTGATGCTACTTTTGTCAATTTTGTCATTTTTTAACTCATCGGCCATTCTTTTTGCCGCTTCAACCAGCTCCCAACGTCCCGAATAGGACAATGCAAGCACCAATCTAAGGCCGCTGTTCCCTTCAGTTTTGGCTATGGCGCCGGCCAATTTTTGCTGGACTTGCTCCGGAAGAGAGGCAATATCTCCAATTGTACGAAGGGATACGTTGTTTTTGTGCAGATTATCTGTCTCGGCAACAATGGCATGAACCAGCAAACCCATCAATGCATCAACCTCCTCTTTGGGCCGGTTCCAGTTCTCTGTCGAAAAGGCATAGAGGGTGAGGTATTGAATACCCATTTCACCAGCCCCTTCGACAACAGACCGGACAGCCTCCACTCCTTCGCGGTGACCAAAAATCCGTTCTAAGCCATGTTGTTCAGCCCATCGCCCATTGCCATCCATGATGATGGCAACATGTTGTGGTATTTTGTCTGTAATCAATTCTTTCAGGGTAAGTTTTATTAATTTTATATTTACACTCTCCTAAACCATGCAAAGTTAACAATAAACTTAATTGACAATTTTCAATTGTCAATTGTCCATTGTCCATTCATCAAAATGCACTTTTCCTGACATTTCTTTCATTCACTTTACAAATTCCCCTGTCCTGCCAAAACTGCCAGTGCAAGGATAGGTGCAGCGAGGCATACCAATCGTTGTTCAGCAAGACACTGGGGGCAAATTCCGAAGGATAGGTTCCGACCAATGGATCCGCATTTTGGTATCTTTTGGGGTCTTTAAGGTTATCGATGTTGTCAGTAAAGGTCTTCCTCACGCACAATTCCACACAGACTCCAAGCCTTTTGGTAAGATTGTATTTGATTCCAAACCCCATCGGGATGAGCGGTGAAAGTGCATCCGCATCATTGGTTTTGTTGTTGTTCTTATCCAAAACCGGTTGGTACAAATTTTTGTATGGAACAAACGGATAATTGTACAGTTGCGGCCTAAGTATCAGGGTTCCCCGCCTTGGCGACCTCGAAAAAAATCCGCCCACCCCAAGGGATAAAAATGGGGTAAAACGGTCTTTGGTGGTACTTCCCATCTTATAATCCATGAAATTAAATTCAAATATTGCTTCAAACGATTGGATTGACCTGTTAAAGTTAAAGGAATCGCCAGTCTTCTTCATGAACAGTTCAATTGGCATACCGGATGGATCATTGATGGTGATCCGTGAGGTAGGTTCGGCCAGGTTTACGCCGGGAAAGGTGCCTGCCGACTTCAGGGTACCTGATATCAATTGGCCCCGTATTGACATTCTCTTGTTAAAATTCCATCGACCCAGAAGCCCGTATAGCGCAGTAATCTCCTTGTCGTAGGAAACATTCTCCAGGTCGCCCCAATAGACTGCCGCACCAATCCGGATACCAACATCGGCCGATTTTTGCGGAAAAGCCTGCAAAAAGCAGAAAAGCATGGAAACAATGATCAACCCTCTCTTCATTATACCTGACACTTTACTTGGATACAAAGTTAACAGAAACCACCGCTAATTTATTTGAAAGCCTGGAAAACATCATTAAAATTAGCAATACATTGAACGTTAATTTCTCTTGTCCGCTCCCCAAAGCAATTTTTTACGCAAGGTTTCGTAAAACGATTGGTTTTCAAATTTCAAAACATTGATAATGAAGTCTGACTTACTTATTTTCCAGATCATATCTGTTTCAAAAGGGGCCGACCGCGAATCCAGGGAGGCCATGTATCTGCCACCGCGTCCTTCTACCCATAAAATAACCTCTTCATGATCCGGTATGACTACAGGCCTGATAGCCAGATTGTGGGGGGCAATAGGCGCTATAACGAAATTTGCGGATCCGGGCGTAATGATCGGCCCGCCAACACTCAGTGAATAGGCCGTCGTCCCCGTTGGCGTTGAAACAATCAAACCATCTGCCCAGTACGTATTTAACAAATCCCCTCCAACTTCGACATGTACCGTTATCATTTGCGAAGAATCCTGTTTGTGAACGGTAAACTCATTCAGGGCATAGGGAAAATTCGCAAAGAGTCCAAACTTATTTTCCAATTTTAACAACGAACGAGGTTGAAGAATGAACCTTCCTGCAAAAAGTTGCTCAATGGAAAATTCGAGCTCTGCCTGGGCAATATCCGCCAGAAAACCCAATCTGCCGCTGTTAATCCCAACCATCGGAATACCCGAGTCCCTCACAAAAGTGATGGCCTCCAGAAATGTCCCATCGCCACCGATACTCATAAAAAAATCGACACCGGCCAACTCCCGATCGGTAGAAAATCCCTCAATCTTACCGGGATCAATCCCTGTTTCCTTCTTTAAAAAGTCGAGAAAGGGTGTATAAATGATTACCTCGGCCTCATGATGATGCAATAATTCCAGCAATCGCCTCATGCTGTCGTAAAAAATTGGTCCGATGGTCCATCCAAAAAGGGCAATTCTCATCTAATGTAGGTTAAATATTTGGGGTTACTAAACAATTGACAATTGAAAATTGACAATTGAAAATGATGCATATTACTGAATATATGTATGTTATAAAATTATAAAACGGACAATTAAAACTTATCATTTCTTAAAATAAAATCACGAATTCGACAACACACCTAATTTTAAATTGTCAATTTTCAATTATCAATTAATCAAGTGTTTATGTAGCGCATAAATTGATCAAAACGGTCGTCAATCAGGCTTTTGAGCGGGGTCTGGTCCATGAAAGTTGCCTTTATTTCATAATTGTAGCGCGTTAGGGTTTGAATGATACCGGAAAGATCTACCTGGTTAACCTTGATCGTTACATTAAGCTCGGTGGTAGATACATTTGGTTTCCAGGTATATAGACTTAAAATCCGCGCATCATTCCCTTCGATGATTTGGGTAATTTGTGCCAGTGAATAATTGTTCTCACACATGGTCAACTCAATGATCCCTCCCGGTTCATTCGGGGAAAAGAGAATCGTTAACTGGTTGCTAAGATCATACCTGGAAATTGATCCCAGATAGATGTGATCTTCCGTCAACACAGGAACAATTGATACGCCACAACTGGAAGCAACAGCCGCCACCTCAAATATATGCTGTTGCGGATGCACATGAGGCTTAAGCAACTGATCAGAAATGAAGGCCTCGAGGGGAGCGTCAAAATCATGCGCATCGAAAATTTCCTTGTCCGAAATGACACCCAGATACTCCTCATCGGTTACAATAGGCAGATGCGACACCCTGAAAACATCCATCAGGGTCAGTACTTTAGAAGCAGTGTCACCTGGGCTTACAGAAGGAATCGAGTCAGAAATCAAAGATTCAGCGATCATGACCGTAAGGATTATTGTTTTTGAATACGAATCATTTTGTAAATTGCAAACCTAATTAATTGCATGCAAAAATGACACGATTAAGCGTAAATATAAATAAAATAGCAACACTGCGTAACAGCAGGGGCGGAACCATGCCCAGCGTCACAGAGGCAGCCATCAGATGTCAACAATTTGGGGCTGAAGGGATCACCATCCATCCACGGCCCGATGAGCGTCACATCCGTTACAACGATGCACGTGAACTTAAATCTCTGGTTACAACAGAATTCAACATCGAAGGATACCCTGATCCCCGCTTAATCGGGCTGGTACTGGAAGTTCTTCCCCAGCAGGTAACACTGGTACCGGATTCCCCTTCGGCCATCACCTCCAATGCCGGATGGAACACGATTAAACACCGGGATTTTTTGAAAGAGGTCGTCGCAAAATTTCAAAAGGCCGGAATCAGGGTCTCACTTTTCGTCGGGACAGAACCCGAAATGATCGAAGGAGCCGCTCTTGTTGGCGCCGACCGGGTTGAACTATACACCGAACCGTATGCGACAGAGTTTCCGTCAAATCCAGAGAAAGCGATTCTGCCCTTTATTAAAGCCGCTCAATCAGCCGAAAAATATGGTTTGGGACTCAACGCCGGTCACGACCTGAGCCTCGAGAACCTTCGCTATTTCGACCAGCATATCCCAAACTTGCTGGAGGTCTCCATTGGGCATGCCCTGATCGCGGATGCGCTGTATTTGGGACTGGAAGAGACGATCAGGAGGTACAGGGAGTGCCTCAAATAAGGATAAAGGATAAAGGATAAAGGATAAAGTAAAAAGGATAAAGTAAGAACGCACTATCTATGAATCCACTCCGAAAAGCTAAAAAATAAGAAGGCCACTAAGTCACTAAATCACTAAGATTTCACAAAGATTTAAATATCAGCAATATGATTCTTTGTGAACCTTTGAGTCTTGGTGTCTTTGTGGCAGAAAAGGACTTTTCGGAGTGGACTCAACTATAATTATTGAACTTTTAGAATGATCCAGTAAACAGCTAATCAAGCACAAAACCCAGGGCTCCCTTTATCCTTTTGACTTTATCCTTTATCCTTTTCCTATTTAATACTCGGCTATGAAATTACACTATAGGCATTACGGTACCGGTCCTGCATTGATCATCCTCCACGGGTTATACGGTTCGTCAGACAACTGGATTACCATTGCCAAACAGTTGCAGGGGAGCTATACCGTTTTGCTTCCTGATTTAAGAAACCATGGGGCGTCACCCCATGCTTCGACCCATACTTATGAGGATATGGCCAATGATTTGGTGGCATTTTATGCGGAGACAAAAACCGATAATGCCTTTTTAATCGGACACAGCATGGGCGGCAAAGTGGCCATGCGGTTTGCTGCCGAACATCCCGAAAAGGTGAACAGACTGATGATTATTGATATCGCCCCGAAAAATTACCTGACGGGGGATCGCTCCTTCAAACATATTCGCCAACATGAACTGATCCTGCAATTGCTGGAAGATCCTGATCTGTCGCGGTTTCATTCACGCCTGGAGCTGGATCAGTTTTTCGGATCGAAAATCAGGGATGAATCACTACGGCTCTTTCTTTTGAAGAATATTCACCGGACACATGCGGGGTTTTTTGAGTGGAAGATCAATGCCAAAGTCTTGAGAGAAACTTTTCACGCCATTGTCAGCGAAATGGACCAATCGTGGTTTGAGGATAAAATGCCCGTTACGGCCTATCCTGTTACATTTGTCAGGGGTTTAAATTCTGAGTATGTCAGCGACGACGATTGGAAAACGATCCGAAAAATCTATCCTGACGCCAAACTGGTCGACTTTGAGGGGGCAGGCCACTGGCTGCATGCGGAACAACCCTCCAAGTTGGTTGCGACGATATTGGAAAAAGTTTAAAGGGTTTGAAAAGTTTGGAGGGTTTGAAATGTTTGAATAGTTTGAAATGTTACCGGTCGCCGAACAAGATAATAGGTGAAATAAACTATGTAAGCCAATTGTTTTTCAGAAAAATACCTAAAATAATCATAATATAAACCTTATTTTCAGTTCATTATCTTAGTAGAAAAAACGAAATGGATTGAACCTAATCTTATTATCTTATTTCAAGAAGATCATAAAATAAGGTAATAAGATAATAAGATAGGAACCTCCTTACATCCACCTTTCCACTAAGATTAACTATAAAAATAAGGTTTATATTATCCTGATTGCAAGAGAATAAAGTGATTCGTAACCCATTAAACCTTTCAACCTATTCAAACAATTTATTCCTTTCAATCTTTCACCCTGCTCAGGCTCAGCGCTTTCAACATCCAGTTGGGCAAGTGTTTGTTTGGATTGCGTTTACGAAGGTTGATAAACAATCCCAACTTCTTAATAATCGGCAATTTATGCGTTTCTACGAATTCAATCAAGGTTCCGTCCGGATCTTCGATGTAAGAGAAATGACCTGCCGCTTCACCCATATCAAAACTATTGCCATCATGATGGGCAAAGCTATCGACAGTAAACGGGAAACCGCGTTTGGCACAGGCAGAGTTAAGTTCTTCCATGCCATTGATATCGTAACACAAATGAATGAACCCAAGGTCTCCCCAGAAGCGTCCCTCAAAAATCTTTCTGGGCACACGATCCTTAACCTCAACGAGCTCAATCTCGCTGTTGCCCAAAAGTCTTCCGAAGGCCCCGGCGCGGGGCTCACTATTTTTCAGCAGAACGCGCCTAAAGGATGAATTGCCACCATTCAGATGTGCCAAATCGGTAAATATTCCTTTTTTGTCAAAAACGACCTGATCATAACCAAGAATATCGGAATAGACCTTTCGTGAATTTTCAATGTTGGTAACCCCGATAATCACGCCATAAACCGAACCGGTATGCCTCTTCCGGTTCCCAAACCAGTTTTTCGATTCAATGACCTGAAATATATTGTTGTACGGATCGGTAACGAAGAAAAAATCACGTCCGTCCGGATCAACCTGAATATCGCTAACATTCAACTCCTCTACCAAAAACCACGCATGGGTCTGACGTACATTGCGAGTCTTAATTTTGGCTGCGAAAATGCCCAGATCACCCAAAATCGGATCAAAAACCGGTGGCTGAGGTATCCTGTCGGTATATTGCCAAATCTCAAAACCTCCGCCTCCATTCATGTTGAGTGCCAGCACAGCATGGCGGTTTCGGGGCAGGCCTCCGGTATATGGCAACATCAGGGAAGCCGTGGCAGACTCTTCAAACACTTTGATGTCCATGCCCAGGTATTTCCGGTACCATTTCCACGATTCCGCCACATTTTTTACTCCGATACCAAGTTGCTGGATACCGCTAACTACAATTCCTTCCATAAGTTTTTAATTAACATTCACCCAAGCGGATTAACTCTTCGGGCAATTTGGTAAAAGAGCCATGGAACGTACCGTTTTAGATAAGGCATAATTACATCTTTTTTTCCAATAATTATCTCTTTCCTATTGTTACTGACTGCTTTTACAATCTTTTTGGCGACACAGGAGGCTGAAACCCCCTCCTGCTGCCCCTTGTCCATAAGTCCATGCTCACCCCCTGAAGAGGTTAGGGAATGGATCGATATATTTGTTTTGACCATGCCGGGACAGACCATGGTAACCCGGATGTTGTCCCTGAAATGTTCGAGCCTGAGCGTCTCAAAGTAACCGTGCAGCGCATGTTTGGCGGCCGCATAGGCTGACCTTTGCGGAAATCCGAAGAGTCCGGTCATGCTGCTTACCACCACGATATGGCCTCCGCCGCTTTTTATCATGAAGGGTAGGATTTGCCTGGTTAGGCCGGCATGACCCCAAAAATCCACTTCCATGATCCTTCTGGCCACCTCCATCGGTGTATCAATTAACAGGGACCGCTGACTGATACCGCCATTGTTGACCAATATATCCAACCGTGGAAATGACGACCGAACCGATTCGACTGCCGCTGTAACTTCCACCGGTAGGGATAGATCAAAGACAAGGAGAGTGACTTCGGCCCCTCGGTTCCTGCACCCTTCGGCCACCTTTTCAAGTTGGTCGTGGTTTCGTCCTGACAGGATCAACTGTATTCCGTCCTTAGCCCATTGCAAGGCCAACGCCTCCCCTATGCCCGAGGAGGCTCCGGTAATCCAGAAGATTTTCGATTTTGTCATTCAGCTGTTTGATTATTAAAAACGGTCAGTCGCATGACCATATCAGGGACACGACAAGATTACAAACTTAACTTATTTCATCAAAATAACAAATCCCACTGATAATCAATGGGATTCGAATAGCATAACTATATACAGACACATAAAAATGTATCCGGCTAATTTCTAAGGGATTTTAAAAGATTAAGTATTTATTCCGGTACGCAGGAATCAACAGTCACGGTCCCGCCAGTGCAGGGAGCTGATTTGCACGAACCATCGCAATAATAGGCGTATCCTGCCGGACAGCATACTTTTGCCTGCGAACACCACAACGGATATCCTGCTTTGCAGTGATCCGTCTTAAATAAATCACTACTACAACTACTAACGAAAATTGTAGATGATAAAACCATTAGCGTTATAACAAGAAGTGACAAACCCATGCTCACCGGTAACAAAAATTTGATGATTTTCTTTCTCATAACATCGAATTATTTAATTCTATTTCAACATCTTATATTCTCTTTGAAAAGTTATTGGCGAGGGTAAAACCGATTGAATAATCACCTTAATCGTGTCATTCTTTACAAAAAATGACGTGGGCACATGGGTTGCTAAATTCAGGAGTTCATTTTCCGGTAGATCTTTAACATTAAAGTCAGGATGGAAATTTTGTTCAAATATTAGTTTGTCTGCTTTTGACCCTGTCACCAGGGCAACGATCCGATCAACCTTGTGGAGTTCTTTGTACTGCCGCAAATTTTCAATCGAATTCCAACAGTGTGGACAGGTATAGGAAAAACAAAAAATGAGATAAGTGCTATCTTTTGATGTACTGATATATTTTGACAGGTCTGTATCCCTGATGTCTTTATTTTGAAATTTGTGCTCAGCCGATGGAGCCGTAAATATAAAAGGTGTTCTAAAAGTAAAGCCTGCCACAAATGTCGAAAGGACCAGTGTAACCAATACAACATTCACTTTCCACCGAACTTTCCTGGTTTTGTTTGAAGGATAATTCAACCAGACTAAGGCAGCCATGCCAATAAGAATCAAATTACGCGCAAAGGAGAAAACCGGAGAGGTGGTGGAATGCTGAAGTGTTCCAAAGCAACCACAATCACTAACCCCTTTTGCAAAATATGCGTATGCAAACGAGCATGTAAAAATGACAAGAAAAACTAACGAATAGAGTGAATGGCGTTTAGGGTTAATTACCAATATCAGACAAACCCCAAGTATGATCTCTGCCACAACGATGACAGGCGATAAAACCATTAAATAACCTAAACCATACTTATAGATTAAAGTGCTAAATCCAGCAGTATCGACGACTTTGCCAATTCCTGAAATCACAAAAAATGTTCCGAGAATGATCGAATAGATGGATAAAGTCCTTTTGTCGAACATTAGCGTAATGGTTTAGATTGCTTTATAAATCTAAAACTAATAATCGACTAAAACAAATGAAATTTCAATATAATTCAATCATTATTAGTGATTGACAATTCCTTGCTATTTTGACTGGTTAAACGCTTGTGAACCGGCATCCAAAAACTTCTTGAAGTTTTCAACATTCAGGTCATAGGCCTTGGGCGAAACCAATAATTTCCCGTCACTGTCGAGAATCACATAATAAGGTTGTGAATTGGTGCCGAACTGGGATGTTTGGATATCCGCGTTCTTTTTTCCAAGTAGTTTCACCTCGCGTCCGTTCTTGTTGGTATACCACTCCTCTTTCGGCATTTCGATCACCTTGTCGTCAACGTAAAGGGCAACCAGGACGAAATTTTCCCTCAGCCTTCTCAGCACTCCCGGATCGCTCCAAACCCTGTTCTCCATTTCGCGGCAATTGGTGCAGCCATGACCGGTAAAATCAACAAAAACAGGCTTTTTTAGCGCTTTCGAAACACGAAGCGCCTGGTTGTAATCGAAATAGCCAGATAATCCGTGAGGCAATTTGAGAACATCGGCATATCGCGGGGCTTCCGTCATATTGCCGGCAACTTTGGTACCCCCACCCGATCCGCTATTTTCGCGCGCGATGGCATTGATGTCAAAATCCTGGGTCTCCATCGGCGGAAGCCAACCTGAGATGGCTTTTAGCGGAGCCCCCCACAATCCGGGGATCAGGTACATTACAAAAGTGAAAGTAAAGATGATAACCAACAGACGCGGAAAAGACCGAACCACCGGATAATCGCTGTCGTGGGGAAATTTGATCTTGCCCAACAGGTAGAAGCCCATCATGGTAAAGATCACGATCCAGAAACTGAGGTAGACCTCGCGGTCGAGGATTCCCCAATGGTAGGTCTGATCCGGGACATTCAGGAATTTCAGTGCAAAAGCAAGTTCAATAAAGCCGATTACCACCTTGATCGTATTTAACCAGCCTCCCGATTTGGGCATCTGCTTGAGCCATTGCGGGAAAAAAGCAAAAAGGGTAAACGGGATCGCGAATGCCAGGGAGAAACCGAGCATCCCGATAACCGGTTTCAATATTTGTCCGCCGACGGCCTGAACCAGCACCGTGCCGACAATGGGCCCGGTACATGAAAAGGAGACCAGCACGAGCGTAAATGCCATGAAGATCGTTCCCATCAATCCGCCCTTATCTTCTTGCTGTACACTCTTGTTGATCATCCAACTGGGAACGGTAATTTCAAAATAGCCAAAGAATGAAGCGGCAAAGACTATAAATATCAGGAAGAAGAGCACGTTGGGAATCCAGTGGGTACTCAGCCAGTTGCCGAAGTCAGCGCCAAAGAGAACGGAGACCAACACCCCGAATATCACATAGATGGCTATGATAGAGAGACCATAGACCATGGCCTGTACTTTCCCTTTGGATCCGCTTTTCATAAAATAGGAGACGGTCATAGGGATCATCGGGAAGACGCATGGGGTGAGGATGGCGAGCAATCCCCAGACGAAAGCCTGCAGGAAGAACCACAAAAGCGTCCGGTCCTTGCCGGTAAAATCATCGTTGGAAGCAGCAGGTTTGATTTCAGCCTTGGCAGTTGCAACGGTTGTCGGTTCTTTCAACGGGATTGACGCTGCCGTATCTTTTACGATAGCTGCAGGAACTGCAACATTTTTTTTTGTGGTATCATTTGGCGCTACGGCTGCCGTTTTTACACCCTCCAATTTGAAGGAGTAATTCACCTCTGTGGGCGGCAGGCAGTTTTGGTTGTTGCAGCACATGAACTCCAGAAAACCCTTTACCTCGACGGGTTTATCTGAAATCACCTTCACCTTTTGGGTAAACTCAACACTTTTGGCGAAGTACTTTACCACCATGTTGAAATTGGGATCGTTCTCTTCCAATGGTTTGGGTTCACGAACCTTCCCAACCAGGGTAAAGCCCACAGGATTGTCAAATTTAAATGAAGTTGGAATAGGTCCCCCTGACGGAACAAACTGGGAATAAACATGCCACCCTTCGTCCATCTTGGCCATGAACCGCAACTCATACTCGCCGTCACCGGTTTTTTTAGATTCAAAACTCCACTTTACCGGCTCAAGGATCTGAGCGGAAACCATCTGAAAAGCCGCAACCAGCATGGCGAAAAGAACAATTCGTTTTGCAATCATACCAATAGATTGTATCGTTGATAATAATTTTGAAAGGGCAGCGACCGGATATCCCAATATCCCTCGCTTTTTGATGTCATAAAACTGACATAGGTCCCTTTTTACGGCTCAAATATACACCCAAATATTTAGAAGCTATTTAAATTTCTAGTACAAGGAACTCATTTTTTACCGCTAAATTCCTTTATCGCATCAATCATGACCACAACGTTCGCGACCGGAACATTGGCCTGAATGTTGTGAACGGTATTGAAGACAAAACCACCGTCCCGTGAAAAGATTTCGCAGTGTCGCAGTACCTCTTCCCGCACCTGTTGCGTTGTGCCATAAGGAAGGGTTGTTTGGGTGTTGACCCCTCCACCCCAGAAGGTCAGGTACTTTCCATAGGTTTCCTTCAGATGCTTCGGATCCATCCCTTTAGCGCTCACCTGCACAGGGTTGATGATATCGAATCCGGCATCGATGAACCGCCCCATAAAATTTTCAACCGCGCCGCAAGAGTGTTTAAACGTCTTCCATTGGGTATTGGTGTGTACCCAGTCGTTGACCCGTTGGTAATATGGAAGCCACAGATCATCAAACTGTTCCGGTGCACAAAAGGTAGAATCCTGGGTACCAAAATCTGTCCCACACACAAACAAAACATCAATGTCATTCCCAATTGTCCGGTAGATTCTTTGGAGGTTCTCAATTGCCAAAAGGGTTTGACGGTCAAATAATTCTTTTATGTAATCAATTCTCATGATCGTGCTCATGTACCATTCCGCTATGCCGCGGATCCCTTTTGGCTGTTTCAGTTGCACCCCCGGGACCAGGGCAATATCGCCAAGGGCTGTGCCACCCAATCCAGCAACAACTCCTTTGCCTGTTGCCCGGGCTTTCTCAACTTCATTTTTCCAATATTGCAGGGTCTCTTCCGAAACCGGCGTAAACTCCTCCAGGTTGTCCTCCACATGAAGATTATCATCATCAATTGGCTCCTGCCTTTCAATCGCATCAAAGAAATAACTGGCTTGCGGCATTTTCGCGGAAGGGGAAATGGATGCGTCGCCCTCCGGAAATGAGAGCAAATCGCCATTACCATCGGTGATGGAGCTAAATTGCTGCGGTACCAGTACCTCCTGCCCCCAAAAGGTTTTAAACAGTTTCAACGGAGGTTGATTGCTGTAACCAAGCAGATTATCGTGCCCCCAGGCGCCCACCACATCGATGCCTATCGCCTCCATCAGGTCTTCTTCCACCAACCCCAACATCTGATAGGGTTCAATTACCCTGACCGGACGCTTTTCGAGGCCATAATGTTCGCGCAGGTTTTCCAAAGCCTTCACATGGATGCCGGTCACCGCGCTCGAACCCATGTCAAAGACGATTCTTTCAGGCTCCTGGTGGTTTAAAGTCTTTTGTAGTAATTCCCTAGAGTTCATTATTTTAGATCTTAATCAACAAGTAAGTTAAAGTAAATATATAATGCCTCATTTTATTACCGTTTTCGACTCAAAAGTAAAAACATCCGAGGGAATTCTGGCCTCTTTCATAATTTTTAAAAGCTCGTTCACTATCTCTGGGTGATTAGCAGCGACATTGGTCTTTTCGCTTAAATCAACAGATAAATCATACAATTCGGTGGTTGTCTTGGCGGCTTCAATAACCTGGTACCGGACCAGCTTCCAGTTTCCTTTTCTTACCGCCTGGCGTCCGCCCAGTTCATGAAATTCCCAATACATGTATTCGTGCTGCTCCTGATTCTTTTGGGCCAGCAAGGTTGGCAGAAAAGAGATCCCATCTATGTTTGCAGGCGTTTTGGCGCCTGTTAACGCTGCAAAGGTTGGCATTACATCCCAAAATGCCGAAATATGTTTCGATTTTGAACCCGACTGGATCCTGCCCGGCCACCTCACAATCATGGGCTCCCGGATACCTCCTTCGTACAAGTCGCGCTTGTAACCACGTAGTGGCCCATTGCTGTCGAAATATTCAGGATCGGCGCCACCTTCGATATGGGGACCATTATCGGAACTGAAAATTACGATGGTATTTTTGTCCAGTCCAAGCTCTTTCAATTTGTTTAACAGCTCGCCTACCTGTTTGTCGAGCAAAGTCACCATGGCCGCGAATGCCGCATGGACTTCGGGTTGCGATCCGTAAGGCCCTTCCCTGAAACCTTTTTGACCCGGATCAACACCTTTGTAACTTTTTTCCGGCAGAAATTTACCCCTGAATTCTTTAAGGTTTTTCTCGGGAGTCATCAGTTCAGCGTGCGGGATGGTAGAGGCATAATAAAGAAAGAAGGGGTGATCCTTGTTATTCTCTATAAATTGCAGGGCGTGGTTGTGGATCAGTTCGGGGGCATACTCCTCAAACTTCTCCCCGCTATTTCCTGCCAGCACTATCTTGGATTGGTTTTCCCATAAATGGCCTGGAAAATAGTTGTGTGCCAGAGACTGGCTATTAAAGCCGTAAAACTGATCAAATCCCTGGTTATTCGGGTCGCCCTCTGTGCCAACGAAACCCAATCCCCATTTACCAAAACAACCGGTGGCATATCCTACAGACTTTAACATTTCAGCTACCGTGATACTGGCAGCGGGCATTGGCCACTCTCCCTCAGGTTTCCACCCCTTGTTACCACGAATCGCCGTATGGCCAGTGGTCAACCCTGTCATCAACGAACATCTGGAGGGGGCGCAGACGGTACATCCCGCATAGTGCTGCGTAAACAACATACCCTCCCTGGCCATCCTGTCCAGGTTTGGCGTTTGAAACCGCTTTTGACCGTAACAGCCAAGATCACCGTAGCCCAAATCATCTGCAAGAATGTAGATAATATTGGGCTTCTGTGCAACTGCATTTGCATCTTTATGCCCTGTCTGGGTCTTTAATGACGGGGCAACAACCGAAGCTGCCATCAAAGCCGGGATCAAAAATGAATGTTTAGAGGTCATGGACATCATGATAAGATTGCGTTTTAGAATGGTATTAAAGATAAACAAATCACAAGAAAAGTCTTACAAAACTAAGAAACTGCTTAGAATTCCTACAAATAATCATGGCAACCATTGCTTAACTTTATTAATTAATCAAAAGTTCTTTCCTTTGACAAAAATTTCTCCGAGTTACCATTTCTAAATGTTATAGACACAGGAAATGGTAACCGATGGGTCTCTTTGGAAACGAAGATGCCTCCCGAAGGACAATTCCTCAATTTGGAAAGGAGATACAGTTCATTCTGACATTGAATGCTTCACTGCGGTGTAAGCTGTGTCTATGTTACTTCGGGAACCGGGAGAGTAATATTTTAAGTATGGAATATTTGCTTTTGGTATCCCTTTTCGTGATCGCATTTCTCTATTCATCCGTCGGACATGGCGGAGGAACCGGTTACCTCGCGCTTTTGGCGTTGTTTGGTGTCGCCCCCCTTTTCATGAAATCCACCGCCCTGACACTCAACGTCTTTGTCTCGGCGATCGCGTTTTTCGCCTATTACAAAGCGGGCTATTTCAGGTGGAAACTGATTCTTCCCTTCCTGGTGACATCCATTCCCTTCTCCTATTTTGGAGCATTGGTCCCGGTAAGTTCCTCCGTTTACAAAATAATACTCGGCATTTTTCTCCTCCTTGCCGCCGCGAGAATGGTACTGAATCCCAAGGCATTTTCAGAAGAATCAAAGACAGTTCCATTTATACTGGCCATCACAATTGGTGCCATCCTCGGATTCTTTTCAGGAATGATCGGCATTGGGGGCGGGATCATCCTCAGTCCGCTCCTGATTCAAATGCATTGGGCAAATGTCAAAGAATCGGCCACTGCCTCTGCCCTCTTCATCTTTCTAAACTCCCTGTCGGGACTTTTCGCCCTGGTAAACAAAGGATTTTCCATGGAGCCACGTATCATTGCCTGGATTGTGGTAGGCATTGCCGGGGGTATTGCCGGATCCTATATCGGCAGCTCCAGGTTAAAACCCAGACAACTGAAATATCTTCTCGCTTCTGTTTTATTCCTGGCAAGCATTAAACTTATTTTACTGTAAAATGGAAATTGAGATCGCTCCGCGACTTTTAATCATCGCCGGTACCGGCAGAAATACCGGAAAGACGACCCTTGCCTGTCAGATTATCGGGAAATTCTCTGTCATACATTCCATCGTAGCCGTTAAAATTACACCACATTTTCACGCAGATCGTGGTAACGGAGTTGTAATCATAGACAAACCAAATATTTACATTGCCGAGGAATTGAATCCTGCCACCGGAAAAGACAGCTCACTGATGCTGAAAGCCGGCGCAGTTCAATCCTGGTTTGTCATGACAACTGACGAGTACCTGCCGGAAGCATTTAGTGAAATACTTACCAGGATACCTGCAAACAGCATGGTGGTCTGCGAATCAGGTGGATTGCGACATTTGATCCGTCCCGGGCTCTTTCTCATGATGCAGCATCCCGGGAACGGAGCTTTAAAACCGGATAGTGCAAAACTATTGTCGCTTGCCGACCGGGTTTTAAACTTTGATGGATCCGAATTCGATTTTGATATCAATTCGATAGAGATAACTGATAACCAATGGAAATTAAAATAGCAAAAGGATGATACCGTTTGAAGAGGCATTAGCGATTTTAGAGACGTATTCAATCAAGCAAGGTACCGAGTATGTCGATTTGTACCATGCCCTGGACAGAATACTTGCGGAAGATATCCATTCGGATGTTTCCATGCCCCCGTTCAACAAATCGGCCATGGACGGTTTTGCCTGCAGAAAGTCCGACCTCAAAAATCCGCTGGTGGTCGTTGAGGAGATTCCTGCCGGAACAACCCCCACAAAAACCATCGGGGAAAACCAGTGCGCGCGCATCATGACCGGTGCGATGGTTCCCGAGGGAGCCGACTTTGTCGTCATGAGAGAGCATGCCGAAATGTTGGATGCGAACCACATCCAATGTACCCACGAAACATCGCAAACCAATATTTGTCTGCTCGGAGAAGATGTAAAAGCCGGTGACCTGGTTATAAAAAGCAGGACAAAGATATTGCCCTCGCACATTGCAATCCTGGCTTCTGTAGGCTATTGGCTTCCTCTGGTCTTTCGGACGCCTTCTGTCGCCATCATCTCAACCGGTGATGAACTGGTCGAACCCGTGGTAAAGCCTGAAAGTTCGAAAATCAGAAATAGCAACAGTTACCAGATGTTTGCCCAGATTCAGCAATTGGGAATTGAGCCTCAATATCTTGGTATCATTCGGGACAACCAGGAATCTTTGGAGGAAATCCTTTCCATAGCTCTCCAAAAATATGATGTGACACTGATTTCCGGCGGTGTTTCTGTAGGGGATTTCGACTTTGTTCCAAGAATATTGAATAAACTCGGAGTGAACGTTCCGTTTCACGGTATGAATGTAAAGCCCGGCAAACACCTGCTTTTCGGGGAAAAAGAGAACCATTTTATTTTTGGAATGCCTGGTAATCCGGTCTCATCATTCGTTCAACTGGAGGTAATGGTAAAACCATTTCTGGCAGGGTTGATGGGAAGTGTGGAAGAGAACGTTTACTGGTATTTGCCACTCGAAGTGGAGTTTGTCCGCCCCAAAGGGGACCAACTGATATTTATCCCTGCTCTCCCCTCTGGTAAGGGAACGGTGATGCCCGTCGAATACCATGGTTCAGCGCATATCCATGCCTACGTACATGCAAAATTGATCATGGAAATCCCCCTGGGCATAACAAAAATTAAAAAAGGAGATCAAGTCCGTGTTAGACCGTTATAAAAGATATATTCATTACCTCAGGATCTCTGTAACAGATCGTTGCAACCTGCGGTGCACTTATTGCATGCCCGAAGAGGGTATACAACTCATGAGTCATCAGGATATCCTGACTTTCGATGAAATTACTGATGTTGTTAAGGTTGCCGTGTCATTGGGGGTCGATAAATTCCGCATCACGGGAGGGGAACCGCTTGTCCGAAAGGATATTGTGACCCTGATCGCCCGGATCTCTGCGGTAGAAGGGGTGAAAGATCTTTCCATGACCACCAACGGAATATTTTTGGAGGAGCTGGCCCAGCCTTTGAAAGATGCCGGTTTGCACCGCGTCAACATAAGCCTGGACACACTCGATCCAGTCAAATTCCAAAAAATAACAAGGGGCGGTGATCTCAACAGGGTGCTTTGTGGCATAGAAGCTGCACAAATTGCGGGATTGGATCCTGTAAAAATCAACTGCGTCGTGCTGAAATCTTCGATGGAGGAAGATGCCATGGCCGTAAAGGAATTTGGCAGAAAGAACAATCTTCAGGTAAGGTTTATCCATCAAATGAACCTCGAAACAGGCGAATTTTCGATTGTTGAAGGGGGAAATGGTGGAAACTGTCACCAATGCAACAGATTACGACTCACAGCAAATGGCATGGTGATGCCCTGTCTTTTTGACGAACAACAATTTTCAGTTCGCGCTATGGGCGCCGAAAAGGCGTTGTTGGCAGCTTTGGACTGCAAGCCGTTAAACGGCTGTTTGAATGGCAAAGGAAGTTTTTATAACATAGGAGGATAAACGAAAATGAAAGAGTTGACACATACCGATTCTGAGGGTAACGCGCGCATGGTGGACGTAGGCGATAAAGCGGTGCAACTGCGGGTAGCCAGGGCAACCGGTCACATTGCGCTTTCGCAGGAGACGCTGAAACTCATATCCCAAAATCTGATGAAGAAGGGCGATGTCCTGACCGTTGCCGAAGTAGCCGGGATCCAGGCTGCAAAGCGCACGGCCGAACTTATTCCACTTTGCCACAACATCGTTTTAAGCAAGGTGCTGGTCAAAGCCCTCCCCGACTTAACCGGAGTTACCATCGAAAGTGAGGTGAAATGTACAGGCACTACCGGTGTTGAGATGGAGGCGCTGACTGCAGTAAGCGTTGGTCTGCTAACCATTTATGATATGTGCAAAGCCGTCGATAAAACGATGGAAATTGGGGCGATCAAACTGACTTCCAAGACAAAATCAGACATACCCGGCTAAAAATGGAAAAGATCAAAATACTATCAGTCAACATCTCCGAAAAAAAGGGAACCATCAAAGTCCCGGCAGGTAAAATTACGCTCACCCCGGATGGTATTCAGGGTGACGCTCATGGTGGAAAGTGGCACAGACAGGTTAGCCTACTAGGAAAAGAGAGCCTCGACAAATCGGAGCCATCCGTTGGACGCAAGCTTGCCTATGGCGAATTCGCGGAAAATATTACTACGGAAGGGTTTCCATTGTACAAGATGAAACCTTTCGACCGGTTGGTTTCCGGTTCTGCTATATTGGAAGTAACCCAGATTGGGAAGAAATGCCATGGCTCCAATTGCGCCATCTTTCAGGAAACCGGTAACTGCGTGATGCCCAAAGAGGGAATCTTTTGCAGGGTGCTGGAAGGTGGTATTCTCAAGGCGGGCGATGTTCTTGAATACCACCCCAAAACCATTGAGGTGCACGTTGTGACACTCAGCGACAGGGCGAGTCAGGGGATTTATGAAGACCTGAGCGGCCCCTTGCTCAAAAAATTGACAGAAACCTTTTTCTCAGGCAACGGTCGTCACGTATCGGTCCAAAATACCATAATGCCAGACAATGCGGAGCAATTAGAGGTGTTATTGAACTCCCTGATAAAGAAAAATATTGATATTATCTTCACCACCGGAGGTACTGGAATTGGTCACCGCGACATCACCCCGGATGTCATTAGAAAACTGATTGACAAAGAGATTCCGGGCATTATGGAGATGGTCCGGTTCAAGTATGGCATGCAATTCCCAAATGCACTCCTGAGCAGAAGTATTGCAGGTGTCGCCGGCATAACATTGCTCTATGCCCTACCGGGAAATCCAAAGGCAGTAAAAGAGTATTGTGAAGAAATTTTCAAGACTGTGGAGCACTCATTCCGCATGCTTTACAATATTGATGAGCACTGAAAACAAAAGCAACAAAACCCGCTGAAAATCAGCGGGTTTTGTTGCTTTTTAGTACCCGGGGCGGGTATTTCACCCTGTTAATTTGTATTAATCAGTAAGAAAACAACAACCAAACAAAAGTATATAAAATACTTATTTGATGGCATTTTAAGAGATATTCAACCGATCAAAAAGCAACTGAAAAATAGTTTAGTTGTTCTTTCTTAACTCTTCTTATGTAAATTTTTGTTACTATTTTGTTACTCATTGTTTGCAATGTACCCATTTTGTTACTATCTTTGAAAGCAACAACCAAATAAGAGCAACCAAATGGAAACGGCAACCAAAAAAAAGGCAAAGAGGGGCACAAAAAAAAATAATGTTACTTTGAGAGAAAAGAAGCTAGCAAATGGTAACGTTAGTTTGTATTTAGATATTTACCGGGATGGATCACGTACCTATGAATTTTTAAAGCTACACATTAACGGCAAAGCCCGGCAACCATTAGAGAAGCAACAGAACACAGAAACCTATCAACTTGCTGAAAATATCAGGACACAAAGAGAAAGCGACCTAAACCACAAAACACACGGACACATTTCACCGGCAAAGAAAAAAGTAAGCTATTTTGATTTTGCTGAAAACTACCTGACAGAATATCAAAAAAAGGATATTAGAATGATCAGACTGGCAGTCAACCGGTTTAAAAAGTTTTTAGCTGAAGATATGCCAAAAGTAAAAACGGCCTCTTTGAAAATCACAGAGATTGACAAACCAATGATGTTAAAGTTTGTGGATTATCTGACAGATAACAGCAAGGGCGAAGGTGCTCACAGTTGTTTCCAGCGATTTAAAAAGATTCTCAAATATGCAGTTGAGGAAAATATCATAGCAAAAAGCCCCGCCGATGGGGTAACCTGCCAAATTGATAAAGAGAACATTCTAAAGGATATTTTAGACAATTCAGAAATTGCACTATTGGCAAAAACCCCCTGCCAAAACCTAAACATAAAGAGAGCGTTCATTTTAAGTTGTTGCACCGGGTTGAGGTGGTGCGATGTTAAAGCATTGAAATATTCAGATATTGATTTTGCATCGGGCAAAATGACAGTTGACCAACAGAAAACTGGGCAGAAAGTCATAGTTGATCTGAACCCAACGGCCAAAAAATTAATAGGTGAACCGGGCGACCCCCAAACTTTGGTTTTTGAATTACCTTCCTATTTTGGATGCAGGAAAACAGTAAAAGCATGGGTTGAGCGTGCTAAAATAAAAAAGTCAATAACCTGGCATTGTGCCCGCCATTCCTATGGTGTAAACCTATTGACCAGCAAGCAACACCCGGACATTAAAACCGTTTCCAGCCTTTTAGGTCACTCCACATTAAAACATACAGAGAAATATACAAGGGTAGTTGATGAGCTCAAAAAGAAGGCCGTCAACGCTTTGCCAGCTTATAATTTTTAATTTGTGAAATATGGCTAAAATATTATTGTCAAAGAATTATAGAACAATTGTACTGAAAGGGCTTTTGTTACCAGAAAAAGACGTGATTAAATACTATACCAAAATCACAACAAAACACCTTTCCATCAACCCCGATTTGTTCAAAGAGTTAAAGAATGTTATAAGTGAATATATTGAATGGTATAAAGCACAAGCAAGGGGGGGGACTGTTCCGGTAGAAATGCCAGATGGTTCAATAAAGTATTTTGACAAAAACCAAACTTGGGAGGGCGATGGAGATAGTGATTATACAAAATGGGTAAAACACGACCTATTTGAACAGACAATATTTCTATTACCTTCCACATCAATAAAAAATGTAAGGGTCAACAAATCATTTTTTGAAAATCATTTAAGAATCATTGAACATTTTGAGAGCCAAGAAAAAATAAAAGAAATTGAAAGAAATATTCTTGAAAAGCTAAAAACTAATCTTGAAAATGTGATTCAAAAAAGAGCCGTTTCAGTTCTACAGTTAAATACCGACCTAAAAACCGACCAAATAAAAACCCTTTTTGAATTGTTGGTAAAAGGTGAATTTATCCCGGCCAATACCGACCCGGATAGTTTTAAATGGATTTTTGGCGACCCTGAACATAGCCAACCGGATCAATTGAAACCGATAACATGGAATAAATCAAAATGGCTTTTATCTTATTTTGTTGATGTTTTCAATTGTGAAATATTGGGCAATGATGGCAATAATAAGCGGACACAGTGGAAACCATTTGAAATAATTTTTGGCCAAAATGGTTTAAGAGGGGCAAAAAATGACTACCAAAAAACAGGTGTGTTACCAGCAGGAAACGAACAAATAAACGACATGATCAGCAATGCATTAAGCTGTAAATAAGAAAATCTAAAAACAATACAACACCCCTACAACACCCCTACAATGGGCAATTGTAGGGGTGTTTCTTTTCCTATGCTATCTAATTTCACCCTTGTTAACACAAAATAACAGGGTAACGGGGTGCACACCTGAACCCATTTTATTAAACTAAAAAAAAGTAATAAAATGGAAGAGATTGAAAAAAGATTGAGCAACATTGAAAATATGTTGTTGTCACAAAAGAACGCTTTGACCTTTGATGAAGGTGCAATTTTTACAGGCATAGGCAAAAGCCACCTGTACAAGTTAACCAGTGGAGGAATAGTGCCCCATTACAAACCCCGGGGAAAAATGATCTATTTTGACCGTGCAGAGCTTGAAAAATGGCTACTGCAAAACAGGGTGACCCCGGCGGATGAAATAGAAGCAATGGCAAATACCTACATAGCCACAGGCAGAAAGGGGGTAAATCATGTTTGATTGTTACATTAAATTGCAACAGCTACCGGATGAGGTAAAGCGTGCAAATAAAATCAAAGTAGGTGCGAGCGTGCCCCGATTAGATTGTGTTGCAATGGCGGGATATTATGAAGGGTTGAAACCTCTATTTTCCAGCAAAGGACAATTAAAATTCTACCTAATGGAAACCCGGGGGTTGATCCATAGTAACGACCAACGGCGGGCAGGTTACTTCCTAATGGGTGAACGATCAATTAATTTTAGTAGTGTCTTTTTACAGGAATATAACACCGGCAACCAAAACCCATGTTTTGCATTTGGAGAGCCAAACAACAACAAGACGTTAAAAAGCGGAGAGGCAAACCCCATGTTGCCATATTGTGAAGATGCCTATTTGTTCATCGTTAACCCAACATTCACAGAGATTGAAATTTTAATTATCAGGCGTGGCCGTTATCTCATTCAAGGGTATTTAAAACAGTTGGCCAATGGTGAATTTAATGAGGCATTGACAGCGATGAGAGCACAGGCAAAACCGATTTTCAATTATTGATTGTGGCCGTGGTACTTAATAGTAAGTTGTTTCATTTACCAAATAATGGTAAATATGTATGATTCTGTAAACTTCTGGATTGATCGGGCAATGGTAGGGGGTGAACCTTTTACCATTGCTCAATATTTAACCGATCAGGCAGAGCACAAAAGTGAGCGGGGTTATTCCATTTCAGGCCGGGCGGGTGACTATTCTATTTATCTGAATGATTCAGGTATAAGCATGAGAGGCAGTTTACCAAAGTTTTTGCTACCTGATAACATTCACACATTGAGCAGAGCCGGGGCACGTGATGCCATTGATAAGCTAAGCGATGAAATACATTTGCCGATCAAATTGGCAAAAGTCACCCGGGTAGATGTTTCAACCGTTTTGCCAATGAAAAGAGAACCGGCAGAATATTATCACTATTTAGGAAACAAGCCACATTTTAAGCGATTACAAGCCACAAAAACAACACTTTACTACAATACTGACAAAAGGCAGTTGATTTTCTATGACAAGCGGGCAGAGGCAAAATCTAAGGGGGTGACAATCCCGGCGGGGTTTGTTGGTGCTAATTTGTTAAGGGTCGAGGTGCGGTTTACTGAACGGTTACAAAAGCAATTCAATATTACAGAGGTGACTGGGGCGACCCTCACAGATGAAAGGTTTTATATTGATATGGTGAAACGATGGGGCAAAGAATATTTTTTGATTGATAAACTTAAATCAGTTTCAATTATGGACACAAGCAATATTAAGACACCCAAAGAGGGTGCAACAGCTCTATTTTCAATCATGTTGCAAGAAAAGGGACAGGAATATATAAACAGTTTCATTGCTGATTTAAGGGCAAAAAACACCTATCCCGACCCAAAATATTACAGCCGGTTAAAAGAGGAACTGAACAGTTTAATTGTGGCCTCAACGGTGACCGATCAAAACGAATTGATTAAAGAACTGGACAAAGCCGTTAATGAGATTGTTTTGAATTGTAGATAGTACCTATATAGTAACCTGTTTCATTTACCATTTTTTGGTAAAAGTGACTAACTTACATTATTAACAATTGACACCATGAACACAAAAACACCGGATCAGGTTTTAACTGAAAGTCTAAGGATGAAACTAAAAGAGATCATGCAAAAAGAGATTGAGAGACTTCCTACAATATTGGAAGGATTAGACGACAAAGAGCGGATCAATGTAATTTGTAAACTCATGCCGTTTGTATTTCCAAAGATAGAAAGCGTTTCAATGAGTGCCGGGGAACCGTGGTAAAAGTTCCCTAAAGATTTAGGTTACTTCAAAATAAATTTGAGATGCCAAAGCGTTACACATATCCGGTTTTGTATGACAATTTAAGGATGGTTACAATATCCTTTCTAAAAACCCACAAGTATTTAGAGCCAAACGGTTTTAAAGGTGGAAATATCAAATGGAGCCAAAACGGACAGCCAGACGGAAACATTGACATAAAGGTTAACACTTTTGGAGAAAGCCCATATTTAGAGCTAAATTACAAAGCAAGCGGCATGCAAATAGACTACCGTGTTCAACTTGTTACCATTCCATCAAATTTGGGCAAAGGTTTAATTTGGTACTTCCTTTGCCCGGTGACTGGTAAACGATGCAGAAAGCTATATGAAACAGGCGGCTATTTTTACCATCGGACAGCGTACAGAGGCATGTATGAAAAACAGGCACAAAGCAAAAAATACAGGGATTTAGAAAGGGTATTTGGTAGTTTTGATAGTGACAATCTTTACAAACAGCTCTATAAAAAGAACTTTAAAAGAACCTATGCAGGGAAACCGACCCGGAACTATTTAAGACTAACCAGCAAAATAGATAAAGCGGAAAGAGTGTCACCGATTGATTTAAGAAGATTTTTAATGAAGCGTTGACCCCTGAAAAGTTGATAAAACTTGACAAAACTGACACCAATAAAAGGAACCAACGAAGATCAACCCGGAAAATAGCCGGGTTTTATTTTGTTATTCAGAATCAGTTTGTTTAGCTTTGAGAGTTATCAACTTAAATCTAAAAATTATGGATGCAATTGGAGGTATTGTAGGTCTACTTATTGGGATTGCAATAGTAGTATTAATTATTTGGGCAATTCGGGAGTTGCTTTGTTGGTATTGGAAGATAAACCAAATAGTAAAAATTCAACAAGCTATGTTGGAAGCAACGCTAAAGATTTATGAACAGAATGGCGGTAAAGTGAATTGGGATGAAGTGAATAAAGTAATAAAATAACCTATGAAAAATTTATTCTTTTTAATTCTAATTGCAGTCTTTTTGATTTCTTGTAGTGAACCACCAAACTCATCTGATAAGGCATTGAATAATCTATCAAAAATATTTAATATTTCCGCTCCAGAAGATCTTGGAGACGGTAGAATATTTTATAAAATTCAAGCTGTTGAAGTGAAAGGAAATGATTCTATTTTTGTTAATCCAGATATTGCAGACCAGAAAATAAAAGGATGTTTTGATCAGGGATTAGGATTATTGCCACAGAAACAAAAAACACATGAATATTCTAGCATCCGCAAAGAGCTTTACAACACGTATGAATGGGAAACATTAACTGAAAAAGTAATCATTTGGAATAATTACAGAGAAATTAAAAAAACAGGTTCAATAAAAACTGAAACTGGAATTGGTCTTTTTACAAGAATATGGATAACTAAAAAATAAAACCAAATAAATGAACCGTCTTAATAAACAATGAGGCGGTTTTTTCTGTTACAATGTAGGTTAGTGTTACTATTTTGTTACTCATCAAAGAAAAAACGCTTATAATCATTTGACTATAAGCGTTTTACTTAACCTAAAAAGTACCCGGGGCGGGACTTGAACCCGCACGGCCATAATGGCCATTGGATTTTAAGTCCAACGTGTCTACCATTCCACCACCTGGGCATCCTTTTGGAGCGGGAAACGAGACTCGAACTCGCGACCCCGACCTTGGCAAGGTCGTGCTCTACCAACTGAGCTATTCCCGCAGGAAGGATGACCTATTTCTTAAGAACTTTTGTTGAGCGGGAAACGAGACTCGAACTCGCGACCCCGACCTTGGCAAGGTCGTGCTCTACCAACTGAGCTATTCCCGCCTGATTGCTCTACCGGACACGGTAAGATGCCCCGGCATTGCGGGTGCAAATATAAAAACTTTTTCTTACACCCAAAACGCGTATAAAGAAAATGTGTTGATGTGCTGATTAGTTGATTAGCTGATGTGCTGATTATCGCATCAGCTAATCAACTAATCAGCTAATCAACACATCAGCTAATCAAATAGCTTTTTCCCTGAGCGGAATAATACCGCCCATCTCCCCCATCACATTGACAAGATCTGATCCCATCGGAACAACAATTTTTGAATTGTCTTTCAGGGAAGTCTCCATGGCCTGTATCCTTCTCAGCATTTGAGCATTTCCAACAAAGTACTGCTCTGCAGCCTCGTTTACCAGTTGAATGGCCTGCGCTTCTCCTTCTGCGCGCAAGATTGCCGCCTGTTTGATCCCTTCGGCCTTTCTGATTTCTGCCCTCTTCTCCCCGTCTGCCTTAGTTTCAGTAGCAGTAGCATAGTCGATGGCAGCAATCTTCTCATTCTCGGCCTTTACAATTTTATTCATGGTCTCCTGTACGTCTTTCGGCGGATCAATCTCCTTCAGCTCGGTCCTCACAATTTCGATACCCCAGTTCCTGGTCTCATCCAGTAAGGTGGAGTGCAGCTCCTTGTTGATTTTGCCCCTTTCGCTGTTGGCCGATTTCAGGGTCATTGTACCAATAATGTTACGTAGCGTTGTCCTGGCAAGGTTGACTATCTGATATTCAATACTGTTTACATTGTACTGGGAGTTTTTGACACTCTCTTCGTCTGATTTTATTTTAAAATAGACCTGCGCATCAACCCTTGCATTCAGGTTATCGTTGGTGATGATCTCCTGAGGTTCGGCCTT
>JALOCD010000163.1 GCA_023228025.1 Prolixibacteraceae bacterium | reverse complement strand
GTTGAATCAGTCTTTTTTGCCATGGCAAAAAAGACTGATTCAACCGCAGAATAGTGTTTATCAAGAATACATCCCTGTCCGATAAAACAGTTGGAGACCAGTGTGGTATCAGTGATTTTCGTTCCTGAGCATACGATAAAATTCTCGAGGATAACCCCCTGCCCAAAAGTAACAGGATCGGCCAAAGTGCTGTTAATACTTCCGTTGTCGAGTTTTGCAACGCCCTCCAGTACCGCACCGGGACCAATTTTCACGTTCCTGAGCGTTCCGCAGTTGATCATCTTAACACCATCGGATACTGTACCAACCGATGAGGAGATAAAATCCACATAATTCGAGATCAGACGCTCTATCTCATTCACGGCGCTCATCCGGTGACGGTAGAGCGCAAGAATGTAGGCAACATGCGCCGAAAGATGGTCATAGATAGGTATTTCGCGCCCGCCCGATTCATTGATGACCTTAACCCTGATGCCATTCCCAAACGAGGTAGTACCCTCGACGGCCAACTGGTTCAGGTTGTGAATAATGACATGCTTGCCAATAGAATAGTTGGCAATATAACTCTTGACACTGCTGATCATGGCATTGTCATCTATCACACAGTTGTGGATGTGGGCGTGTATGATGCCGGTCTTCATCTTAACCCCGCCAAAAAGGGTAATTTCCTCGTCAAATCTTCCCAGTTTGTTGTTGCCTGAGAACTTCGTAAACCTGACATTATCAGGAAGAAAATTGGACACTACCTCAATCTGGTTCCAGTCTTCACAATAACATCCCTGGACAATTAACTGGCCAATCTCATCATCGGTCAGTTTACGATAAGCAGATCCATTCATCAGATAAAGTTTTGAGTTATCCGGCAAAGAAAGCGTATTAGTTTTCATCCCGGTAAAAATATGACGTATATTAACCTAACAAAAATAACAATAACATTACAAATAAATGTATCTAATTTATTTTAAACAAATTATAACCTATCAAAATCATCACCATTTTTGCTATCCTGATACTTATACCTCATGAAAGAAGGTGTTCAGGTTTTGAGTGCGTGTCAATCCGAGTTTTTTGCGCAGCCTTATTCTGCCAATTTCGGCGCTTTCATTGGTGATATTGAGGATGGCGGCCAGCTCTTTGGTCGATAAACCAAGGTGTAAATAAGCGCACAACCTTTGGTCTTTGATGGTTAACTTTGGAAATCGTTTCTTCAACCGGCTGAAGAATCCCTGGTGAACTTTCTCAAAATGATATTTAAAATCCTCCCAATTAATTAGTTGCAATCGCTGGTGTACCTCAATTTTCTCCAGCATTGCCGTTACTTTTTGCTGCATTGGCACCGGCAGGGTAGTCCTGATGACCGTGAGGTTCTTTCTTATATAAGAGACCAGCTCATTTTTCTGGGCAATCATGATCAATGAGGAGACCAATTCCCTGTCCTTTCCAGCCATTTCGTCCCGGTAACGCTGCCTGGCTTTCATCTCCAGCGTGTGTGTGTCGGTGATTTCGCGAATGTGGCCAAGAGCGCTTTTTAGCCTTGTGATATCCCTAATAGAGCAGCGCTGACCGAGGTAGAGCCCCCGTTTGTCAAAAACAGCCTTGCTGTTCATCTCGCACCACCGCAACTGTTTGGTTTTGGTAAGAATCCTGAATTCGACCGACTGACCAATCTGCATAAAAGTGATTGAATCGTGGATACAGTGGCGAACCTTTTGTTCATCTTCATTGTAGATAAGTTCATAAAACAAACCCGGATTTTTGAAATATTCATCGGGGGTGTAGCCTGTCAGATCGTTGCTGGATGGGGAAATCCAGACAAAATTGGCTTTGGGATCGATCCACATCTCCCAATCCTGGGCGAAATCCGCAATCATCTGGTACTTGGTCCTCTCTGCATCAACAGCTTTCAGTTCGTTTTCAAGGAAATAGTTTTTCTCTTGCAGCTTGGAAACCTGACTTTCCAATGCTCTGATCCTTTCTTCTGCTTCGGGTTCAAAATGGCTATCCATCATCATTCATTGTTTGATCAATACCTAACATCAAATATATAAAAAACATTAATATAATATGTTACAACAATAAATAACCTAGCTTAAGTAATCAAAACGGACAAAAAAAAGGAGTCCCAAGAACTCCTTTCAACTAACACCTTCAAGGTTTTAGAAACCTTGAAGGTGTTAGGAATACTATACCTTATCAGGAACGATAAACGGCGCCCTATAATTACGGCTCAGGTATTTATCGGCCTCCGGATCGTTGACAAATTTCTCCGTTTTAGGATCAAAAGTCAGTACCCTGCCCGTCCGGTACGCGATGTTGCCCAAGTGCGCCAGAGCTGAGGAAAGATGCGCACTCTCAACCGGGGCATTCACCATTTTTGGATCATGCGCCCTTACAGCTTCGATGAAGTTTTTAAAGTGGTCGCCACCCTCCTTGCCTTTCTTTCCGGGCTCTTTTTTGTTCCCAAGATAAGTTTCGTAGGTGTCGTAACCTTTGATTACCATGTATCCCTTATCACCGTAAAAGATATTGCCTACCGATGAACCATCCTCTGCATTGGTGTACCATGGACGCACCTCAAACTGAATGATCTTTTTCTCATCCGGATAATGGTAAACAGACGACAGCACTTCGGGGGTCTCTTTACAATCATTGAAAAGAAATTTTCCGCCCATGGCTGTTATTTTGTTAGGTAAACCCACATTCAATCCCCACATGCAGAGGTCTGTTTCGTGAATACCCTGGTTCCCGACATCGCCATTGCCATAATCCCAGTGCCAGTGCCAATTGTAATGAACGATGTTCCTGGTAAAGGGCCGTTTTGGGGCAGGGCCCGTCCAGATGTCGTAATCCAAACCTTCAGGTACCGGTTCATTGGGTTTGTTTCCAATATCAGGCCTATTTCTGAAAACCAATCCCCTGGCCATGTAAACATTGCCGATGTAACCATCACGCAGAAGTTTGATGGCTTCATTGATGGCAACAGAGCTACGAAGCTGGACGCCATGCTGCACAACACGGTTGTATTTGTGGGCAGCTTCTACCATTTTCCGTCCTTCCCAAATATTGTGTGATCCGGGTTTTTCCACATAGACATCTTTCCCTGCCTGACATGCCCAGATGGTGGCAAGGGTATGCCAATGGTTGGGAGTGGCAACTGTTACAACGTCAATATCCTTGTCATCGAATGCCTTGCGCATATCCTGAACGACCTTCACCGTTTTCCCGTATTTGGTCTCAAATTCTTTGGCGCGCTGGTTGGCAACAATAAGATCGGGATCGACAAAAGTTGTGATTTGAACATTGGGCTGTTCCATCAATCCTTCAATGTGACTTTTGCCTCTTCCGTTCACACCCAAAACGGCGGCGTTGATCCGGTCGTTGGCCCCAAAAACCTGAGATGGAATAATGGTTGGGAAAGATAGCAATGCGGTTGCAGAGGCAGATTTTTTAATAAAACCCCTGCGGGAATCCTGGAAGTTGTTCTCCATAAGTTACGTATTAATTGTTAGTAGAAAGAATTCAGTGCAATCGATTGAACTCCTACAAATCTATCTAAAAATATTAAACAGAAAACCCGCCGTGGCGGGTTTTCTGTTTAATATTTTTATTCCTTCTGGCTCTCTGAAAATTCCATCAAAAAGGCCTTGATAAACCCGTCAATATCCCCGTCCATCACGGCCTGCACATTAGAGGTCTCGAAGTCGGTGCGGTTGTCTTTCACCAGTTTGTATGGTTGCATCACGTAGGAACGAATCTGAGAGCCCCACTCGATCTTCATCTTGGTTGCTTCGAGTTTGGTTTGTGCCTCCATTCGGCGTTGCAGCTCCTGGGCATACAACTGCGATTTCAGCAATCGGATGGCGTTCTCCTTGTTCTGCAGTTGCGAACGGGATTCTGTATTCTCGATGATAATACCAGATGGGGCATGTTTCAGCCTAACACCGGTTTCTACTTTGTTGACATTTTGTCCGCCAGCCCCACCCGACCGGAAAGTATCCCACGAGATATCCCCCGGATTTACCTCAATCTCGATGGTGTCATCCACAAGCGGAGAAACGAAAACTGAGGTAAAAGAGGTCTGCCTTTTCCCCTGCGCATTAAAAGGAGAGATGCGAACCAGGCGGTGCACCCCGTTTTCACTCTTGAGATAGCCGTATGCAAAGTCCCCCTCAATTTCCAATGTCACACTTTTCACACCGGCATCCTCCCCCGCTACAAAACTGGCCTCTCTGACGGTATATTTGTGCTTTTCGGCCCAGCGAAGGTACATTCGCATCAGCATATCGGCCCAGTCGTTTGATTCTGTTCCTCCTGCCCCGGCATTGATTTTCAGAACGGCACCAAGGCGATCCTCTTCGCGTCTGAGCATATTTCTGGTTTCCAGATCTTCTACGGCTGTGCGGGCTTCAGCAAAATGCAACTCCACCTCCTCTTCGGTGGCCTCTCCTGCCTCGCTGAATTCGAAAATAACCTGCAACTCTTCAACCAGGTTATCCACTGTCCGGAAACTATCCGTCCACTGTTTGATGGTACGAATCAACCGCATATGGGCTTCTGCCTCTTTGGGATTGCTCCAGAAATCCGGATCCTGGGTTTTAAGCTCCTCCTCTTCTACACGGATTAGTTTGCTATCGATGTCAAAGATACCTCCTCAGCGCATCCCGGCGCTCAACAAGCTCTTTGAGTTGCTCCTTCAAAATCATTGCTGTTGCGGTTAAATTTTATACTGATGGCAAAGATAGGGAATAAAAATGGGGAAAATGAGAAGATGAGAAGATGAGAAGATGAGAAGATGAGAAGATGAGAGGGTGAGAAAATGAGATAGTGAGAAGATAGGACTCCTGCCCATTTCCCCTTCTTCTCACCCTCTCATCTTCTCAGTGCTCAAATTCACATTCTATCATCTATAAGCTTCAATGTCAAGTCAGCTTCAAACCCTCTGCTTTGTGCAAATGCCAGCAACTTTCCCAAACGGGCATAGCCATCATTATCCCTGATTGTCTTCGCTTTCGCGGAAAGCAGGTCGTGCAAAATTTTGTGGTAGGCATCCTCCGGGAGGTTTGACAAGGCCTTCTGAATGAATTTATCCTCAATATGCTTTTGACGCAAGGCGTAGGCCAACTTGATCTTCCCCCACTTATTGAACCTGAACTTGTCGTTAACAAAACTTGTGGCATATCGCTCATGATCAATGAATCGCTCCCTTACCAATATGGCTATCACTTTCGAGCTCTCCTCTGCCGACAATTGCCATTCCCGACACTTCAGCTCCAGATCAAAGACGCACTTTTCCGACCTGCTGCAAAGATCGGTCGCTTTTGCATAGGCTTCCCGGTAGGTTAGTGGTTTTTTGAAAATATCCATTATGCTTCTCTTTGATTCAAATATCACCCGTGTTTTGATTCATCCCACTAACAAAAATACCAAAATCCTGTCACTAACATCCAAAAAAAGCTAAGTTTGTCCACTATCCGTAATTCGTAATTCAATGTCGTTTAGTTAACGTTTATTTATAATCGTTTGTAGTTCATCGAGTAAGGTCGTTTTGGTTTCATCTTTCTGGGTTCACTTCTTCCGGGTCTGATGATTTCCCTGGTCTTTTTCACA
>JALOCD010000041.1 GCA_023228025.1 Prolixibacteraceae bacterium | reverse complement strand
TTACTGATAGCCTTTTTGATTTTTAAGCTGGTATTTGGGGATCACACTTCAGTTTTCCGTGCGGAAAAGGATCAACTGACCATCGGTAGTGCGGAGGATGGAATATTCAACGATTACATCACGGTAATCGGTCAGGTGGAGCCGATCACAACCATTTTTCTGGATGCGGTCGAAGGAGGAACAGTCGAAGAACGAATGATAGAAGAGGGTGCAATGGTAAAAAAGGGAGATGTCATCCTGCGTCTGGGGAATCGCCAGTTGTACCAAACCATCCTGAACAGTGAGGCCGCACTCGCCGAAAAAGAAAATTACCTGCGCAGTACCAGGATCAGTTTCGAGTCGGAATTGATCCAGTCAAAACGGAATATTCTCGACAGTGAATTCAAGGTTACCCGCAAAAAACGGACCTTTAATCAGTACGAAACACTTTACAAAGAGGAGCTCATTTCGAAGGAGGATTATCTACAGTCAAAAGAAGATTACGAATACGAAGTCAATCTGCTGACCATCAATAAGCTGAAAGTCAGAAATGATTCCCTGCTCCGGACTACTTCCATGATTACCCTCGAAAGGGACCTCGGGAAGATGCGGCAAATGCTCGATCTGGTTCACGAACGTCTGGGTGACCTGAATGTAAAGGCTCCTGTCGACGGTCAACTGGGCATGCTGGATGCCGAAATAGGGCAATCGATCAACGGAGGTCAGCGCATTGGCCAGATTAATGTTCTTGACAATTTCAAGGTAAGCGCCAAAATCGACGAACATTACATCGACAGGGTGGTACGAGGACTTTCGGCTTCGCTTGAACGCAACAGCGCCAATTTCAACCTTGCAGTGAAAAAGGTCTATCCCGATGTACGTGAGGGGCAGTTTAAAATTGATCTGATCTTCGAAGGATCGAAACCTGAAAATATAAGAACCGGCCAGACCTACCATGTCAAACTTGAATTGGGCGAGTCGCAAAAGGCTTTGATGATTCCGCGCGGCGGCTTTTTCCAGAGTACCGGCGGTCAATGGATATTTGTATTGAACGCTGCAGGAACAGAAGCAATCAAACGACCGATCAAAATAGGCAAGCAGAACCCGCAGTATTATGAAGTACTGGAAGGGCTGAAAGCCGGCGAAAAAGTAATCACCTCAGGGTATGAGATGTTCGGGACGAACGAGCGGATCACCTTCAAATAGCAGGGAGCGTGGGGCAGAGAGCAGAGAGCAGAGAGCAGAGAGCAGAGAGCAGAGAGCAGGGAGAATTATATATTTTTCTGTAACTTGTAGTATGTTAAACTTATAAAGTTGATGTCATGGCACAATTTAGGTTTATGGATTTGGATATATGGAAGGATTCTATTGTTTTGAATGATCAATTCTTTGATTTGGCTGACGCATTGGTTGATTCTAAGAGCTACAGGGTTGCTGAGCAGTTGAGAGCCGCCTCTTTCAGTATCTCAAACAACATTGCTGAAGGATCAGGATCCTTTTCATCAAAGGACTTTGCTAATTTCCTAAATATAGCACATAGAACTATTTTTGAAACAGCCAACATTTCGTGTGTAGCCCATAGAAGAAAATTTATAGATAAAAATAAATTAGATCAGCTATTAAACGACTTAGATACCCTGAGCAGAAAAATAACCAATTTCAGAAAATCACTTCTAAATAGTAATCAATGAGCATATCTTATAAAGCATGGAGCATGGAGCAGAGAGCAGAGAGCAGAGAGCATGGAGCATGGAGCAGAGAACATAGGAAACGCTCTGTACAAGCATTTATTGGTTATTGTAAGTTGCTTGAGCGTGAAGCAACAGGTTCATTGCTTAATTCAACTCCATTCTCCATGCCCTACTATACTCTACGCCCCATACCCTATGCCCTATGCTAAAAACAATAAACTTATATATTAATAAATCAGAGTTTGGGACACTAGTAGTCTATGCCCTCTGCCCCATGCTCTGTGCAATTTTAGTATCATGATAAAAACAGTAAATCTAAACAAAGTTTTTCGGACGGAAGAGATCGAGACTAGTGCGTTGAACGAGGTGAACCTGTACATTCAAAAGGGTGAATTTGTGGCCATCATGGGGCCTTCGGGCTGTGGCAAATCAACTTTGCTGAACATCATCGGCTTGTTAGACAACCCCACCTCCGGCGAGTATTATTTCGATGGCCACGAAGTCGGCGGGTTTAAGGAACGCAACCGGACTTTGCTCCGAAAAGGCAATATTGGTTTCGTTTTTCAGAGTTTTAACCTGATCGACGAGCTCAATGTCTACGAAAACGTCGAGCTTCCGCTTATTTACCTAAAATTAAGTGCCAAAGAGCGTAAGGAGATAGTCGAGAAAGTATTGGAACGGATGAAAATCAGTCACAGGAAGAAACATTTCCCACAGCAATTGTCGGGTGGTCAGCAGCAGCGTGTGGCCATCGCGCGTGCCGTGGTTGCCAATCCCAAGCTGATCCTGGCGGATGAGCCAACCGGTAACCTTGACTCGAAGAACGGGTTGGAAGTGATGAACCTTTTGACCGAACTTAACCGGGAAGGAACCACCATCGTAATGGTGACCCACTCCATGCACGACTCAGAATTTGCACACCGGGTGATAAACCTGTTCGATGGCCAGGTAATTACCGAAGAGGTAAAGATGAAGGTGGTGGAGGCGCTGAGGTATGAATAATTCTAAAAAACGAAGATAATGTTGAAATTGCTTTTGAAATTTGCAGGTCGCAGTTTGTTAAAAAATAAGTTTACCACTGCGGTAAATGTGCTGGGGCTTATGGTTGCCTTTGTGTGTGCATTGTTTGTTTTTTCCTACACCGTAAACGAACGTTCGTACGACCGGTGGCTCGATGGAAATGAACGGTTGTACCGTGTGGTCGCAAACATCAACATGAGCGGTATCGATTACAGTTCATCAAAGGCTGCGCCACCACTTGCCAAAACTTTGGTGAGCGAAATCCCTGAAGTGGAAAAAGCCACAAGGATCTGGCCGTGGTCCAACATATCGGTGAAAAACGAAAACCATCCCAGCGGAACGGTTGCCTTTAACGAAAAGTTGGTTTTAGAGGCCGATTCCAATTTCTTCGATCTCTTCCGGGTTCAAATGATCGAAGGCGATCCAAAGAATGCATTGAAGAGCCCCAATCAAATCGTGATTACCGAAGAAACTGCCGTTCGTTATTTTGGGAATGAAGCTTTTCAGAAAGGTCAGGTATGCGGGAAACCACTCTTTTTGAAATTGTGGGGAAACTACCGTCCCTACCAGGTTGCCGGTATCTGCAAACCCATCAAAGAACAAACCCATTTTGACTTCGACATTCTTTTTTCGAGCAGTGGCGATCCAGATAACAAAACCGATCATTGGCTAAACAATGCCTTCTACACCTATGCAATGCTTACTCCCAATGCCAATCCCAAAGTAGTGGAAAGCAAGTTGGGATTATTGGTCGAGAAGTACATCAACAAAGGATACAACAAGGGGTTTGCCACAGAAAAAACCAGCGGTCGTGATTACTGGCATCTCTTGTTGCAACCGATTACCAGCATCCATCTTCATTCAAATTTCGAAAGCGAGTTGAAACCAAACAATAACGTTCGCAACCTTTACATTTCTATAGGAGCAGCCTTACTGGTTTGGGTTGTGGCTTTTCTGAATTACATCAACCTTTTTACCGTAAACAATTTCGGAAGAGCAAAAGAGATTGCTTTACGCAAAATTTCGGGAGCCGGGAAATCTGCCATTTTTAACGGTTTTATTGCTGAATCGATGGGCGTTGTGATGATATCAATGGTCCTGGCGCTTATTACGTTTCTCTTTTGTTATCCGATGCTCGAATCCATTTCTCCTGGAATTAAGGGGCTGAGCATTATTTCAATGCCTTCGTTCTATCTTTTCGTAATGACAATGATTGCTGTTACCGGTTTTGGGGGAGGCGCTTATGCAGCGGCAAAACTGATGTCGGTAAACAGCATGGCGTTGATGAAGAATGCGATTTTCAACCTGAACAACAAAAACAATTTTCGGCAGATCATTGTAACCACACAATTTGCTATTGCCATAATTCTGATTTCGGTATCAGTATTGGTGTCGCAACAGCTCGATTATTTGTTGCAAAAGAATCCCGGTTACGATCAGGAGCATGTTGTAGTTTTAGATGCACCGGTTTGGGGATTGCGAAAGAACTTCGACAACTTCAAAACAAAGCTCCTCGACAATGGTTCGGTCGCATCGGTAACTACTTCGCATTCGGTTCCCGGCGATGGCGATTCTAATACTCCCCTTTACATGAAGAAAGAGGGGGAGATGGCATACCACTTGGTCATTCCTTATCATTGCAGCTACGATTTTGTTGAAACCATAGGGCTTCAACTGATTGCCGGGCGCGATTTCAGTAAAATTTACGATGATAAGCAATCGGTGATCCTGAGCGAGTCGGCAGCCAAAAGCCTTGGATTGATCGATGCCGTAGGATCGGTTGTTTTCTATAGCAAGATACGATCGGACAAAGAACAGCTTAACCGGTTGAGCGTGGTGGGTGTGGTGAAAGATGTCCATTTCGAATCGTACTACAAAACCATCCGTCCGTTTGCCATTCTGTTCAACCAGTACCACAACTTTGTTTCAGTAAGGGTGAAGTCCGGTAATATTCCTGAAACCCTTGCATTTATCGAAAAGCAGTGGAAAGAGTCGTACCCCGATGCACCCTATCACTATTCCTTTCTTGATAAGAAGTTCGAAACCCAATATCAAAAGGAAGTCCGATTAAAACAATTTATAATGCTTTTTTCCACTCTGGCTATTTTAATTGCTGCTATCGGACTTTTTGCCATGGCGCTGCACATTGCAAGACAACGTAACAAAGAGATTAGTATCCGTAAGGTAAACGGCGCTACAATTGCCGAAGTTCTGATCATGCTTAACCGCGACTTTGTGAAATGGGTAGCCATCGCTTTTGTAATTGCCACGCCTATTGCGTATTATGCAATGAATAAATGGCTCGAAAACTTTGCATATAAAACTGAACTAAGCTGGTGGATTTTCGCCTTGTCAGGTTTGCTAGCCCTGGGAATTGCGCTGCTGACAGTAAGTTGGCAAAGCTGGAAGGCGGCAACGAGAAATCCGGTGGAGGCACTGAGGTACGAGTAGCAGAGGGCAGAGGGCATGGGGCAGAGGGCATGGAGAAAGGTACTATATCAGGATAACACAGACGGACAGGGAGATGGCCTGGTCAAGTCCAATCTGGGTGGATAAGAAATAAAACATTAACACTAAAATTATGAAACAAATATTAATCGTCCTTTTCTATTTAATTAGTATTGAAAGTGCTTTTGCACAAAAAGTAACTTTAATGCCTTATCTGAACCCCAAAATTCCTGTTGAACAACGAGTGCAGGATTTATTGGGAAGAATGTCGTTGCATGAAAAAATCCTGCAAATGCAACACATGAAAGATGTTTCAGGAAATGAAGCATTCAAGGGAGAGAGTTATGGTTGCGTTATGAATGCCCGTTTAAACGCCAGTGATGCGACTAGTCTTCATTCTAAGATTCAAAAATATCTGAAGAAGGAAACCCATTGGGGAATTCCTATATTAATTTGTACCGAGGCATTGCATGGCGCTTATCAAGGGAATTGTACCATTTTTCCTCAGGCCATCGCGCAGGGAAGTACTTTTAATCCTGATTTGGTGGCCAGTATGGTAGAGCTGGTTTCTAAAGATCTAAATGCGATGAACATCAAACAGGTTAATGCGCCTGATTTGGATATAGCCCGGGAGTTACGCTGGGGACGGGTCGAAGAGACCTATGGTGAGGATCCCTTCTTGATTGGCACAATGGGTATTGCGTATGTTAAAACAGCACAAAAAAATGGCATTATATGCACACCTAAACATTTTATTGCGCATGGCAGTCCTACTGGCGGACTAAATTTGGCTTCCATAAGTGGTGGTGAAAGGGAATTGCGGTCTATCTATTTGTATCCTTTTGAAAGAGTAATAAAAGAAACAAACCCCCTTTCAATAATGAATTGTTATAGCTCTTATGATGATGTACCCATTGCAGGTTCTCGGTATTATCTTACCGATTTACTGCGCAATGAATTAGGTTTTAAAGGTTATGTATATTCTGACTGGGGATCCGTTATAAGACTTAAAAGTTTTCATCATACGGCTGCAACCAATGGAGATGCGGCTAAACAAGCAATTGAAGCAGGTATTGACCTGGAGGCGGCAAGCACTTGTTATCTCGAATTGGAAAAAATGGCGCTGGAAAAACAGATAGATATTAAGTACATTAACCAGGCTGTAAGCCGTATTTTGTACGTAAAATTTGCAAGTGGATTGTTTGATAATCCTGTAGATGCAGGAATTGATATAAATACGGTTATTCATTCCAACGAAAGCATAGCGTTAGCCAAAGAAATTGCCGATGAAAGTATTGTAATGTTAAAGAATGATAATTCCATTCTCCCGCTTTCTGTTGATAAATATAAATCCATCGCTTTGATCGGGCCAAATGCCGATCAGTTTCAACCAGGCGATTATTCCTGGAGCCGCAAAACAGAACAAGGTATTACTCCATTTCAAGGATTAAAGAACATTGTTGGCGACAGGGTTAACATTAATTATGCCAAAGGTTGTGAAGTCTGGAGCCAAAGTAAAAACGGATTCCAGGAGGCAATTGCCGCAGCTAAAAAGAGTGATATTACAATAATTGTGGTTGGCACCGAAAGCGGCACCTTCACAGACAACAAAAATGTTACCAGTGGCGAAGGTTTCGACCTTAGTGATGTCAGGCTACCCGGAGTGCAGGAGGATTTAATCAAAGAGATTAAGGCAACCGGTAAGCCAATAATAGTTGTACTTGTAGCAGGTAAACCACTGGCTATCCCATGGGTCAAAGAAAATGCAAATGCTGTTTTGGTACAATGGTATGGTGGCGAACAGCAAGGAAATGCTTTAGCAGATGTGTTATTTGGAAAAGTTAATCCTTCGGGCAGGCTAAATGTTTCGTTTCCGCAATCGGCAGGACATTTACCCTGTTATTACAATTACCGGCCTACTGATAAAGGATTCTATAAGCAACCTGGAAGTATTGATAAACCAGGTCACGATTATGTTTTTAGTAGTCCTGGTCCACTCTGGAGTTTTGGTTATGGACTTAGCTATACTACTTTCAATTATTTGGATGCGGTTATTGACAAAGATAAAGTCAAAGCCGATGACATCATTACCATTGATGTCAAAATTCAGAATAAGGGAATTATAGACGGTAAAGAAGTTGTACAACTTTATGTTCGTGATGTGGTAAGTTCTGTAGTTACTCCTGTAAAGCAGTTGAAAGCATTCAGCAAAGTATTGGTCAAAGCCGGCGAAATAAGAACTGTTCGTTTGACATTACCCGTCAATGAATTGTCTTTATATAATCAAAGTATGAAAAAGGTTGTAGAACCCGGCGAATTTGAATTGCAGATAGGCGCGGCTTCGGATGACATTAAAATCACCAGAACAATTACAGTTTTGAACTAACAACACAAACACGGATGAAACGACCATGAGAAAATCTTTATCACACAGGAGGATGATTATTGCCTGGCAATTACGTTAATGGCGACACCCCTATTTTTCCAGGAAACCCATTTGTTGTCTGAAAATGCAAGGAAAAAAGTTAAAGAGCTTATTCAAATCTATAAAGAATACCGTTTTGATATGTATAATGGGTTTGTGTATCCAATAGGGGAAGAACCATCAAATTTTTAGATGATAGAAAAGTACAGTTCCAAAATCTAAAAACCGGGGAAACAAATAAAATAACTGTTGATAATAAGGGAATTATTGAATTTAATATTAAAAATGCGGGCGATTACCTCTTCTATAAATATGAGGTTTTAAAATAAGATTTTATCATTTACAGTATATTTAAGGATTAGTTATGAAAAACTCACTTGCATTAATTCCGATTTTATTTGGAGCAGCTTTCTCCGGCGAATTGGCAGCCAAAGCTTCGTCGATTGGAACAACTTCCCGTCCAAATATCCTTTTTTGCATAGCCGATGATGCTTCGTTTCCCTATTTGAGTGCTTATGGCTGTAAATGGGTAAAAACTCCGGCTTTCGACAGGGTAGCGAAGGAGGGTGTTCTTTTTACGAATGCCTACACCTGCAATGCCAAGTGTTCTCCTTCAAGAGCAAGCATTCTCACAGGGCGTAAGTCGTGGAAGCTCAAAGAAGCCGCGAATCATTCGCCGTATTTTCCATCCGAATTTAAAAGTATCGTCGAGTCCTTGGATGAAAACGGTTACAATGTCGGTTTTACAGGCAAAGGATGGGCGCCTGGTGATCCTGGAAAGATAAATGGCGAACCAAGAAAATTAACGGGTAAGAGTTATAACCAATTGAAAAAAGTGCCACCGGCCGAATTTATTTCACCGACTGATTACTCGGCAAATTTCAGTGCCTTTTTGACCGAAAACAATGGGAAACCCTGGTTTTTTTGGTATGGAGGACATGAGCCTCACCGGGCATACGAATATGGTGCCGGAATTAAAAAGGGTCACAAGAATTTAACAGAAATAGATAAAGTTCCCACCTTTTGGCCTGATAATGATACCATCCGGACAGACATTTTAGATTATGCTTTTGAGGTCGAATATTTTGACAGTGAGTTGGGTAAGATACTCGATATTCTTGCTAAAAGCGGGCAGCTGGAGAATACATTAATTGTTGTAACCTCTGATAACGGAATGCCTTTCCCCGGGATAAAGGGCCAGGAATATGAGATGTCAAATCACCTTCCGCTGGCAATGATGTGGAAAAAAGGGATCAATAAGTCGGGAAGAGTTGTAAATGATATGGTTAGGTTTATCGATTTTGCCCCTACTTTTGCTGAACTGGCCGGAATCGACTGGGCAAAATCGGGGATGCGATCTACACCTGGCAGGAGTTTGACCGATATCTTGTTTTCCGAAAAAGACAATACAGTATCAAAAACCTACGACCATGTTTTAATTGGGAAAGAGCGACACGACGTGGGACGTCCCAACGATCAGGGATATCCCATCAGAGGGATCGTAAAAGATGGATTTATCATGCTAAGAAATTTCGAACCCGAACGTTGGCCTGCCTGTAATCCGGAGACTGGTTACCTCAATTGTGATGGTAGTCCCACAAAATCGTTCATATTAAACATGCGGCGTCAGGGAAAAACCGACTTCTTCTGGAAGTATAGTTTTGATAAACGACCGCCAATTGAATTTTACGACATCCGAAAGGACCCGCTTTGCATGACCAACCTTGCCGGAGATGATCGCTATTTGCAACTAATTAGCCAAATGGAGAAACAAATGACAGAAGAGCTTAAATCTCAGGGAGATCCCAGAATGTTTGGCAACGGAACTGTTTTTGATAATTATCCCTATGCAGGTGCTGTAAGTAATTTTTACAACCGTTTTATGAAAGGGGAACAAATTGAAACTCCATGGGTGGAAAAATCAGATTTCGAGCCGGTTAAATGAAACGAGCCATGAGAGATAGGCCCACACACAGGCACATGATTATCGGCGAGTTCCATATGGCAATTAAAAACAAAATATAAACATATGAAAATTAAACCTACTTATTATCTTTATTTTATATGCCTCGTTGCAACATTTGGAGGTTTAATGTTTGGTTTCGATATTGCCATCATTTCCGGTGCAGTGCCGTTCATACAGCCCTATTTTGAATGGAACGAGCTGCAACTGGGTTGGGGGGTCAGTTCATTGTTGGTAGGCGCGATCATTGGGGCTTTCGGTTCCGGAGTTTTAACAGACAGGTATGGCCGCAAAAAAATTCTTATCGTTGTTGCCTTGTTTTTCGCCCTTTCGTGCGCTGCCACAGCCCTGGCTTCAAGTTCATTTACCTTTATTTTGGCCCGGTTATTCGGAGGTCTGGCCGTTGGTGCGGCATCAGTGCTTTCACCCATGTATGTGGCCGAAGTATCCCCTCCAAACAAAAGGGGAATGCTTGTGGCAATTTATCAGCTTACGATTGTCATGGGCATTATTATCTCCTATGCAATTAATTTTTGGTTGCATGATGTGGCCAACAATTGGCGTTGGATGTTTGCCACAGGCATTATTCCTTCGGTGCTGTTTTTTACCGGTTTGTTTTTTATTCCTGAAAGCCCGCGATGGTTATACAAAGCAGGATTCCGGGAAAAATCGATGGAAGTGCTTACCCGGATCGGGGGCACAGCATTGGCCCGGGTCGAGATTAGGGAAATATCCGAATCGTTAAAAGATAATTCGGCAAAGGTAACCCTCAGAGAATTGATTAAACCGTCGTACCGGAAGGTATTGATGGTTGGGTTCTTTTTGGCTGTGCTTGTACAGGTAAGTGGCATAAATACGGTGATTGATTATGCCCCTAAAATATTGATAGCAGCAGGGATCGAGATTAAGAATGCCCTGCTTCAAACCTCCTTGATAGGTCTTGTCAATGGCTTGTTTACTTTTGTTGCGATAGCGCTTATCGATAAAGTAGGCCGCCGCAGGCTTTATTTGATCGGTTCCATGGGCATGGCAGTAACATTGGTAATGTTGGCTTTGTCATTTTACTTTAACCTTGGAGCTTTGTTTACTTTGGTTTGTATCATGTCGTTTTGCGCATTTTTCTCCGCCTGCATCGGGCCCGTCTTCTGGACACTTGTATCTGAAATATTCCCGAATAAAATACGCGGTACTGCCGTTGCCTTTGCCTCTTTTACCCAGTGGGTGTTCAATTTTTTGGTCGTGCTGCTGTTCCCCTACTTTCTTGAGTTGGTTGGCGGCGCAACAACATTTCTGTTTCTCGCGGTGATGTCCTTTTTGCAATGGCTGTTTGCCTGGTTGTACGTTCCGGAAACGAAGGGTAAGTCACTTGAGGAAATAGAACAGTTGTGGATATAGAATGAAATAAAGCATTTAAATCATATTATTCGAGTATTAAAAACGAACTATTGTTTAATATAAGAACTATGGAATTTAAACCAAAGAAACACTGGACCACTCTGGGATTGGCTATGATCTCAACTTTTACAGTACCATCCTGTAAGTCTCAAATTCAAGTTAAATTGCCAAATATTCTTTGGATTGTCAGTGAGGATAATAGTGCATATTTTACAGGATGTTATGGCAACTCGTTCGCCACTACTCCCAATATTGATAAATTAGCTGGTGAAGGATTTTTATATACACATGCTTATTGTCCCAATGCCGTTTGTGCTCCCTCGAGAAATACAATTATTACTGGAGTATATTCTTCCTCGAATGGTCATGAAAATATGAGAAGTAGCTATTCCAAATCAGCGGATGTGCATACTTATCCTGAATACCTGCGCCAGGCTGGGTACTATTGTACCAATAATTCTAAAACGGATTATAATACTTCTGGTATTAATGCTTCAGAAATATGGGACGAAAGCAGCAATAAGGCACATTATAAAAACAGACCTGAAGGGAAACCATTTTTTGCAGTTTTCAATCTTGGCACTAGCCACGAAAGCAGTATACACAAGCAAATACCAACAAAGAATTTGAGGCATGATCCCGCTAAAGTAACTTTGCCGCCTTATTCTCCTGATACACCTGAAATGAGACACGACTGGGCGCAATACTATGATAAAGTGGAAGACATGGATGCTGAGGTTGGTGCGTTGCTCAAAGAACTTAATGAAAATGGAGAGGCTGACAACACCATCGTTATGTACTACGGTGACAATGGTGGCGTTTTACCTCGTAGTAAACGCTTTGTATATGAAACAGGTACGCAAATACCATTTATTATTCGAATTCCTGAGAAATACAAGTCATTGTTTCCTGCAAAGGCACCTGGTGAAAAAGTGGTCCGGTTGATTAACTTTGTTGATCTTGCTCCAACTTTATTAAGTATTGCAGGTGTTTCCATCCCTGATTATATGCAAGGGAATGCATTCCTGGGGAAACAAAAAACAAATGATCCCGAATATTCTTTCATGTCGCGGCAACGAATGGATGAACGCTATGATTTAGTGCGGGCGGTGAGGGACAAAGAGTATCGCTACATCAGAAACTATATGCCATTTCGTATTACTATGCAGCATGTTAATTATTTGTATATGGCCCCATCTGCACAATCATGGGAAAATGCATATAAAGAAGGAAAGACTAATTCTGTTCAGAGTAGATTCTTTCAGACAAAACCAGTTGAGGAGCTCTATGATTCAGAAAAGGATCCCTGGGAAATCAAGAACCTGGCAGGTAATCCGGAATATGCTGATATACTGGAACGAATGCGCAAAGCTGAAACAGACTGGATGAGAAAAATACGGGATGTCGGTCTCATACCAGAAACAGAATATAATAATTTCATGGGAAATAAATCCATATACGACTATATGCGTTCTCCGGAATGCCCGTTTGACGAACTAATGAAAGCGGCTGATTTGGCCACATTAGGTGGAAAAAGTAGTCTTAATACCTTTGTGAAATATTTGAAGGATCCAAACAGCGCTATTCGATATTGGGGAGTAACAGGCTTACTTATCCTTAAAAATGATGCCAGACCTGCTATTTCTGCACTTAAAGTGGCTTCAGCGGATAAGTCTGGTGCGGTGGCAACGCTTGCAGCTGAAGCACTCTATGGCCTGGGTGAAAAAGAATTGGCAAGAGGATTTTATATCCGTATTTTACAAGACACAATAACTTATGATAATGATGACCAGAATTTTGCATTGAATAGCATCGACGCAATCAATGATCATAGCCCTGAAATAATAGCCGCCATTCAACAATTATTAAATGAAGAGGATCTTACTTCAAAGGGACAGGTAAGCAATACCTCTCGTACTTTAAACTGGTTATTCAAAAAATGGGAAATAAAAAATAAGTAAACATTTCTGACAGATAAGGTGTATCTACACCAAGACAGACAGAAGATAAAATAAATCTATGACACCATTTGAAAGATATGTTGGGATGTTAGAGGGGAAAAAAGTCGATTTTGTTCCCCGGATCCCAATATTAATGCAATTTGCCGCTGAGTTTATAGGATCAGATTATGCCTGCTTCGCATCTGATTTTAGGATCCTGGTCAAATCCAATGAGGAAACTGCAAAATATTTCGGGATTGATCAGTTGAGTTGTATCTCTGATCCCTACCGGGAAACACACGGATTCGGAAGTGAGGTCAAATATTTAAAAGACGCCCCTCCCCGAAGTACCCATCCGTTAAGTGAAAACAATGATATGGGCCTGCTATTGGAACCGGACCCTTTAAAATCGGAACGGATGCTTGACAGGGTAAATGCAGTGAAGTTATACAAAGAGAAGTTTGGCGATGAATATTCAGTGCTTGGATGGATCGAAGGTCCGGCAGCAAGTGCAGCAACGCTGCGTGATGTAAGCAATTTCCTGATGGGTTTAATCATTGATGAACCTTTTGCCTGCGAACTCATGGATAGATGCCTCGAAACCTGCATTGCCTTTGCCAAAGCGCAAATAGATGCCGGGGCAGATACAATCGGTATAGGGGATGCCATTGCAAGCCAGGTGTCCCCAGACATTTATGAGAACCTGATATTGCCTCGCGAGATGAAATTAATACGTGCTATAAAAGAGATGGGCGCCTACGTGAAGCTTCATATTTGCGGTAACATTGCTCATCTTCTTCCGGGAATCTCCAGTTTAGATATTGATATTCTGGATGTAGATCACATGGTAAACTTGGCTGATGTTCGGGCAATCCTCCCTAAAAAGGTAGCCATTGCCGGAAATATCGACCCGGTTAACGGAATACTTTTGGGCACTCCCGAATCGATAAGAAAAAAGATCAATGAGGATTATCAATTGGTCGGGAACCCTTATCTGGTGAATGCAGGTTGTGAAATCCCTTCCGGTACCCCGAATGAAAACCTTAAAGCTTTATGTGAACCAATTCGATATAGATCAAGTTAAAAAATGTACTACTTCAGTATTTAAATCGGTTTAGATTTGGAAATTTAAAAAAAAGTCATAAATTTGGGGTCAACCAAACTAAAGAATACGTTAAATTTATGAAGGTTACCATAAAGAAGGATGAATGCCAACTTAATCTAAGAAATTTATTTGTCTAAATCTCCTGCTAAATTTTTTTAAATTAACTAAACCGGTTTAGGTGATGGTTTGGTGTATTTAACAGAAAAGGAAGAATACAAGCTTAGTATAGAGATTTCTTTATCTAAATTTATTGGATAATTTTTTTATTAAAAAATCTAAACCGGTTTAGATTTCAGGTAATAATAATAATAATTTATGTTAATAAACTTAAATAGTTTGCCTATGAAGAATTTATAAAAAAACAGGGAGGTAATCGCTTTACCTACCCTGTCGATCAGTCGAATTAACTAAAATGAATGTAGTAAATCCACTAAATGACAAATTTATGAAAAAAAACAGAACCTATGGGCTGAAGGATGACATTGGCCTGTTAAAAATGAGTAAACTGATGTGTTTTACCATTTTTATCTTATTACTTTCCTTTTCGCGGGCTTTCGCGGTAAACTCTTTATTAATTAACAGTAGCAAACCCTATATTGACAAAGAGTTTGTAAACCAGGCACAAAAATCCGTTTCCGGTAAAATAACCGACTCCTCTGGTGCACCATTGACGGGCGTTACCGTAGTGATAAAAGGGACAACAACAGGGATAATTACCGATAGTGATGGTAAATATTCGCTGTCAAATGTTCCCCCTGGTGCAACATTGGTGTTCTCATTTATAGGGATGAAGACACAAGAAGTTGCAGTGGCCGGAAAAACGACAATCAATGTCGCCATGGACAATGAGACCGTTGGAATTGAAGAAGTTGTGGCGATCGGATACGGCGTTCAGAAACGTGTAAACGTTGTTGGATCAGTAATCTCTATATCAGGTTCCAGTATCCAATCTATTCCCTCTGCATCAACTTCGAGTGCAATTTCAGGACGTCTTCCCGGAGTTGTGGTTATACAACAAAACGGTGAACCGGGCAATCTTGGAACCAGAATCATGGTTCGTGGCCGTAGTACCCTTGGAGGTAATACCGGGCCACTGGTAATTATTGATGGAGTTCAGGGGCGCTCGATGGACGAGATTGACCCAATGGATATATCCTCCCTTTCAGTTCTGAAAGATGCTTCCGCAGCTATCTATGGAGCTCAGGCTGCCAACGGCGTTATCCTAATTACGACCAAAAAAGGAGAGGTTGGGGCGCCAAGGCTTAACTACAATTTTTACCAGGGGTTCATGTCTCCTACAGTGATACCTGAAGTAACCGATGCAGCAGAATTTGCCACAATGGTTTCAGAGTATCAGGTTTCCAAAGGTGCGGCACGGACTTATTCCGATGCTGATATTGCCCTATATAAGAGTGGCGCAGATCCATGGCAACATCCGAACACCGACTGGTATGGTGAACTTATTAAAAAATGGACTACCACTTCCAGACACAACCTTACCATCGATGGAGGCTTTAAAGGAATGACCTATTATGTCTCCCTTGGCTTTAAGGGCGACGAGTCAATGTATAAGCAATCCTCAACAAGCTATAAGCAGTACAATGTCCGTGCAAAATTAGATCTGCCAATCAACGACTGGTTAAAAACCGGGATCGAGGTAGCAGCCATCCAGACAAACCGTCTTTATCCGTATAAGAGCGCTGATGATATTGTCGGACAATCAACACGTCTTGTTCCAACAAGCTGGTCTTTCTGGCCCAATGGCCTACCAGGTCCCGACATTGAGAAAGGCGATAACCCTGTTGTCACTTCAACTTTTGCCGGTGGTAAAAATGATCAGAAAACTTACAGGTTACAGAATACTTTTAATGTGACCATAACGCCTCCTTTCTTCAAAGGACTTGCAGTGAATGCAAACTTTAATTATGACGTTAGTAACTATTACAGCAAGAGATTTTATAAGCCTTGGATTTTGTATTATCCAAACTGGGCACAAGCTACAAGGGACCCTGATACCGGATTCATTACAGATATGCCGCTAACCCCAACCCCAAGAGGGCTAAGCTCTCCACAAAATGAGGAAGATTATCAGCGTGCAATTTCCCAGACCGGTAACATAAACCTAACCTACGCAAAAAAAATAGGGGATCACAACATTAACTTATATGCCGGTTACGAGCAGTACACCAATAACAATAATAGTTTTTACGGTTTCCGCCAGTATTACGTCTCCGACCTGATCCAAACAATGGATGCCGGTGGTGATTTGAATAAGAATACAACAGGCAACATGTATATTTATGCACGTAAATCACTGATTGGCCGTGTTACCTATAGTTATAAAGAGAAATACCTTGCCGAGGTGCTCTTCCGTCGTGACGGTTCACTTAAATTTCCACCCGAAAGCCGTTGGGGTAATTTCCCGGGATTTTTGCTCGGATGGCGCGCATCGGAAGAAAAATTTTGGAAAAACAACCTCCCGTTTATCAACTACTTTAAGCTGAGGGCATCCTATGGGGTGATGGGGATGGATCCCGGGGCTCCATTCCAGTACTCGGATAAATTTAGTTTGAGTCCAGGAATGGTATTTGGTACCGGTTCTGATATTGAAACTATTGTTGGGCCGCCATCTGTTGCCAATCCAAACATTACATGGGAAACTCAGACAACCCGGAACATCGGGTTCGAATCAAAATTTATGAAAGAACTCTTCCACCTGAATTTAGAATACTTCTACAACAAAAGAGAGAATATTCTTGCACCAAGGGATGCTTCTGTACCTTTTTTTACCGGACTTACACTACCAAATGAGAATATAGCCCGTGTTGATAACCAAGGTTTTGAAGTTGATGCAGGGGTACACAAAAGTATAAATTCCGATTTGCGTTTTAATCTGACTGGGAACATTAGCTTTAACCGGAATAAAGTTGTCTTTCAGGATGAACCTGCAAAATCAATGCCATGGCAGGTTGTTACCGGGCATCCTTATGGGGCAGGGCTAATGTACAATTCAATAGGGATATTTGCCGACCAGGCCGCAATTGATGCTTATCCTCATTGGTCAGGGGCCATACCGGGTGACGTAATCTTTGAAGACGTTTCAGGCGATGGTAAAATAACCAGTGATGACAAGATATTAATTGACAATTATGACGCTCCTGAAGTTTTCTATGGCATTAATCTGGATGCAACCTGGAAAGATTTCACCCTATCTGTTCTTGTCCAGGGACAAGGGAAATACTTAAGGTTTAATACTTATGATGAAAGACGCGGTGAGGCAGGGAACTACTTCCAGTGGGAGTATGATAACAGGTGGACACCGGATAATAGAGTAACTAATATTGCAAGGGCTTTCAACAGAACAGATCAATACTGGAACCACTCTGTGAATATGAGTACCTATTGGCTCGATAATGTTGCTTACGCAAGGTTAAAGAACGTTGTCCTTTCTTATAATTTGCCAAAAAGACTTTATAAGTCCATAGGAATCACCAAAGCCAGCATTTACATCTCAGGCAACAATCTCGCCCTGCTTTACAGTACTACAAATAAGTTTGATCCTGAGGTAAGTGGTCCCGGAGTATATCCTGCAATGAAAACATTTGCCATCGGTGCGAATATTTCCTTTTAATTAACTATGAAATTTCTAATCAGAAAAATATGAAAAAAGTATTTAATTATTTAATTGTGATATCGGTACTGTTATTCATGGTAACCTCATGTACTGATGTTCTGAACCAACAGGCAGTTGATTCCTTTAACAAGGAGGTGGTATTCTCTGATATTATGGTCGTAAAATCCTATCTGGGATCATGCTACGACAGGATGGGTGGGCCAAACAACGATGGAGTTCTTGGATTACACAGGGATCTCCTTTCATCTGGGACTGATCATACCTTGTGTCCTTTTCGTCCGGCAAATTATGTTAACATAAAAGGTACTGCAAGTCCGGATCAACTTGGGTTCTTTGCTGCTGACAATCTTGGTGGCTGGCTTCGCTGGAAAAATCTTTACAGCAATATCCAAAACTTAAATACCATTATTGCCAAGATTGATAATGTACATGTTGCTTCACCACTGGAAGAAGCTCTTAAAACTCAAATAAAAGGAGAAGCCTATTTTATCAGGGCTTTTATGTATTCCCAACTTCTGTTTGTTCATGGTGGAGTAGTTCTTTCTACCGAACCTTTCAAACTAGGTCAGGATTTTCTGACAATTAAAAGATCCTCAATCGCGGAGACGAAGGATTTTATCCTGGCTGATATTGCGAAGGCAATATCCCTTCTGCCTGCGACCATTGAGCAGGGCCGAGCTACACGTGCTGCTGCCGGCGCCCTAAAATCAAGGGTGCTGCTTTTTTGTGCCGGGAAACTGACAAATGGGGGATATCAACCAGACAATCCTTTGGTCTCTTTCCCGGCAGGCAGCCAGACAAACCTTCTGAAGGCAGCCAGGGACGCTGCAAAAGATGTAATGAATGGAACCTATGGTACATATTCACTTGCAGGGAACACTTCGGATCCTGTCTTACCTTTAACGGAAGAGCAGGTTAAGGCCTATTCCGATAATTACTTTTACATCTTTGACCAGAAAGGAAAATGGAACAGCGAAACCATTTGGGGAGTGCAGTTTCCGCTTACAGGAGGTAACATTAACCAGGTAAATCGATGGAATGGATCTAATGGTTATCACAACTTTGGAAATAATGATCCTACTGAACCTGCTGTTAGGTCGTTCGAAATGGCTGATGGTTCTGAATTTAAATGGGATACGGCTAATCCTGCAAACGAAACATTACGGTCTGCAACAGCAGCACAACTTGCTATCAATCCGCTTCTGAGCCCGTATAATGGTAGAGAACCACGATTCTATGCAACTATTTTGTATCATGGAGCTCCATGGCAAACCCGTCCTATTGATGTCGTTGGTTTTGATCCTTTTAATCGTATTCAATCAGGCTTTTTTTATAACAATAATGGTAGTTTAAAAATAGCAGGCATCGATAGCAGACAGGGTCTTATTGAATCGTGGAACGGAACGAAAACAGGTTACTACCTGAAGAAATTTCAGGATCCGGCCACCGTTGGACAATACTTTAACAACACAAATACATGGGTCGAATTCCGTTATGCCGAAATATTGATGAACTATGCCGAAGCATGTATTGAGCTTGGAGGCGCCGACCTGCAGAATGGCCTTGACGCCCTTAACCTGGTACGTAACCGCGCCGGCCTTCCCGACCGTGTTACTACAGATCAGGCTACAGCAAGAACCTTTGTTCGCCATGAAAGAGAAATAGAGTTTTTCGCCGAAGGGCACCGTTTCTTTGATATCCGCCGCTGGATGATTTGTGATAAAGTGATTAAAAATGTTTATGGGATGATGGTTAAGGAATTCGAAAATGGTAACATGGAATGGTTGCTGAATTACAAAGATTTGGAAGATACAAGAACCTGGGGGGGTGATAAGTTTTACTGGTTGCCCATTCCTCGGGAAGAAATGAACAAAGCGCCGCAATTGCAACAAAATCCCGGGTACAATTAAATGATGGAAAAGGAATAATGCAAGATTAGATTCAAAAAATCATTACTATTTTCTACAATCTCAGCATCTCTTCAGAGAAGCTGAGGTTGTAGAAAAAATATCCAAAAAAGCAAGATAATATATAGAAATGCATGCTGATTATTGGAGTTCTGTATCCCTTCAGGTGGACCAGCCAAATGTCCGGTCTACGAATTTTCAGATGGGGAATTCTGGGGGAACATGATTGTAAACGACATGAAAAACTGTGTTTCGGGTTGGATTTATATGATAATAATTTAAAGCATTGATTATGTGTTGTTTTAATGAATTGATGTTTTATAAGTTTAACTCGTTTTAATAAAATTTTAAAAATGAAATAAAATGAAAAAATTTGTTTGGATAATACTGATTACCAGCCTGGCTGTCATAAAAGGGCTTTTCGCTCAGGAAGCTCCTTCAAAGGAATATAAGGCGAATTATGAGCAGGTAATGAAACGTACAGAGTGGTGGCGCAACTCCCGTTTTGGTATGTTTATCCATTTTGGCGCTTATGCTGTTCCGGCTCGGGGAGAATGGGTAAAATCGAGAGAACGGTTGACAACAGAACAATATCAGAAATACATCGATGACTTTAATCCGATAGACTTCGATGCCAAAGCATGGGCAAAAACTGCGAAAGCAGCAGGCATGAAATATGCTGTTCTAACCGCAAAACATCACGACGGCTTTTGTTTGTTTGACAGCAAGTTAACCGATTACAAACTGAGTACCCGATTTGGTGGTCGTGATTTGGTCCGGGAGTTTCTCGATGCTTTTCGGGGTGAAGGGTTAAAAGTTGGCCTTTATTATTCCATCATTGACTGGCATCATCCCGAGTATCCGAATGTGGGTAATCACCCGCAACGCGATCATAAGGAATATTCTAAACGTATTTTCAATTGGGACAACTACCTGAAATACATGCATGGACAAGTAGAAGAACTGGTGAAGAATTACGGGAAAATCGATATTATGTGGTTCGATTATTCGTTTGACCAATACAGTGGTGAGAAGTGGAAAGCGAAAGAATTGGTGGACATGGTTCGGAAGTACCAGCCTGAAATCATTTTAGATAACCGGCTTGCAACGCATGAAGGTTCTTCATCCAAACAGCGGATGGTGAAAATTTTGGGTGATTTTGAAACCCCGGAACAGGGTATTCCTGATGTACCACTTGTGGATAAATACGGCAATCCGGTTCCCTGGGAAACCTGTCTGACCCTTAATGGTGGCTGGGGTTATACCGAACAGGACCATAACTGGAAATCACCTGAACTCATCATCCACAGTTTGGTGAATTGTGTGAGCAAAAATGGCAATCTGTTGCTGAATGTAGGACCTGACGCCCGCGGAAATATCCCGGAAGAAAGTATTGGGATTTTAACAGAAGTTGGCAAATGGATGGACAAAAGCGGGGAAAGTATATACGGTTGTGGCTCCAGCAATTTAACCAAACCCGACTGGGGAAGATTTACCCAAAAAGGCAATACGGTTTATGCACATTGGTTATACCCAAATCTTGGACAACTGAATGCTAAGGGAGTTGATTCTGGAAATGTGAAAAATGTATATATGCTGAAATCAGGTGCCGAATTGCCCTATCAGAATACATGGTGGAGTAACACTGAAACTGGAAATTTCTTTATCACAGTGGGCAGTTCAACAGAGAAACCGGTTAAATATGACACAGTTGTTAAAATTGTACTAAAGAATTAGTGTGGGACGAATTTAAAGTATTGAAAACACAGGAGGGACGCGACCCTGTTTTTGGAAAATACACTGATTTAGGGATTAAAGGAAGTTCTTTCGTATAATTAAGTTTTTAGTGCGGATATAAAAAAAATGCACTTTTTTGAAATTTAAACCGGTTTAGATTTTGAAATTTAAAAAAAAATACATTTATTTGTATCACTTAAATAACTGAAAGTTGATTTAAACTTATGAGCATAACCATAAAAGATATTGCAAAAGATTTGAAGGTGTCAAAGACTACCGTTTCGTTTGTTTTGTCTGGAATTGGTTCTTCAAAGGGGATAAGTGCCGGTACGCAAAAAAAAATCCTGGAATACGTCGAAGAGAAAGGATACCAACCTAATTTATTGGCAAAAAGCTTGTATACCGGAATAAGTAACACAATAGGTGTGATTGTTCCCTCTATTGGTGATATATTTTATGCCGAATTAGTCAAGGAGTTTGAAGTCGAAGCAAAAAAAAGTGGCTATATTTTGACCATATGCAGTTCCGAAAGAGATGTTTTGCAGGAGGTGAAAATGATTCGAATGTTAAGAACAAAACAGGTTGATGGCCTGATAATAGCGCCTACTGAATATTGCGGACAAGAGTTGAAATCCCTTTTGAAGGAGAATTTCCCTTTCGTATTGGTAGACCGTTTTTATCCGGATTTAAAAACCAACTATGTGGTGGTTGATGATTTAGAAACGAGCTTTGTTTTGGTGAATAAATTGATAGCCCAGGGGAAGAAAAAGATCGCTTTAATTACTACCGATACACGTATTACTACAATATCTTTAAGAAATAAAGGATACAAAGATGCGTTAAATGAAGCAAAAATACCCTTTGATGAGAATTTGTTTTGCGAAGTTAAGAGGACCAATTATGCAAACAACATTATAGAGGTATTGGACAATCTCTTGGGAAAAGTTCCGGATATAGACGGTTTTTATTTTACAACCCACTATTTGGCCCTCGAAACAATATTGTATTTTATAAAGAAAAATATAAATATTAGTCAATATGGGCTTGCCTGTATCCACCGAAATCCAATATTTGAGACATTGGCGCCCTCTATGTATGTTGCCAGGATACCTCTCGACGAGATGGGGCGTGAAGCTGTGAATATTTTGCTAAATGAGATGATTAATAAAACGGGAACAGGAGATAAGATTGGATATGAGATATCATTGTCAAATTCTATTGGTAGCTAAAAAATTTCACCTTAAACTAAACCGGTTTAGTTTAAGGTTGACATATTAAATATAAATAAAAGGACTTGGCGTCTGTTGACTATTGAGACCTGAAATATTATTTGATTATCAATATATTATATATATGGGTTGCAGAATGATTTTACGTTACCAAACAAATTTTAATAACTTAATAAATTAGGAGGCAATTTTATGAATGACAAGAGAAATTTTTCGAGACGAAATTTTATTGGTATAAGTGGCGTTGCAAGTGCAGGCCTTGCTTTTTCCAGCAGTCCGCTTATCGCACAATCCGTTGTCAATGGAGATTCGAATTCCGGCAAAAAGTATAAAATAGGAATTGTAGGATGTGGCAACCGGAGTAAAAACATCATCGGTGCATTAAACAGTGTTCCTGAGATTGAAATCAGCGCCCTCTGCGATATCGTAGAGCACAAAATGGGTCTACGTGCGGCATTGATCAAAAACGGCCACAAACCGCGCTTTTATACCGATATGCACCAGATGTTCAAACAGGATGATCTCGATGCGATAGCGGTCATCACCCCTAACTATACGCATAGAGAGTATGTCATTGCGGCCCTGGAAGCAGGTAAGCATGTATTTTGTGAGAAGCCGATGGCCCTGACTGTAGCAGATTGTAATTTGATGATAGACGCAGTCAAACGAACCCATAAATCCCTGCAGATCGGTACCCAACGTCGGCATTCCTCAGATTACAAAATGTTGGTTGAGAATATCCGGACTAAAATTAACGGGAAAATATTGTATTCTGACCTATTCGATTACAGGGGCGACTGGCGTGCGCCTGAAGCCGATGAATATCCAGCAGGAGTGGGTTACTGGCGTTTGGACCAAAGTAAAAGCGGTGGTGTGGTTTATGAAATGGGGGCCCACATTATTGACGTGAACAACTGGATATTTGATAGCGAGCCCGTGTCCGTTTCCAGTATCCAGGGTATAAATAATCTTTCACTTCGTAAAAGGGATTCGATGGACCATGCCGGGGTACTCGTGAGATATGCCAATGATGCACTGATGAACTATGGTAGCAATGTCTATAACTATGGTGCCGCTGCAGCTGATACCTTCTTTGGGGTTAATGGTTCTGTTCAAATGGGTAGTGGACAGATTTCCATTAAGTATGGCAATCCGAAAGGAGTTGCCCAACAGGGGCTTGTGATCCCGAAACCTGAGTTGATATCACTTCCAGGAGGAAATCCTGAAGGAGAAGGCGTTATTCAGGAATTAAAACATTTCGCCCTGGTACTTGCAGGTAAAGAGAAAGCTTATCCTGATGGATACATAGCCCGCCAAACGGTTCAAATATGTGAGGCCTCCGTACGTTCAGCAAAAGAGAGAAGGGAAATTGATGTAAAGGAACTGGGATAGGACTATGTCATACTTATATAAATTCCATGCTGTTATAACATTTAAGACGAAGTTTTTTCAGAAAAAACAAAGGAGGTATTATGAGTTCATTTAAAAACTATTCTCGTCGGAATTTCTTTAAGACTGGTATGTTGGGCACAGCCAGTCTTGGATTATTGGGAATTGCAAACGGAAGAGAAATTGCATACGGAAATTTGCCGGTAGAAAATGGGGTAAAACGGTTACCCTATAAAATAGGTATTCGCCAGGCAAGCTTGCGCAATCCTATTGATCCGAAGAAAAACATGGTTGCAAATTTTGACGCATTTAAAATCGCACGCGATATTCCCGGAATTATTGGTGTTGAATTACAGGTTGCCACCGGAAATCCAAACCTGTATAACCTTGATGTGGCACGTAGGTATAAAGCCGAGTCAAATAAGTGGGGAATGGAAATCCCAAGTACTGCGGGAATATGGAGTAGTAAGGGAGCATGGAACCCTGATGCGGCAGAAGAGATCATACGCTCTATCAGGGCTACCGAGTTAGTGGGAGCTAGTGTAATGTTGATCGCTTTTTTTGGAGGAAGTGCCCCTGAATTGTCAGATGTAAGTTTTTATGATCGTATTGTAAAAATATTAAAAGAAGTTGCCCCACGAGCTAAAGACGCAGGAGTTATATTGGGTTTGGAAAATTCTCTCAGCCCGGCTGACAACAAAAAGCTGCTGGATATGATTGATGACCCGAACGTACAAATATATTATGATCTTGAAAATATGTACAATTATGGTCACGGACAGGAGGCCGTGCCGGGCATCAAACTTCTGGGAAAAGAACGGATCGCTGCAGTGCACGTGAAAAATAATGGACGACCGATATCCAGTAATTGGCGGATTGACTGGATCCAGGCACTTCATGAACTAACCGAAATACAGTATGAAGGATGGTTAACTTTTGAAACTGACCATACAAACCACATCCAGTGCATTAAGGAGACGGAGGAGAATATTGACTTTATAAAAAACTATTTTCAACCTCCTGTTTGTTAAATGATGACGATATCTATAGGAAGACATGAATAACCAAATGCAAGAAGATACAAACATGAAAAAGGGAGTAAACGCAGCCCGAATACCTTTTAAAGAAAAATTTTCGTATGGCCTGGGGGATGTAGGAAATAACCTTTTGTTCGACATGGGGCAGATTTACCTGCTAAAGTTTTATACTGATTCCCTGGGCTTGCCTGCTGCAGTTGCCGGGTTGGTTTTTTTGATTACCAAAATCTGGGACGGTTTTGCTGATATCACGGTTGGAACATGGATTGACAACCGGAGAAATATTGGCGTTAGGGGCAAGTTCAGACCGTTCATGCTTTATGCCGCTTTGCCGCTTGCCCTTATTACAATCGTTAGTTTCACAACCCCCGGGTTTAGTCTTACAGGCAAGACAATATGGGCATTTGCTACATATATGGCTTTTGGCACTATTTACAGTATTTTCAATATTCCCTACGGGTCTATGATCCCTGCCATGACACAGGATTCTGTTGAACGGTCTGAACTTGCTTCTTTCAGGTGGGCTGGTGCCAATACAGGGTTACTTATTACTACAGTAGCATTTATGCCTATTGTTACTGCATTTGAAAGCATGCAAACAGGCTATGTTGTTGCGGCAACTGTGTTTGCTTTTTTAGGACTTATTTTTCAACTGTTTTCCTATCGGGGAATTAAAGAGCGGTATGTGTCTAAAGAACAGGCGAAAGCCAGAGTAAAAGGATCTCTCCTTTCCAAATATAAATCATTGTTCAAGAATATGCCTTTGCTGGTTTTAAGCCTTGTGAACCTGTTTACCTTTTCGGCCTTTAATGTTAAACTGGCCGTTCAGGTCTATTATTGCCAGTACTCCCTAAATGATATTTCACTTGTTCCCTACATGGGTTTTTTTAGTATTGGTTGTGTTTTTGTGGGGATTGCCATGGTGCCATCTATTGTCAGGCGCATTGGTAAGAAGTCGACTTATATTCTGGGCTGTGCCATCTGGGCATTTGCTGATATCATGGCATGGTTTTTTGCCAAAAGCCCGGTTCCTTTTATCGCCTTTGCCTGTCTGGCTTTCTTCGGAACCTCTTTTATCAATACTTTAAACTGGGCACTTGTGTCCGATGCCGTTGAATATGGGGAATGGAAAACGGGCAACAGGTCTGAAGGGCTGGTGTATTCATTCTTTATTTTTTTCCGCAAAATGTCACAGGCATTTGCTGGCTTTATCCCCGGCCTTGTCTTAGCTGCGGTGGGATATGTCCCCAACGCCGTTCAAAGTATAAAAGCGCTGAACGGGATCAAAGGGCTTATGTTCATTTACCCGGCTGCATTGGCTGTTGCCACCATAATCGCTATGGGACTTTTCTACAAACTATCTGATTCGAGGTTCAACGAAATTGTGGTAGAACTTAATGAACGAAAATTAGCAGAAAGTAAAGCTTAATATAAAATTTATGAAATAGCCATGATTGCTCAATCATTAACCGAAATGGACATAATTTGACCAATCATGCTATTCCATTTGACCTTTGAAAAACAAATTATATACAAATGAATCTTAATATTGTATTTTTCCCTTTGGCCCGCATAACCTTTTCCATGCCGGATGCCGAAGACAACTTCAAAAAATCCTGTGCTTTACTTGAGGGTCTCTTTGGCGACATCAACAGGCCTGAAGGATTGATAACCTCTCCCGTGATGTTATCCATTTTTGCGGATACAATTGTCCAACCTGATCTGATAATTTATCAATGTACTACCTTCATCGGTGGAGATTTTGTCACAGAGCTGACCCGGCGCTTTGATTGTCCGGTCATCGTCTGGGCATTAAGGGAACCCTCCATCGATGGGGGGCGACTGAAACTTAACTCCCTGACGGGTGCATTCTCTGCCGGGAACAGCCTTTATATGCAGGGCCATGATTTCCGGTTCGTATTAGGCAACCCGGACGAACCCGAATTAATTAAGAAAATTCAGCAGACAGTCAGGGCGCTGGAGATGGTAAAAAAACTAAAAAACCTGGTCATCGGGGTGATCGGTTCACAACCGGCCGGGTTCGGATTTGGTGCTTTGGATGAAGCTCAGCTGGCAGGGAAACTGGGAACACGGATAATACAAACAGAGGCTTCCGGGATCATGAAAAAGGCCGCTTCCTATGCACCGGAAGATTTCTCAGCTTCTCTTACAGAACTCAAAAGCCATTCCATGGGATGGGAAAAACTACCTGAAGAAAGCCTTCAAAAACATAGTCGTTTACGCAAAGCATACCAGGATTTTATAGATGAAAACAAAGTCGGGGTCATTGCCTCCCGTTGCTGGCCGGATTTCTTTACCGATTTTGGTGCACCTGTCTGTTCGGTATTGTCCCTGCTAAATGACAGTGGGGTTGCAGCCTCCTGTGAAACCGATATTGGTGGGGTCATCACCATGTTCATCGGCTCTGATCTAACTGGCGGCCCAACTTATTTAGGCGACCCTGTTGCGATTGACGAAAGCTGTGACGGCATTGTTTTCTGGCATTGCGGGGCAGGGGCCACTTCCTTGTCCAGAAAAAAAGAGGGTCCTCAACTGGGAGTGCACCCCAACCGTAAAATTGGACCGACAATGGAATTTGGATTAAAAGCAGGGGAAGTCACCGTCCTTCGCTTGGGAAAAGATCAACACGGTTTCCGCCTGTTTGTTATGAAAGCGGAGGCATTGGATGAGCCCCGGAAATTTCTTGGCACCTCTGTAACAGTTCGTCCGGAAGGTGGCAAATCTTCAGAAAAGGTAGGCCGGTTTATTAAGGACGGTTGGGAACCGCACTTTGTGGTAGCCTACGGGGACATCGTGGAAGAATTGCGGTTGCTCGGCGGCTTTTTAAATATACCCGTATGGGAATATTAATTCAGGACATAAAAATAGGATTTCATGAACTTCAGTGAATTTGCAAAAATAAATGACCATCTATTGATTAGGGATGTTAATGACAGGTCATTTATTCCCTATGGTAAAATAATCACCGGTTACAATTTCTCCGGGTTAATGGATTTCATGGAGAAGGAAACCGGTGTGCCTGACCAGGGGAATATTTACAAGGCCTCCGTCCCTGAACTGGAACAATTCCCTGTCAAAGAAAGACTTGAGAATGTATTTTATGGCGAAATGCCCATCGAAATTGGGTATTGCAACGGGAAGAATTCAACCTTAAACGGGCTGGAATACCATATTGGCAGCGAAATTAATATCGCCGTAACGGACATGGTTTTGATGTTGGGTAAGTTACAAAATGTCATTAACAATAAGTATAAATCAGAAGAAGTTGAGGCATTTTTTGTGCCAAAAGGTATAGCCATACAGCTTTATGAAACCACCCTGCACTTTAGCCCGTGCAAAACTGATCCAGAAGGGTTCAAATGTATCGTGATATTACCACGGGGAACAAACGAACCGTTGAAAAATGATAATGCTAAACATGGAGAAAAGCTGCTTTTTGCACGGAACAAATGGCTACTGGCCCATCCAGAGAGAAAACCGCTCATAGAAAAAGGTGCTTGGCCCGGAATCATCGGTGAAAATCTTGAAATTAAAATTTCCTGAGTCGAAAAGGCAACTGACGGCAGGGATAATAAGATAAATTAAATAAACATCAAAAAATTAAAGTAAAATGGAAGATATTGAATTAAAGAAACTGGAAGAGAAGGCAAATGAGATCCGAAAAATGACCATTGATGAAATCGGATACCTGGGAGTAGGTCATATTGGAGGTGCATTGTCTGTGGTCGAAGTATTGACGGTCCTTTATTATAAATACATGGATGTTTCGCCCGAGGATCCCAAAAAGAAGGAACGCGACAAACTGGTACTTTCTAAGGGGCATGCAGGTCCTGCCCTTTACTGTATTCTGGCCGACAAGGGTTACTTCCCAAAAGAGTGGCTTCACACCTTAAATGTTGGCGGAACAAACCTCCCCAGCCATTGCGACATGAACCGCACCCCCGGTATTGATATGACAACAGGTTCATTAGGTCAGGGTATTTCTTCTGCAATCGGATTGGCATTGACCAACCGGATCAATAAAAGTGAAAAGAATGTATTCCTGATAATCGGGGATGGAGAATCAAATGAAGGTCAAATATGGGAAGGTGCAATGGCCGCCGCCCACTTCAAACTAAACAATCTCATCGCATTTACGGATTATAACAAAATGCAAATCGATGGATATGTGCACGAAACGATGAACATTGAAGACCTAAATTCCAAATGGCTCTCTTTCGGATGGTTTGTTCAGCGGATAAACGGTCACAATTTCAGGGAACTGGAAATGGCGATCGACCGTGCTAAGGAAGAAAAATGCAGGCCTTCCATGATCATCATGGATACCGTGAAAGGGAAAGGGGCATTTTTTGCAGAAGGGAGACTGGATAATCACAACATGAATTTTAATTATGACACGGCCAAAGAAGCCTGCCGCATTTTGGGATAACGACTAATATAAATTTTTGATATGATATTAATTTAAAATAAAATGAACAATAATAACAATATAGAGATGAGGGCAGTTTATGCCCAGACATTAATCAAACTTGCAGAAGAAGATGACCGCATCGTATTGCTCGAAGCCGATCTTATGAAAGCAACGGGAACAACCGTATTTAAAAATAAATTTCCTGACAGGATATTTAATGTTGGGGTAGCAGAAGCGAACATGGTAGGCATTGCCGCAGGCCTTTCTGCAGGTGGCAAAATACCATTTGCAGCCTCTTTTGGGTGTTTTGCCAGCCGCAGGGCTTATGACCAGTTCTTTATCTCTGCAAATTATGCACAACAAAACGTTAAACTTGTTGGCACTGATCCCGGAATTTCAGCCGCGTTTAATGGTGGTACACACATGCCATTCGAGGATGCCGGTATAATGAGGAATATTCCAAAACTGGTCGTCTTCGAACCTTGCGACCCTGTATCCCTTGGAAAACTTATCATTCAAAGTGCTAAACACAAAGGAAGTACCTATATGAGGCTTCACAGAAAAGCTGCCAGGGTTCTTTACCCGGAAAATGAAGAGTTCGAACTTGGCAAAGGAAAAGTGCTGGTAGACGGTACCGATGTTACTATAATCGCTACCGGTGTAATCATGGTCAACGAAGCGCTGGCTGCACAGGAACAACTGGAGAAAGAGGGTATCTCCGCTGCCGTAATTGACATGCATACAATTAAACCCATTGATACTGAACTAGTCTCGCGTTATGCAAAAAAGACGGGTGCAATCATAACCTGTGAAAACCACCAGGTAATAAACGGCCTTGGGTCAGCAGTAGCCGAAACCCTTTCAGAAAATAATCCCACTTTAATGAAACGCATCGGTATTAATGATGAATTCGGAGAGGTAGGTACACAGGATTACCTTCAGGAACGTTTTCTGTTGACCGCAGAAAATATCACGAATTCTGCAAAAGAACTCTTGAATAAGAAAAAAGCAAGCTCATTTAAAATTTAAACTGAATTTTCAAATGGAATACCCATGAGACAATCATCTCACCAACCGAAAATGAATAGGTGGGTATTCCATCAGACCATTAAAAAATAAAATTATATACTGATGAAAATTATAGCCGTGGGAATGAATTATCGGGCGCATATCAGGGAATTGGGTGATCCAATTCCGCAGGAGCCTGTTATCTTCATGAAGCCAAGTTCTGCCATTTTGAACAATCATGAGACATTTGTTATTCCTGATTTTTCTAAAGAAATCCATTACGAAGCTGAATTGGTTGTTAAAATTTCCAGTTCCGGAAAATCGATAGGGGAGCAATCTGCGCGCGGGCATTATGATGAAATTACTGTCGGAATAGATTTTACAGCCCGGGACATGCAACGAACATTGCGCGCGAAAGGGAATCCATGGGAGCTTTGTAAAGCTTTTGACCATTCTGCTGCCATAGGCGAATTTGTCAATACCGAACATTTAAAAGATAGGGAAAATATTGAATTTGGGCTCAGAATTAACGGGAAAGAGGTGCAACATGGATTCTCATCAGATATGTTGTTCGATTTTGATACGATTATTGCCTATGTGAGCCGTTTTATTACACTTAATGAAGGCGATCTTATTTATACAGGCACTCCTTCAGGGATTGGCCCAGTTAGTAATGGAGATTTGCTCGAAGGGTATTTGCAAGGGACTAAGGTGTTGGATATTTTAATACAATGAGTGCAAATTAACAAAGATGAAGAATGTAAATTACAAATACACACCTTTTTAAATAAATATTTAATGGAAAAGATTATTATTGGTTGTACACGTGCAGGATTGGCCTTAAAAAAAGAGCTAATACCCTATTTGGAGAACAAAGGTTTCCAGGTGGATGATGTGGGAATGAAGGAAGACGGGGAATTTGTGCCGTACCACAAATCCGCAGCCGCCGTAGCAAGGGGTGTATCAGAAAAAAAGTTTAAAAGAGGGATTGCAATATGCGGTACTGGCGCCGGAAGTGTGATCACGGCCGCCAAGTTCAAAGGGGTATTCCCGGTCCATGTGACGAACACCTATATGGCCGAAAAAGCATCTGCTGTTAATAATTGCAATGTGCTCGTTTTTGGGGAATGGCTAACGCCTCCCCAGCATGCCTTTCAGATGGTTGATGCATGGTTGAATACTGAATTTACTTCTGGGGTTACTGATGATTGGAAAGTTTTTCTGAAAAATTGTGTCACTGAAATTGAGGAGATTGAAAATGAACAATTTAAATAGAATGAATATTTAAAAAGATATTAGTATGACGGAAAATGAACAGATTATCGGGGAACTTGTGAAGCGTGCACGCATAGCACAGGCACAGGTGGAAAATTATACACAGGAGCAGATTGATAATGTCTGCCGGTCAGTGGCTTGGCAGACTTATTGTGATGCCAACATCAAGGTATGCGCCGAAACAGCAGTAGAAGAGACCGGAATGGGGAATGTTGCCGATAAGATCACGAAACACAAAGTCAAGGTACTCGGTTCACTGCTCGAGTCACTTAAAGGCAAAACGGTAGGTTTGATTGAAGAGAACGCCCTGCTAGGTATCCGCAAATATGCCAAACCGGTTGGGGTTATTGGAGCGCTCACACCGGTGACCAATCCAACGGCGACACCTGCCAGCAACGCCATTGCTATATTGAAAGGACGCAACGCCTTAATCCTGGCACCGCATCCATCTGCCAAGCGGTCGGCCAAAGTTGTCTGTGATTTCATGCGCGCCGGGCTGAGGGCTGTGGGAGCGCCAGAGGATCTTGTGCAGTTTGTGGCAGAACCATCGCTGGACCTCAGCCAGGAGCTGATGCGTCAGGTGGACCTGATACTGGCCACCGGAGGCCCCGGAGTTGTAAAAGCAGCCTATTCGAGCGGAAAGCCGGCTTACGGTGTTGGCGCCGGAAACGCAGTAGCCATTGTAGCGGAAGATGCGAATATTCAGGATGCAGCCCAAAAAATATATTTCAGTAAAGCATTTGACCATGCAACCTCGTGTTCGTCGGAAAATTCTATCGTTGTTCACGACAGCGTGTATGATGCCCTGCTAGACGGATTGCGTGCCCAGGGAGCCTATGTCTGCTCTGCAGAGGAGCGGGATGCATTGGAGAACGTAGTGTGGATACCCAACAAGAAGGGGGTTATCACCATTAACGGAGCGATTGTTGCAGCCTCAGCGCCGAAGATTGCATCGATGGCCGGGATTGAAGTTCCGGATGCAGCACGTTCGCTGGTGGTGGAATGTGCCGATGTCCATGCAGACTCCCGCTGGCGTGGTGAAAAGCTTTCGCCTATTCTAACGGTCTGGCGCTACAGGGACTTCGATGAGGCGCTCGGTATCGTCAAAACATTGACCGATTATGCCGGAACGGGACACTCATCCGGTATTCATACATTCAACGCCGGCTACATTGAAAAACTGGCCCTCTCCCAGAAAAGCAGCCGCATTATGGTACGTCAGCCGATGGCCCCGGCCAACGGCGGCAACTTTTACAACGGGATGCCTTCAACGGTCTCCCTGGGCTGCGGCACGTGGGCCGGCAACAGCACAACGGAGAACATCCACTGGAAACACTTTATCAACGTCACCTGGGTCTCAGAACCATTTGACCCGGTCCGTCCTCAGGATGGTGAGGTGTGGGATACGTTCTGGGGAAAATTCGGGAAATAAGAATAATGCAGGGATCCTTTGTGATCTGTGCGAATTGGAGTTGTTTTATTTAAGAGGAATTATTTTATGAAATTATATGAGTACCAGGCCAAAGAGCTGTTTGCGAAAGCGGGGATTCCCGTTCCGGTAAGTCGCTTGATTGAAAATGCAGGGGAGTTGGATGCCGCAATGAAAGTATCCGGCTTGCCTTGTGTACTGAAGGCACAGGTATTGCGCGGCGGGCGTGGCAAAGCCGGACTGATTCAGTTTGCCAAAACAGAAGACGAATGCCGGGAAAAAGCGAAAGCTCTTTTTGACGGGCCGCATGGCGTTCATAAGATTCTCGTTGAGCAGTCCCTGAATATTGAAAAGGAACTGTACCTGGCAATTACTGTTGACCCCCTGTCGGGAAAAGCGTTGATCATGGGATCGGCGGAGGGTGGTGTTGAGATTGAAGCGCTGGCCGTCAGCGCCCCGGAAAAGATTGTCCGGCAGCACGTGGACATTACACAGGGGATTCTGCCATATCAATTGCGCAGCGTGATGTTCGGGCTTGGCCTCGAGGGAGATGTCTTTAAACAGGGAGTGAAGTTGCTGAAGTCCCTGTTTGAAACATTTCAGGCAAAGGGCGCCGAACTGGCCGAGATCAATCCGCTTGTTCTGACCACCGATGGCAAACTGGTTGCTGCTGACGGCAAGTTCAGTATTGATGACAGCTTTGCCGCCGGTCAGGGAGAGATGAAGCGCACAAGGGACCAGTTCGATAGCGACATTGAATTTGAAGCAGCCGAGGCAGGCTTTCCGTATTTGACGTTTAACGGGGACATCGGCTTGCTCTGTGCCGGCGCCGGCCTTACCAACACAGTATACGACCTCATTATCGATTATGGTGGAACGGTTTCAAACTATCTGGAGTTCGGCGGACCAAACTACCGGCGTGCTGTAGAAGCTATGGAATTTACGTTGCGTGGTAATCCCAAAGTTATTCTGGTCGTTACGTTCGGTACCATTGCCCGTGCCGATGTGATGGCGCAGGGACTTGCAGATGCGATTGAAAAACTCAAACCGTCCGTTCCGATAGTGACTGCCATCCGGGGGACCAATGAAGAGGAGGCCGCAAAGATCCTGAGAAGTTTGGGATTGGAGCCATTGAACCACGAAGTACCGTATAGTGTTATAAAATGTAAAATGAGACCAGGGAAATGAGTGTATTTATTGATAAAAAAACGCGTGTGCTGGTTCAGGGAATTACAGGTAGCGAAGGGAGCTACTGGACCCGGCACATGATTAATTTGGGAACAAATGTTGTGGCCGGAGTGACACCGGGCAAAGGAGGCCAGGAGATCGAAGGAGTCAAGATTTACAATACGGTACAGCAGGCCGTTGACGCGACGCAGGCGGATGCCGCTGTGCTCTTTGTACCCCCGAAA
>JALOCD010000040.1 GCA_023228025.1 Prolixibacteraceae bacterium | reverse complement strand
GGAACAAATTAACACAAGAAAAAAAGCTATCCCAATTTGTAGAATGTCAAAGAACTTTTGTGCAAGAATCAGATTTTGATAGTTTTTTGAAGATTCCTCTGTATATTTATCACTGAATAGTTACAAAAGTTTTAACTCAATAGTCCCCTGACGGTCTCCGAAATCAATTTTCCGTCCACTTTCCCTGCAAGCTCTTTGGTGGCTATGCCCATCACCTTACCCATCTCTTTCATGGAGGTAGCACCACATGCAGCGATGATGGCCTGAACTGCAACTTTAAGTTCATCCCCGGTCATCTGCTTTGGAAGGTACCCATCGTAGATTTTTACCTGGGCCATTTCAAAGTCAGCCAGATCAGCCCGTTTCTGCGAAATATAGATTTCGGCAGAATCGCGTCCCTGTTTGGCGAGTTTTGATATTGCCCGGATGGCATCCTCATCAGAAAGATCCTCTGCCCCGCTTTTTGCTGTTTTGGCCTCCAGCAACACCTTTTTGATGTTCCTGACAGCCTCGAGCCGCTCTTTATCACGTGCCAGCATCGCCGCACGGATGTCGTCGTTTACTTGTTCGAATATTGACATTTCAGTTGAAAGTTATGAGATATGAGTTATGAGATATGAGTTATGAGATATGAGTTATGAGATAAGAGTTATACATGAAGCCTGAAGATGATTTTTGGCAAATCAATTTGGGCTAGATGAAAAAGACTTTTTTGCAGGCAAAGTAAAACAAAAAATGCTTCCCTTTCCTATTTCACTTTCCACCCGTAATTTTCCACCGTGTACTTCAATAAATTCTTTACAAAGAATTAAGCCTAAGCCTGTACTGGTTTCGCCTTCGGTACCTAACCGGCTGGTATTTATCTCCAGCCTGAAAAGATTATCAATCATTACCTTGGTCATCCCTATGCCTTTGTCCTCAACAGAAACCTCGACCATGTCACTGGTAATAGACTTTGCCGAAACCTTTATTGTTCCACCTTTGGAGGTAAATTTAAGGGCATTTGAAATGAGGTTGCGGATGATTGTCTGAAGCATATTGCTATCGGCAAAAACAGCCAAATTAGCCGGGATATTATCCACCAGCTCAATCCCTTTATTTTTAGCCGATTCCACCATCATTGCCATTAGTGGATCTGTAATGGAGCGTATTTGAACATTTTCCGGTTTGAAAGGAATTGATCCTTGCTGTAATTTTGCCCAGCTCAACAGATTTTCAAGAAGACTAAAAAGGTTGGAGGCAGAGTTTTTTAAGCTCACGGCGATCTCCTGTAACTCAGTCATCGAAAACCTTGGTAATTCTTCTGCCATTATTTGGGTCAATCCCATAAAACTACTAAATGGGCTGCGCAGGTCGTGGGCAATGATGGAAAAGAATTTGTCTTTGGTGGCATTGAGTTCCGTTAGCTCATTGTTCTTCGCCTCAATTTCTTCACTTTTTAGTACATTGATTTCTAATTGAGTCCTAATTTCATCTCTTTGAGATTTAATTTTTTCATTTTGTATGTTCAGTTCAGCATTCTTTCTGTCTATTTCTGCTGTACGATCCATTACAATCCGTTCCAATCGTTCCTGATATTTTCTCAAACGCAAGGTGTTCCACCTGACAATCCCCAAAACTATCAATCCCAACAAAAATAAATCGATGCAATATGCCCACCATGTACGGTACCATGGTGGCAAAATATTGATGCGATACATTGCAACGATACTCTCTTTGTCATAAATGTTCCTGGCTTTTACTTTGAAAGTGTAATTGCCTTCAAACAAGTTTGTATAAACAGCATTTCCCTCGGTCGACCATACCGACCATTCAGGCTTAAACCCTTCTAACTGATAGGAATAGAGGGTTTTATTTTCATCATCAAAAAATGGGGCTGAAAACTCAAATTTCAACTGGTTAAATTTGTAATCCAGTTGCTTTATACCTTCTCCGAAGGTTTTTGTTGTTAGAGGTGCTCCATAATAGGCCACACTATCAAGGCCCACAGTCACCTTACGGATTAAAGTGTAGAAATCGGTTCCGTAGTCTTTCTTGTCAAGCCGCTCATCATATCTGAACAAACCCTCACTGCCCCCAATCCATACTATATCATGTTCGTCTTTAAAAAAGCAATTTAAACTCATTTGCGGAATTCTGCGAAATGGCTTATAAATCCAATCATAACCTCCGCTTCCATTGGGCTGAAAAAAACCAAAATTCTGTTTCTCTCCGTGATACTGCATTAGGTAAATCCTGCCATCCGTCGTTTCATGAATACTTGAAATATTGTGGGTCCCATCGCAAAGCATTTGGGTTATTCCGCAAAACGGCTCAAAGCGATTAGTTTTCGGATTGAGTACATACAAACCCTTTTCAGTTCCAAAAACTACCCTGTCCTTAATTATAAAAGGAAAAACTGTCTGCAAAGATGGCAAACCATCCTTCTCTTGATAGGTAACGACTTCTTTAGGATTCGTTATATCAATTTTGTTGGGGATTACCTTTATTACTCCGGAATCAGAAGTCCCCAGCCAGATAACACCGTTTTTATCTTCTGCAATGGCATATATATAACCATTTATACCTTTCCACTTCCCCTCTTCTTTCCACTTCCCATTTTCGTAAATCATAGAAATTACATTGGGCAAATCGGTACTTATTATTCTATTGGGATTACCAGGGGAAGCATATAGTTTTAAAGCATGCTTACCTGCATGGATCAACATTGCTTGCCTGTCATTGATTTCATAAATGCCGTTTTGCGTGCCAGCCAGCAAGATTTTTCTATTCCCGGGAGCATTGAATTCCAATAAGTCCCAGCACTGTCCAGGCGTGATCCCAGTCACAATTCGGGGCTGGTTATTCTCAAGGTAATAAATATTATTCCCTGCAGCAATATAAACTCTGTTTTCAAATCTTATAACATCCCTGACATTGCCTTTTAGTCCAGCATTTTTATCCCAGTAACTCCATGCCAGGCTTTCCTCTGTGCGACTAATGCCATTCCCTAAGCCTAACCACAAAGCATGATTTTTAGTACTTTTTGCGCAAAGAACCGTATTATTCTGTAACAATCTGGTATCATCCCAGGTTTGCAGAATATTACCTGTTTTGGAAATTGTGACGAGTCCCTTTATTAAACTTCCTAAGGCGATGGTTTGATCAGACAGTAACGTTGCTGTATAAATATCATTATCAGTCAAGAAGCTACTGTTTTTAAGAGATAGGTTTGATGCCGAACCCATATTCCGATCTTGCATAAACAAACCTTTTGCCCGGGTAACAATGAGCATTGTATCTTTGGAAACAGATAATGCGTTGTTAAAAGGTTTGTCTTTATAAAACTCATCTACAAGATCAAGACTGTCTTTGTCAAGACAAACTAATCCGCGATTACTTTCATTCGCATATACTTTCCCTTCGTGGGCAATTATCCCTAACATCCGGTTTCCACGTTTTGCAGGATATGCTTTTATTAATGGTTTTGGCAGAGGGGAATATTCAAAAATTGCGACGGAAGTCCAGAAATATACTTTACCCGCTGCAAATTTAATCTGAAATACTCCTCCGAATTTCAGTTCCTGATCCTTAATCAGAAACTTGAGACTTCTAAATTCTTGCTCTCCTTTTATATTTAACTGCAAATATCCAAAGTCATCTTTGGCGCCAACATACACAATTCCATTCGAATCGATTGCCAGTGAATAAACAACAGTTTTATTGATTTTAGGAAGGGTGATCCATTTTTTTCCATCATATTCCAAAACTCCACTATTTGTTCCAAAATACATAATACCAGCAGTATCCTGGGCAATCGCCAAAAACTGTGTGGAGTTGTTGTATTCGAACGGAGTATAATTGTGGATAAAGGGAAATCCGATCTCCTGTGAAAAGGCAGAAAAGTGAAAACCTGATAGAATAATAATGAGCCTGAAAGCACTTTTCAGGTCTAATTTATTACAAATCATTGGATAACATTGATGAACAATTTGAATAAATGCCAGTTCAATGCAAGAAAGTGTATGAAAAACTTGAAAAGAACAAGGTCAAATAAATATTTAAATCACTAACACTCACCCACATAAAACGAAGACCTTGTCGATAGTACGGAATATAAAACTACTGAAATAATTAATTTGATCATTGTGTATATAAAAAAATCTACCTGAGACACAGGAAAAGATCTGATACATATACCATAAAAGTCCAACCGCTGAAAATTAGCGTCGCCAATCGGAGAGGGAATTAACTATTATGAAATAAGAAATGAGATATGAGAAATTTATAACAAAAAATTATACTTATGAAAATTAACTCATTAGTGTATTGACTAATCAGCACATCAGCACATCAATCCGCTTTATCGTGCAAAAATGAGTTGTTCTTCCTCAGCTTAAGGCCGTCTTCCGGATTGTTGGTAATGGAATAGCGCGACATGGATTTGCCGCTGCCTGCAATATTTCCGGGTTTCTGTTGTTTCATCCTGCGTCGTTCGAAGGCCGGAATTTTGGTCAGCTCGTTGATATACTCTTCCGTCTGGTTGTAAAAATCGACGTGCATCACTTTTTTGACAACTTCCGGGGCTCCTGAGAATGGATCGATCATCCGCTTGGGATAGAGCCTGTTGATGACCGACTCCTGCGGATCGTCCGTCCACTCATGACCTCCCGTTTCTTCTCCCGCGAAAAAGGTTTCAGGTTTTGATCCATGGTGATTGCCGTCAGTTATATCATCGCCGATGGAGACCCTAACTTTTTCCTCTGCGATACCGGTCCTGAATTCAGGAATGGAACTGCTTTTGAATCCGGTGGCTACGACAGTAACAGTCAGGGCATCCCCGAGAGAGGGGTCAACGGCGATGCCGTGGATCAGGTCTGCATTGTTTCCGGCCATCTCCTGAACATATTCGTTCACCAGGTTTACCTCATCCATGGTGACCTCTTTCTCCTCGCCCGAGGTGATGTTAACCAAAATATTCCGGGCGCCCCGGATATCGTTGTTGTTGAGTAAGGGTGAATTAAGCGCCCCTTCGGCAGCCTTGCGCGCACGGTCCTCCCCGCTGAAGGTGGCTGACCCCATGATGGCTACCCCCGAATTTTGCATCACCGTACGGACATCTTCGAAGTCTACATTGATAAATCCAGTACTGGTAATGATATCGGCAATGCCCCTTGCCGCGGTAGCCAACACATCATCCGCTTTTGCAAATGCCTGAGAAATTGGGAAATCCCCGTAAATCTCACGTATGCGCTCATTGTTGATGATAAGCAGTGAATCTACATGTCCCTCCATCTGCCGTATCCCTTCGATGGCCTGCTGTATGCGAAGTTTTCCTTCGTTACGGAAGGGAAGAGTCACGATGCCAATGGTGAGAATCTTGTTGGTACGCGCCACCTCGGCGATGACCGGTGCAGCGCCTGTTCCGGTACCTCCGCCCATCCCTGCTGTGATAAAGACCATCTTGGTATTTCCCGAAAAAATCGCCTCGATCTCTTCGATATTTTCGTTGGCCGATGCGCATCCGACGGTGGGTTTGTTCCCGGCACCTCGCCCTTCGGTCAGCGCTGATCCCAACTGGACCTTAACGGGTACCGGACTCTTGAGCAGGTGCTGGACATCCGTGTTACAGATGGCAAAATCGACATCCTTGATTCCCTGGCGGTACATGTGGTTCACAGCGTTGCTGCCGCCTCCGCCTACCCCAATCACCTTGATGATGTTTTCTGTTGCCGTTGGTAAATCGAAGTCTATGAGATCTTTCATAATATGTGTATTTATTCGTTTTATCTTTAAGTGACTAAAGTGAACTAAATTGACTAGAGTGACTAGAGTATTTACGCCTCAGCAAGAAAGTGTCCGGAGTCCCTAACTTTAGTCATTTTAGTTCACTCTAGTCACTTTAGTCACTTCTTTTTTATTTAACCTCCTCGTCCTCGTCCGAAAATAGCCCCCCAAACTGTTGGTTAAACCATTTTGATATCGATTCGCGTTCTGTTTTCTTTCCGGTTTTTCCTACCTGATCGCCAGCCCATTTGTCTGTTGCCGGAGCTACCGGTTTAGCGAGTTCAGCCACCGGTTCATCATCAGGAGTGTAATACTCATCAGACACGGAAATTCCCATCAACTCCAACTCTTTCGGCTCAGAGACTGTTTCGTTCACCTTATGATTTTCTTCAATTGCCACGAATGCATCGCTTTCAAGGATGACCTTCTCTGTAGTGGGCGGTGTATTCCTGATGGGGTTTGGATCGTGATCAAAACCGGTGGCTATGATGGTTACGCTGATCTTGTTTCCAAGCGAAGCATCGTAACCGTTACCCCAGATGATGTTGGCATTGTCGCCCGCGGCCTGCTGCAGGTAGTCGATGATCTGGCCGATCTCGCCCATTCGGACCTCCTCTTCCCCTGAGATGATGTTCAGCAGGATATTCCCGGTCCCGTATATGTTGTTGCTGTCGAGCAATGGCGATTGCAGCGCATCCTCCACGGCCAGGTATGCGCGATTAGGGCCTTCAGCCAGGCCGGTACCCATGATAAAGACGCCGCTGTCGCGCATCACCGTGTTCACATCCGCAAAATCGATGTTGATGTTGCCATGGAGGGTAATGATCTCCGCGCATCCTTTCACGGCTGTGCAAACGATGTCGTCCGCCTTGGCAAATGCCTCGCGCGCAGGCAGTTCCCCATATACTTTGTGCAGGTTTTCGTTGCTGATCACCAGCATACAATCGACGTAGCGGTCGAGTTTCAGGATTCCCTCCATCGCCTGATCATACCTGAGTTTCCCCTCTTTTTTGGAGGGCATGGTCACGACCGCGATGGTCAGAATATCCATGTCTCTGGCCAATTGTGCAATGATAGGCGCAGCGCCGGTGCCGGTCCCGCCACCCATACCGGCGGTGATAAAGACCATCTTGGTTCCTGCCTCAAGGATCTGCCTCACCTCACCAAGGTTTTCGATCGCTGCCTGTTCGCCCTTCTTCGGAGCATTCCCGGCGCCCCGGCCTTCGGTAAGGGTCACGCCAAGTTGAATCTTCACCGGGACCGAACTATTGGCCAAAGCCTGCGCGTCGGTATTGCATATCACAAAATCAACGCCTGCTATTCCGTTCCGAAACATGTGGTTAACGGCATTGCTGCCACCGCCCCCAACACCAATTACTTTGATGATGGAGTTGTACTCATTTCTAAAACCAAATGTCAACAGATCGTCAGATATATTTTCCATGTTCATTCATTTATTATTTATGATCCGGCTCCTCAAAGAGTCCGTCGAAACCATCCCTGACTTTTCCTACCAGGTCGTGAAAGCTCCTGGTTTTACGCTTGACAGGTTCAGCTTTTGGCGCTTCTTCCTGGACAATGGGATCGACCATCCCTGCCGGATATTTTAAATTTCTTGAATTTATCAGGCCGTGAATAAGAATACCCAGAAGGTTCGCGGATGCAGGCGTTGCAAGCTGTTCGTTAAACAGTTGTTCTTTCATTGCGACGATGGGTTTCCCGTAACGGACATCCAATCCGGTCATGTAACTCACCACCTTATCAAGACCATTTAGTCCGGCGCCTTTCCCTGTCAGCACGATACCTGCGCCAAGTTTATCCACGTACCCGGATGATTCGAGCTGGAAGTTCACCCACTCCATGATCTCCTCAACCCTTGCCTGAATAATCCCCGCAAGACTTTTGAAGGAGATCTCTTTCCCAGGCCAACCTTCCACTTCGGGAATCTGTGCCACTTTGTTTTCGGGGGCAAGTTCGGTCATGGCAAATCCACAATTTACCTTCACCATCTCTGCATGCCTTGGAATAATGTTGCACCCCTCCTTGATATCGTTGGAGATCACGTTTCCGCCGAAAGGCAGCTCAAGTGCCAGGCGCAGTTTATTTTCATAATAGAGCGATATTCCGGTCGTTCCGGCACCCATGTCGAGCAATACCACACCCGCCTCCTTCTCATCCTGCGAAAGGCAGGCAGTGCCCTGCACAAATGGATTGATGAAGACCTGGGCCAGTTCAAAACCTGCCTTTTCAATGGCCCTTGCAAGATTTTTCTCATAATTGTCAGAGGCAAGGATGATGTTGAAGGTGGCATCGATCCTTCGTCCGGCAATACCGACCGGCTTGTTGATTTCACGCTCACCATCAACTACATACTCCGTGGGGACGAGATGGTAGATCTTTTCCCCCGGTTGAACGGCATGCCGCCGGGCCTCGTCCGACAGACCTTTCACGATCCCCTGGGTTACCTCGTTCCCTTCGGTCATCCGGTAGCAGGAGTAAGGCCGGTTCCCGATTTTTTGCCCCGAGATACCCGCATAGAGCTTCTTCACCTTCAGGTTGGTGGCCCGTTCAAGAATGGAGACGGCTTTGCGGATGGATTCGGCGGCATCATCGATGTTTACCACCACGCCATTTCGCACGCCCTGCGTGACCACTTCACTGAATGCCAATACATCGAGCTTATTGTCCGATGTAAACCGCCCCAGAATTGCCCTGGTGTGGCTGGTGCCGATATCAATAGCGGCTGCTAATTCCCTTGTCTGGCTCATCTCTTCTATTTTTTTAAACAGATTACAAGATTTTTATACGACAGATTGATCGATTTGTACAATGTCCATCCACCGTTTTTAAAACCTTCCTTGTATAGCGCTTTCAAATTTCTCAATTTTACCTGATAATCCTCAGGAGGTCCAAAATAAATAAGCTGCTCCCCAATTCTCGGGACCATCGTCAAATTCCCATTTCCACCCACATGGATCTGATCGATCTGGGCATTCAGAAACGGATCTTCCTGGATATAGGTAATCAGCGGAAGAAGCCGTTTGCGTGCATATTCATAGGCAATTACTCCGGAAACCATCATCACCCTGGGGGTATAATTCGGAGTCCAGTCGATGCTCTTGCCCAGCTTATCCATGTAGTAATCGCGACCGGGCTGGTCGACCCTGAACTGTGGATCACGCTGACGGATCCGTACAACAACAGATCCTTCGCCCGGTTTCCCTCGTCCAACGATGGAGGTAAAGACTGTTACCTCTTCCACAGCTTTTATTTTTCGCAATCCATCCTCGATACTTCTAAGATCAATGTAATCGAGGTTCTTTTTCAGAATATTCGGGTAGCGGTTCAATACCCATGTACGGATCTCCCGGCTACTTAGAAATTGATTTTGCGTCGAATCGGTTATCTCCACCCTGACGTCGGTGCAGACAATCTTGTTGCGTTCGTAAATGGAAAATCCCAACGAGAGGAATACCACTCCGAGCGCCAGGCACCAGACCAAAAGATAACCAATTTTTTTAATCATTATTTTTCTCCTTCAGGTATTTAACAATGGGATTGACCAGGCGATCTATGTCGCCAGCCCCCAAGGTAAGCAAAATATCTAACTGATAATCATCGAGTATCGCAGTAAAATCAGATGCTGAACATCTTTTTTTGGATTTAAGTTTCATTCTCTCCAGGATCATCCCGGCATCCACACCGGGAATTGGTTCCTCCCTGGCAGGATAGATTTCCATCACAAGCGCTTCATCCAGCAAATCGAGGCTTTCGGCAAAACCATCCACAAAATCCCGGGTACGGGTAAAGAGGTGCGGCTGAAAGATACCGGTTATTTTCCTGCCGGGATAGAGGTGGCGAACGGAAAGTATGGTTGCCTCCAGTTCCCTGGGATGGTGCCCATAATCGTCGATGTAAACAGTGGTTGCACTCTTGTACCGGATGTCGAAACGCCGCTCGACCCCCTTGTAATTGGGTACTGAAGCGAGTATCTCCTCTTTGGTCACGCCATTCAGCAAAGCAAGCGCCATCGCTGCCGTCAGGTTCTCTACATTCATCAGTCCGGGATAATGAAGGGTGATACCACTGATCGTACCAAAAGGTGTGTTCAGGTCGAAATGATAGGCTCCCTCTGTCACCGTAATATTTTCCGCCTTGAAATCGGCCTCCTCCGAAACGGAATAGGTAAAGTATCGGATTTTTTTGTTCCAGTTGTGGTCGATGGCGACCCCTTTTCGGTAAAGCAACACTCCGCCCTCATTGATCTGACCGGTAAAAGTTGCAAAAGCTTCCACCAGTTGATCTGCAGTTCCGTAAATATCCAAGTGGTCGGGATCCATCCAGGTGATGACGGCCATTTGGGGGAAGAGCCTCAGAAAAGAGCGGTCGAATTCATCCGCCTCGGCTACCATTACTCTGCTGTCATTGGACGGAAGCAAAAGATTGGTGCCATAGTTTCTTGAAAGTCCGCCCATAAAGGCGATACAGTCGACATGCGACTCCCTGAGCAGATAGGAAGTCATCGTGGTAACGGATGTTTTGCCATGTGTTCCTGCAACGGCGATGCAACTTTTGTTACGGCTGAGCGACCCAAGCACTTCAGATCTTTTGGCAATGGTAAAAACGTTCGCCCGCAGCCATTTCAACTCGCCAAAATGTTCAGGTACGGCAGGGGTGAAGATGACCAGGGTATCTTCGCGCTCTTCAAGTTTTGGCGAAAGGGTCAGATCCTCGTTAAAATGGACAGGAATCCCCTCCGCTATCAACTCATCGGTTAATGGGGATGGGGTCTTGTCGTACCCCGCTACCCGTTTGCCTGCAAAGCTGAAATAGCGGGCAAGGGCGCTCATGCCGATTCCGCCGATTCCCAGCAGGTAAACATATTTTATTTTTTCAGTCTCGACCATAATTAACAAAGTTGAAAGTTGAAAGTTGAAAGTTGCCAACCATCACTTACTTATTAATGAAAGTATTACAGCCACAATATCCTTTGTCGCATTGGGCGTTCCCATCTCCCTCATTTTTACTGAGAATTCACTCAGACGTTGTTCGTCATTGACCAGTTTGAGCGCCTCCTCAACCAGCTTGTCCCCTACTTCAGCGTCTGTGATGAGCAGGGCTGCACCCCGGTCGGCAAGCGCCCGGGCATTCGCCGTCTGATGATCCTCCGCCACATTGGGCGATGGTACAAGTATGGAAGGCATTCCTAACTCGCAAAGTTCGCTGATGGTGCCTGCCCCAGCTCTTGAAATCACCAGATCCGCTGCCGCGAAAGCAAGGTCCATGCGCTGGATGAATTCCAAAAGATGAAGGTTCCCGGTAGGGTGATTATCAAGTTCCGCTTTTAGTTCCTGATAATAAATTTTGCCCGTTTGCCAGAGAAACTGCACACCGGAAGAGCGAATCAAATCGAGATTGGCACGAATACCATTGTTCAGGGAGCGGGCTCCCAGACTTCCGCCAATAACCAAAATAACTGGTTTCCCGCGTTCGAGTCCGAAAAACTTATAAGCCTCTTCCCTCTTTTCCGCGATTCCTCCCAACCCTTTGCGAATTGGATTCCCTGTAAAAACGATCTTCTCTTTCGGGAAAAACCGTTCCATATTTGGATAGGCAACACATATTTTGGTTGCCTTTTTGCCTAAAATCTTGTTGGTAACCCCAGCATAGGAGTTCTGCTCCTGCAAGAGTGTAGGAATGCCCATTTGTGCCGCAACTTTCAGTACAGGTCCGCTGGCATATCCACCAACCCCAATCACACAATCCGGCTTGAATTTTTTCACCACCGACCTGGCCTTCCACAAGGACATAAGCAACTTAGGCACAAACATCAGGTTGCGCCAGATCTCACCCCTGTGGAAACCGGCGACCGGCAGTCCAACGATCCGGAACCCCGCCGCGGGCACCTTCTCCATCTCCATCTTACCCAGCGCTCCGACGAAGAGGATCTCCGCATCCGGCAGCCGCAGTTTCAAACCCTCAGCAATGGAGAGTGCCGGGAAGATGTGCCCCCCGGTTCCGCCTCCGCTGATGATAAAACGATGGTTGTTCATATATTCAAGGTTCAAATTTTAATGTTCAATGTTTGACAACAATATTTCTTCTTCCGAAAAGTCATCGTCATCGCCTGCCTCTATCACATCATCCTGTTTAAACATTTCTGCCTGGTTCTCAGCGCTGATGCTCAGCAAAAAACCAAAAATAAATGCGGTAAATACCTGTGAAGTACCTCCCCAGCTTATCCAGGGAAGCGGCTGTCCGGTAACCGGAATGGCCCCCGAGGAGACACCCATGTTTACCAACGCCTGAAGCATCAGCATGGTCACGGCCCCGGTGGCGAGGTACAGTGGGAAAGTTCGTTTACAGGTTTTTATAATCATTAACCCCCTGGTGAGGATGATCAGATAGAGCAATACGATGAATGCAGCGAAGAAGAGGCCGTACTCTTCGACAATGATCGCGAAAACAAAATCGTTGTAGGCCGCGCTCATTCTGTTGCTGATATCCCCTTTGCCAACGCCAACACCAAAGAATCCACCGTTGTAGATGGCAATTTTGGCAAATTCGTCCTGAGTCAGACCCTCGTCCTGCTTGGGATCTGAGCCGCTGAAGTACCGGTCGATCCGATTGAACACCGTCTCGACCCTGGTTCCTTTGTAGACGATCTCAGGCAATTGCTTGCGCACAAGGAACAATGAAACCGCCAAAATCAATCCCACCAACACGGTTCCCCCCAGGTATCTTATGGGCATTTGCGCAACGAACATCATGACAAAGGCGGTCGACATCAACAATACCGCTGAAGAAAAATTTACCTTAAGCAGAAGGAGCCCCAACAGGCCCATGACGAGAAGGATTTTAAAGAAGGACTTTCTTCTTGATTCTTCACTCTCCCCGGTACTGGAAAGAATTCTTGCGACCCACATGATGACTGCCACCTTGGCCAACTCCGCGGGTTGAAAACTGAAAAATCCGAGTGGTATTGTACGACCTGAGCCCCTACCAATCAAAATTCCCAGCAATATGAAACCAACGGCAGCAATCAGCGCAAGATTTGCGTATTTGTTATACAATTTAATCCTAACGAATTTTAGCATCAGCAGGATAAACATGAACCCGATCATCTGAACGATCACCTGCCTGAAGATGTAAAAGGAGGTGTTGCCGTTGGACCGTCTGAAAGCAAGGGCCCCGGTAGAACTATAGACTACCAGAATAGATATGAATGACATCACGAAGATGACGATCCAAATCTTCTTGTCGCCCTTTAACCTGCTTATATAATCACTAAATTTCATTCCCCGTTCTATTGAAAACAATTGTTAAACTAATAGCTATTTCCCATCTTCTCCGCACTCAATTCGTTCTAGTCATCCCCTTCGTCCAAGTCGTCCTAGTCGTCCCAGTCGTCCCACCCTCTTCTTACAGATTCCTTACCGCTTCTTTAAACTGCCTTCCCCGGTCTTCATAATTTTTAAACAGATCGAAACTTGCGCAAGCCGGTGAAAGGAGAACAGAATCCCCTTTTGAAGCCAGAAAATAGGAGCTACGAACCGCCTCTTCCATGCTTTTTGTCTCCACCATTTCGATCCCTGTTGCCTGAAATGCAGCTTTGATTTTGCTGTTATCAACGCCAAGACAGACAATCGCTTTGACCTTTTCTTTGACAAGATCCATCAGTTGCGAATAATCGTTGCCCTTGTCGGTCCCGCCAACAATCCAGACCACATCCGTCGACATGCTTTCGAGGGCATACCAGACGGAGTTGACATTGGTTGCCTTGGAGTCGTTGATAAACTCAATTTCATGCACCCTCATGAACCTTTCCAACCGGTGCTCCACCCCCTGGAAGTCGCTCAGGCACTCCCTGATATCGTCCTTGCGAAGTTTCAGCACCATTCCGGATATTCCGGCAGCCATTGAGTTGTTCACGTTGTGTTTGCCTTGCAGTGCCAGTTCTAAAATTGTCATATCGAAAATATTATTGTATACATTTAATTTTATTTTGTCCCCTTCGACCCATCCTCCTTCAGTTAGCCGATGTCCGACAGAAAAGGGCAGCTTCATCGCCGGGAGGTTCCTTTTTGCCAGTTCTTCGGCAATGACCGGGTCGTCGTCGTTGTAGATGAAGAAATCTTCACTCGTTTGGTTTTGAACGATCCTGAATTTTGAATCGGTGTAGTTTTGCATCTCGTAGTTGTATCTGTCGAGATGATCAGGCGTAATGTTGGTAAGGATGGCGATATTGGCCCTGAAATCAAACATCCCGTCCAATTGGAAGCTGGAGATTTCGAGCACGTAATAATCAAAATCCACTTCCGCTACCTGCCGTGCAAAGCTCTTGCCGATGTTGCCTGCCAACCCAACCTTTAAACCGGCGCGCTTAAGCAGTTCATATGTCAGCAGGGTGGTAGTGGTCTTCCCGTTGCTGCCCGTGATACAAACGGTGGTAGCATTGGTGTACCTTCCTGCAAATTCAATTTCTGAAATCACCTGGACTCCCTTATCTACAAGAGACTTTATGATTGGGGCCTTATCCGGGATACCCGGACTCTTAACCACCAGGTCAGCGTTCAGAATCAATTCGGGTGTATGCTGGCGCTCTTCAAACAAAATACCATGCGCAACGAGATCGGCCTTGAAGTGGTCCTGAATGGCTCCCAAGTCCGAGACGAAAGTCTCAAACCCTTTGGCCACGGCGAGAATCGCGGCGCCAACGCCACTTTCGCCCCCACCCAGAACTACCAAACGCTTTTTATTCATCACTATCGTATTTTGAGTGTCGCAATGGTTAAAACGGAGAGAATAATCCCAACAATCCAGAAGCGGGTCACGATTTTTGCCTCAGGAAATCCCTTTTTCTGAAAATGATGGTGAAGCGGGGCCATCAGGAAGATCCTGCGTCCTTCTCCATATTTCTTTTTGGTGTATTTAAAGTAGCCGACCTGCATCATGACCGAGATGTTCTCGATCAGGAAAATACCGCACAACAGCGGGATCAGGATCTCCTTGCGGATGATAATGGCAAAAACCGCAAGAATTCCTCCCAGCGAAAGGCTGCCGGTATCTCCCATAAATACCTGGGCAGGATAGGAATTGTACCACAAAAATCCGATACATGCCCCAATAAACGCAGAGATAAAGACAGTAAGCTCACCGGTAAACGGGATGTACATGATGTTGAGGTATCCCGCGTAGATAAAGTTACCACTGAGGTAGGCAAAGACCCCGAGGGTGGTTCCGCTGATGGCGGAAACACCCGTCGCCAACCCATCCAGGCCATCCGTGAGATTTGCCCCGTTCGACACCGCTGTAATGATGAAAATGATGATCAGGGCATAGAGAAACCATACAACTTTGTCGGCATGTTTCCCGGTAAAACCAACCAGCCATTTGTAATCAAACTGGTGATCCTTGATAAATGGAAGTGTGGTTTCCGTCGATTTACGGTCGATGGTGACCTGTTTGTACTCCTTCTTCCCGGTTACGGCATTGATGACCGATTCTGTCTTCACCCGTCCGTTGGGAAGGTACACCTGGTCGCGGACGATCACACTGTCGTCGAAATAGAGTGTCCCGGCTACGATCAAACCAAGCATTACCTGCCCCATGATCTTAAATTTACCCGCCAACCCCTGCTTGTCTTTCAGAAAAACCTTGATGTAATCATCAATAAAACCAATCACACCCAGCCAAATGGTAGATATGATCATCAGGATGATGTAAACATTGTCGAGTTGGGCAAAAAGAAGTACCGGAATTAAGATGGAGGCCAATATGATGATACCTCCCATGGTTGGGGTCCCTTTCTTCTGCATCTGACCTTCCAGTCCGAGGTCACGGATCTCCTCACCAATCTGTTGTTTTTGCAACATTCGGATGATGCGTTTTCCCCAAATGGTCGAAATAAACAGTGCAGCAATCACTGCCATCGCGGATCGGAACGAGATGTATTCAAACATCCGGGCGCCGGGGATATCAAATTTTTCGAGATATCTGAATAGGTAATAGAGCATGGTCAGTTAAGTGTTGATGTGTTAAAAATTTCATTGACAATTTCACGGTCGTCAAAATGGTATTTTACTCCCTTAATCTCCTGGTAATCTTCGTGTCCTTTTCCGGCAATCAGGATGATATCACCCGGATGGGCCATCATGCAGGCAGTACGAATGGCCTCTTTCCTGTTGGTGATGGCCACTACCCTCGAACGCATGGATGCCGGCACACCTGCCATCATATCGGCAATGATCTGCTCGGGCTCTTCCGACCTCGGATTATCGGAGGTAAGGATGACACGGTCGCTGGCCTGGGCCGCTTCGGCCGCCATCTCCGGTCTCTTTGTTTTGTCGCGGTCGCCTCCGGCACCGACTACGCAGAACACCAGTTGATCTCCGGTCCTGGCCTCATTGATGGTCGAGAGGACATTTTTCAAAGCATCGGGGGTGTGGGCGTAGTCGACCACCGCAAAAAATCCTGCCGGGGAGCGAAATATCTCGAAACGTCCATCCACCGGTTTCAAAAGGCTCATCACCCGAAGTACCTCTTCGCTGTCTGACCCCAAAAGCATGGCAGAGGCGTAGACAGCCAACAGGTTGTATGCATTGAAATTGCCTGCGAAATGGTTCCAGAACTCTTTTCCGTTGATGTTCAAAAGCATCCCGTCAAAATGGCTTTCAACTACCCTGACTTTGAAGTCGGCCATGGTCCGGGCCGAGTAGGTATATTTTTTGGCCCTGCAGTTTTGCAGCATGACAAGGCCATTTTTGTCGTCGGCATTGGTCAGCGCAAAAGCATCGGCGGACAAATCATCGAAAAACCGCTTCTTGGCATTGCGGTATTCAATAAAGGTCTTGTGATAATCGAGGTGGTCGTGGGTCAGGTTACTGAAGATGGCGCCATCAAATGATATTCCCGCAATCCGTTGTTGATCAATGGCGTGCGAACTCACTTCCATGAAACAATGGGAGCATCCGGCAGCCACCATTTCTGCCATGACCGATTGAATCTGCACGGCGTCGGGCGTCGTATGGGTAGCGGAACTCTTCTTATCCCCGATGTAGTTGCATACCGTGGAGAAGAGCCCGCAAGTATGGCCCAATGCGGAAAACAAACGGTACAGGAGTGTTGCGGTAGTCGTTTTCCCGTTGGTACCCGTCACTCCTACGACTTTCATTTTATCGGAAGGATGATCGTAGAAATTGGCGGCGCACTTTCCCAGTGCTGATAAGCTGTCGTCGGAGAGGATCCAGGTTACCGAAGGATCTTGATTTTCAGGAAGAACAGAGCACAAAACAGCCGAAGCCCCTTTTTCAATGGCCATCGGGATGTATTGATGCCCGTCTGCATGTGTACCCGATGAGGCCACAAAGAGTGAAGCGCTGATCACCTTTCGTGAATCGAAAGCGATACCTGAGATCTCAACTCCCGTGTCTCCCACAATTTTTAAACCGGCAATGCCCGACAATACATTTTCAAGTCTCATCCTTATCCTAATGTTAACGTAATATTTTGTCCTCTTCTCATTGGATCACCCGCCCTTAATGACTGTGATTTCACCCTTCCAAATCCGCGCATCGACACACGCAATCCCGATTTTTCAAGTAGGTAAATGGCATCTGTCACCCCCATCCCTTTTACATTAGGTATGGTTCCGGGCTTGATCTCCCTGCTGGCAACAGCTACCCCATCATCTTCCCTGTTGGCCTCAACCCATTCATTCTTGTAAAAACTCCAGCCATTCATGATGCCCAAATCGTTCAGCACCCTGGCAATATCTTTTTTCCGTCCTGCCGCAAGTCCGGGAAAATCGCCGGGTATTTCCTTCCCGGGATATTTAAAATCAGCATCCTTGCCCAAATCATAGGCATAGACATAATCTGCTATCTGCTTGAAAACAGGGCCGGCAACCGATCCGCCATAATAATCACCAAGTGGGTGGTTGATCACCACGATGCATGAATATTTGGGTTCATCAGCCGGGAAATAGCCCACGAACGAAGCCTGGTAAACCTTGCTCCCTTTACGTCCATAACCTTCATTCCTGTTCGCCACTTGTGCCGTGCCGGTCTTTCCTGCTATTTTATAATGTGATGCCTGCAAAGCTTTCCCTGTTCCTCTCTCTATTACCCCTTCAAGCATGGCATGCGCTTGCCGCAGTGTGCTGTTGGAGCAAATGGAACGCTTAAGGGTTTTGGTACCAAAACTTTTGCGCACATCGCCCTCCTGAACGACCGCTTTGACCAACCGGGGATTCATCATGCAGCCATCGTTCGCAACGGCATTGTAAAATGTAAGGATTTGTATCGGCGTCAACCTCATCTCATAACCGTAGGATATCTGTATCAGACTAACCCCCGACCAGGATTTTTCGCCCGGATGGTTCAGGTAAGGCGCACTTTCGCCGCTGATGCCAACCTTAATCGGAACATCCAGTCCAAACTGATGGATCCTTTTGAAAAAATCATCCTCTTCACCGGCATAATTTTGAGTAACCAATTTGGCAACACCTATATTGGAAGAGACCTCGAAGGCACGTTTGGCAGTAATCTTGCCAAAACCGCCCTTCTTGTCATGATCCGAATCGGTCACTTTCCAGGTTGCTCCCCGGTTATTTAACTTCTTTATCCACACTCCATTGCCGGCATCCACAATGGTCGAGGTATCGATTTTCCCATCTTCTATCGCGGCCATCAGCGAGGCAAGTTTGAAGGTCGATCCAGGATCTGTAGAGCCTGCTGCGCCTAGGGCATAATTTTGGTATCCCTGGATAAGCGCTCCTCCGCTGTTTCTTCCATAATTTGAAATAGCCTTGATATCGCCGGTTTTTACCTCCATCAGAATGGCGGTACCATATTTTGCCCTGGTTTTTTCCAGCATCCTGCGAAGGGAATAGGATACCTGATCCTGCAGTTTCACATCGAGAGTGGTTATCAGGTCGCGGCCATCAATGGGTTCGTCCAGGTGAACGTCCATGGTACGGCCCGAAACATTCTCCTTCGCTGCCAGACCAGGTTCGCCTCTCAACTCCTCCTCGAACGACTCCTCGAGTCCAAATGCACCGACTTGTGCCGGAAGTCCTTCGTAAACCCCCTCTTTCATCTTTCCAAGCGTCCTGCTCTCGAGGTTTCCTAGCGGATAGATCCTTTCATAATCCTGTTCGGTAATAAGACCTCCCTTAAACTGGCCGTTCCGGAAGATTGGAAACCTCTTTATTCTCTGAAGTCCATCCCAATCAACCTTGTGGGAAGAGATCAAAAAATAGTGGTCCCCTTTCCGGTAAGCCTCCGTCAGCGCCCTACGGTAGGCCGATGCCGATTTGTCGCGGAAGAAACGGGAGAGCATCAAAGCAAGGGAATCGACATCGTGTGCAAAATATTTTTTCAGTGGCGGAACGCACAAATCCATTCTCAAACTGTAATGCGGAATGGAAGCTGCCAGCGGACTGCCATCAGCGGCACAAATGGTTCCGCGCCTGGCTTGCACCGTAATCTCGACAGACTGGAATATTTTGCTTTTCTCACTCCATTTTGGTGAGAATTGTATCTTAATCAACAAAACGAAGATCCAAAGGACAATCGCGATGATCGCAAAATAGACCATCTTAAACCTGTTCAATATGCCTTTTTTTATCTCCATTACTCTATTTTGTCCACATAAATTCTTCTTGGCGGAATCTTCGAAGTCTCGAGTCCGAGGTTGCTGTTTTTTATCCTGTCAAGAATCTCTGAAGGGCGTGTCAGTTTGATCACCTCTGCCGAAACCGCGATGGAATGCGCCCTAAGCTCCTTCACATCCCGCTCCATGGTATCCACCTCCCGTAACACCTTGGCCGTTTTGTACCTCACCGTAATGTTGGCCACCAACATCAGGAAGATGACGAAGAGCAAAAGCTTGTTCTTGACGAACAATTCGCTTTCGAAAAACTGACCATTCAGCAACTCGCCCAGGTTGAACTTTATTTTTTTCTTCGGCTCTTCCATCATGCAGTTTTTTGTGCAATGCGCAACCGGGCGCTTCTTGCTCTCGGATTCATTTGGGTCTCCTCCTCACCGGGAACAATCACCTTACGGGTAATCACCTCCAATGGCAAGTGATAATGACCATAAAAATCCTGCTCGCTCTTTCCGTCGATCCGGCCGGAACGCATGAAATTCTTCACCATGCGGTCTTCCAGTGAGTGATAGGAAATGACCACCAACCTTCCACCCGGATTCAGCAACTCCAGGGTACTTTCCAAAAATGTTTCCAAGGCCTGCATTTCGCCGTTCACCTCAATGCGCAAGGCCTGAAATACCTGGGCCAGGTATTTTTTCTCCACTTTAGCCGGTACGCAGCGTGATATAACGTTCAGAAACTGGGTGACCGTGACAATTTTATCGGCGCTCCTTGCCTGTCCGATCGTCTCGGAGAGGTTACGCCAATTCTGGATCTCACCGTACTCCCTGAACATCACACCCAATTTCTGGATTTCGTATTCATTGATCACCTTTACGGCATCCTTTTCGGCCGACCGGTTCATGCGCATATCCAACTTTCCGTCGAAACGGAAAGAGAAGCCGCGGTCGGACTGGTCAAAATCATGGGATGAAACTCCCAGATCGGCCAGAATACCATCGACTTTGGAGATGCCATGGTAACGCAAAAAATTTTTAAGGAATTTGAAGTTATGGTTGACGAAGATCAACCGTTCATCGTCGATGAGGTTCTGAAGCACATCCTCGTCCTGGTCGAAGGCGACCAGTTTACCACCTTGCAGCCTTTCGAGAATGAGGCGCGAATGTCCCCCTCCCCCGTAAGTAACATCCACATAGATGCCGTTGGGTTGCAGGTTCAATCCGTCTATGCTCTCTTTCAGCAAGACCGGGATGTGATATTCACTCATGCGACGAATGTTACGTTGTTAAAAATTATCCATTGGTCCACCAAGAAGCTCTTTGTACAACCTGGTATAATCTTCATCGCTAAGTCTTGATGCCAGATGCCTGGAAGGTTCCCAAAGCCTCATTCGCATCCCCTGTCCGGTAAATACCGCCTCTTTGGTGATGCCTGCATACTGAAGCATATCGTCCGGAATGTTCAGACGACCGTTTTCGGCCATCGTTACGGTTACAATTTCTTCGTAGTACCTCGACAACATTTTGCTGTGGATCGGATCATCCATGTTCAGCTTCTTCTTCAATCTTTCTACCTTTGTGAGCCAGGTAGCATGAGGATAAAGGTTCAAACAGGCGTCGTAAACGTCTTTTTCGACAACAAACAGCGGCTCGAGCGCGTCTCCCATCTCCTTTTTGAAAGGGGCCGGGAGGACGATACGACCTTTACCGTCAACGGTTGCACTGTATTTGTTCGAAAACGAGACCATCTTTACTTGACTTATCGGTATAGTTGGTAAAGATATAAATTATTACACTTCATGACAATATCTGACACTTTATTACACTAAACAATTTCTCAACAGGTTGTTAACAATTTTATCTGTTTTCATACGACCTACTGTTGATAACTTGTTGGTAACCAAAACTGATTTTCGTAAAGATCAGGGAGATGAGAAGTGGATAATGGGGTATCTTCGGGTTAATTACAAATTACAAATTACGAATTACAAATTAGCGACTAAGTGATGAGATAAGAGACAATTGCATAAATCATTCAATTATTTTTTGATGGTAGGAGTCAAATTCCAGTAGTCTAAAGTCGGTCACCATTGCTCGACCTATTCGTAATTCGTAATTTGTAATTCAATTTTTCATTCACCATGAAGGCATTAGTGCTTAAAGATCTCATCGCCGAAAAGAACAGCAAGCTTGCCGGTCGAATTCCGGGGTTTGTCTATGGCTTGCTGAACAGGCTGCTTCATGTCCGCGAACTCAACGAAATCATCTTCAGGTATGGCGATAAAAAAGGGATTGATTTTGTGGAGGCGAGTCTGGGTTATTTCGATGTCAGTTTTGATTTCCAGGGCACTGAAAAATTACCCAAAGAGGATCGCTACATCATAGCATCCAACCATCCACTGGGTGGATTTGACGGTTTGATCCTGATGAATGGGGTTACCAAATTTCTGGGTCCCTCCCTTTTCCTGGTAAGGGACGAGCTGACAAAAATTCCCCCATTGAAAGAGTTGTTTATCCCAATCAACAAATTTGGCAATCAGCGAAGTTCCATCAACCAGATCAATGCGGCTTATGAATCGGACAAGCAGGTACTGATATTCCCGGCAGGCCTTGCCTCGCGCAAAAAACGAGGGATCATTGCCGATCTTGAGTGGCACAAACATTTCATCCAGAAATCGGTCGAACACCAAAGGGATATCATTCCGGTGTTCATGAGCGGTCGTAACTCGGCGTTCTTCTACTGGTTTTCCAACTTCAGGAAATTCATCGGCATGAAATTCGGCATCGAAATGCTTTTACTTCCTGACGAGATGTTCAAACAACGGGGGAAAAGCTTTACCATCACCTTCGGAAAACCAATCCCCTGGCAAACTTTCGACCACACCAAAACGCCGACCGAGTGGGCGGAGGAGGTGAAGAAGATTGTGTATGGGCTTCCTGTTCAGTGAAAGAAGGAGTGACTGGGACGACTAGGACGAAGGGGAAGACTGGGATGACGGAGAGACAGGAGAAACAGCGAAGTTGAGAGTGGAGAGTTGAAAGTTGAGAGCGAAGAAATGAAACGGGGAAACGGAGAAGTTGAGAATGGAAAGTTGAAAGTGCCTGTGTGGGATCAGCATTTGAACGTCCTAAGCGTCCTAAATGTCCTGCGATACCTAAATGCAAAAATGACAAGATGAAACCGGTCCCTGAGCGAAGCAGAACCCGGGGAGAGGGCATGATCATTGACAACCGTCCGTGATAGCATATTGAGAAAAGGAAACACGATGTTTTCGGACGGAAGGTAGGTATGGCGGGAGATGAGAAGATGAGAATATAAAAAAAGGTAAAATTGAACAAGTCCCTGAGTTTGTCAAAAGGTCGGATGGTTAAAATATTCCAATGAGTCATTTTTGATCAATAAAGCTAATTATCCCCTTCCACTTCATGTAATTTGTGCAATTTGTGGTTGAGAGGGGTTTATTCTGAAAAATCTGCCACTAAGGCGTAGTTCTATTTGTGTCCATTTGTGCAATTTGTGGTTAGGCCGGAGCCTGATTTGTGTCTATCCGTGAAATTTGTGGTCAAATTATTGTTATTTTTGAGCCGAACTATTTACTTTTTTTAGATGAAGGAGATTATTCCTCCCGTTGCCAGGGAGTTGCTGGAGGCAGAACTTACTCCGGAGAAATTTCAAAGAAAGACGAACAAGGCCGATAACGAGATATATATCCTTACCTACTTTGATTCACCCAACCTCATGCGTGAGATTGGCCGGCTCAGGGAGCTGACCTTCAGATCGGCAGGAGGCGGCATCGGCGAAGAGCTCGACATCGACCAATACGATAACTCCGAGACACATCCATATAAGCAACTGATCGTTTGGGATCCTGCCAACAAGGAGATCCTGGGTGGGTATCGGTACATTCATTGCAGCGGGCTCGAAAAGGATGCCCATGGTGAAGTCCCGCTTGCTACCGCTCACCTTTTCAACTTTTCTGATGAATTTGTCTCCGATTACCTTCCTTCTGTCATCGAGTTGGGCCGCTCTTTTGTGCAGCCTGATTATCAGTCAACCAAAGTAGGATCAAAAGCGCTCTTCGCGCTCGATAACCTTTGGGATGGCTTGGGTGCACTGATGATTGACTATCCAGAGGTAAAGTATTTTTTTGGAAAGGTGACCATGTACACCCATTACAACAAGGAAGCACGTAACATGATCCTCCATTTTTTCAGCAAGTTTTTCTCTGATCCGGATCATCTGGTTTGGGCCAAAAAGCCAATGGATTACCAGCCTGATCAAAAGAAACTTGAGGAACTTTTTGGGGGCAAAGATTACGAAACAGCCTACAAAATTCTGTCACAGGAGGTGAGAAAGCTGGGCGAAAATATCCCTCCCCTGATCAATGCCTACATGAACCTGACTCCAAACATGCGCACATTTGGTACAGCCATCAGCGATGAATTTGGGGATGTGGAAGAGACGGGTATTATGCTAAGTATCGAAGACATTTACGACATCAAGATCGACCGTCACGTCTCCTCCTACCTGGAAGAGCTCGTCGAAAAAGAGGACAATCCCAAGATGCGCTTTCAATAAGCCCTTCCGTCTATTCCTTCGATGTAATTGATAAAAGAGGTATTGACCACTTTGTTTCCTCCCGGAGTTGGATAGTCGCCTGTAAAGTACCAGTCTCCCATATCATTCGGACAGGCAATGTGTAAACTCTCAACAGTCTGGTAAACAATTTCCACTTCCGCTTTGCAATCGGACGGTTTCAGTAACTGGGCTATTTTACCGGAGATATCCTCATCAGTAAATGGTTTGTAAATCTCCTTCACATAATTAACCATCTCCTCCTTGGGCAGACGTTGCTGATCCTTGCATTTGCGGTAAACTTCGTCGATGATCTTGGATTTCCCTGTCTCTCTCAGCAAGGCAATGGCCGCTTCGAATGCCACGAATTTACCCAGGATGGCCATGTCGATACCATAGCAATCAGGGTACCGGATTTGCGGAGCAGAGGATATGATGATAATTTTCTTTGGTTTCAGTCTGTCCAAACTCTTCAGGATACTCTGTTTCAGCGTAGTACCCCGAACGATGGAGTCATCAATAACTACCAGGGTATCCTTGTGGTTTTCCACCACGCCATAGGTCACATCATAGACATGGCCAACCAAATCATCCCGGCTGCTGTCGTCCGCGATGAAGGTGCGCATCTTCACATCTTTGATGGCAATTTTCTCCATTCTTGGTTGAACCGAAATGATCTCTCCAATCTCATCCTCCGTCATTTTATCTCCCAGGGCGTGAATTTTCTCCTTTTTCCACTTGAGCAGGGCTGACCGGATGCCCTCCATCATACCAAGGAAAGCCGTCTCGGCAGTATTGGGGATGAAGGAGAAAACGGTATGTTTCAGATCGTTGTTGATGGCTTTGAGAATAACTGGGGCCAACAGGAAACCCAATTTTTTACGCTCCTTATAAATATCCCTGTCAGACCCGCGGGAGAAATAGATCCGCTCGAAGGAGCATGAGCTTCTTTTTTGCGGCACCCGGACCAGCTCCTCTTTGTAGGTTCCATCCATTTTGATGATCAGGGCGTGACCCGGTTTTATTTCTGAAACGCTGTTCCAGCCAACATTCATGACTGTCTGGATAACAGGTCTTTCGGAGGCCACCACAACAACCTCGTCGTCGGCATAATAGAATGCCGGTCGAATCCCCCATGGGTCGCGCGCCACAAAGGCATCACCATGACCGATGATGCCACCAATGGTATACCCTCCGTCCCAGTCGCGGCTCGCCCTTTCGAGGACTTTCCGGATATCAATATTCTTCTCGATCAGTGAGGAGATTTCGGCATTGGCATAGCCTTCATTCTTGTATTGCCTGAAAAGCAATTCATTCTCCTCGTCGAGGAAATGGCCTACTTTTTCGAGTATGGTGACTGTATCGTTGAACCCTTTGGGAAACTGTCCAAGCCCTACCAAGAGGTTAAAAAGTTCATCTACATTGGTGAGGTTAAAATTGCCGGCCAGGACCAGGTTTCGTGAACGCCAGTTGTTCTGGCGCATAACCGGATGGGTCGACTCCACACTATTGCGGCCAAAAGTGCCGTATCTCAGGTGTCCTAAATAGAGTTCTCCTGCGAAAGGGAGGTTCGCCTTGGCCCAGGCCGCGTCAGGAAATGCCTGGGGATGTTGCTGCTGAGCATGGCTGAACTCTTTAAAAATCTTTACGAATACATCCCGTATTGGATTTGGATCTATGGAGCGGTGGCGGAAAATGTATTCCCTACCGGGAGATAAGCCGACCTTTACCCCAACAGCCCCGGCGCCGTCTTGTCCACGGTTGTGCTGTTTTTCCATCATCACGTAGAGCTTGTTGATCCGTATTGCCAGGTTCCGTATTTAAGCCGGTAGTACTCCAGCGGTTTTCGAAGCCTGATCAAGGCTATTCCACACTCGTGTTTGATTTCGTCGCTCATGCTCTATTTAATTTCTACTTGAACTACCGGACCCGGAAATGCGATCTCGTCGGAAACGATAAACGCGTTTGAAAAGCCGGCGGATAAACTTTTTAATACCTTCAATGCCTCACTCTTGCTCCTGAAATCACCTGCCCTCACAATAAAATCAGGCGATTTAAAAATCAGATAGACCCTGGTATCAGGATGCAGGGCGTTGAAATCGGCCCTGACTTTTTCGGCATGCGCCCTTGCCTGCACGCCCGATCCAAAGTACAACTGAAGTCGGTAACCCGGGAAGGTTCCTGTTTTTCTGCCCTGGTCGTATTGTTGCCGAAGAAGATCCGTAATTTCACTGCTGGCCTCTACGTTTAGCCGTTGCCAGATAAATGAGCCGTCTGTAATGGCAGGAGGCGGGGCGATTGGTCTTGCTGATTGAGCCTCTGTCCGGCAGGTGAATGCCACCAGAAATAAAAAAATCAATATGCCTGCTTTCCGTCCAATCGTTATCATATCACGGATAATTTGGCGCAAAGATAAGGAAAATCGATGGGGAAAAAATCTAAATATGCAATATATGTTTGAATTTACATGCCGTTCGATTCCCTGAGCGGAGCCGAAGGGAATCGACAAAATATGACATACTCCGGTCCCTGAGCGAAGCCGAAGGGTCTAAGGATTGAAGCAAATCTAATACGGATAAAGAAAAGACCTGTCTCCATCTTCTCCCTTCGGCTTCGCTCAGGGACCGGGTCTTTCTTTCATACAGTGATGTCCTTCGGCTCCGCTCAGCCATCACAAATCAAAGTCCTTCCCTGATTATAAAAATGGAAGAATTGATTCTAACTTTGCAGCCTCTCAGCTTCAGCGGAAGCTGAGACGATATTTGAAACAATGACGGAGAAAAAACTATATATCGAAACATACGGCTGCCAGATGAACGTAGCCGACAGTGAGGTTGTTGCTGCTGTAATGGGTGACCGTGGATTTATCGTGACCGATCAATACGCTGAAGCGGATACCATTCTGGTCAACACCTGCTCGGTGCGCGACAACGCCGAGAAGAAGATATGGAACAGGTTATCCTTCTTCAAAAGCCTGAAAAAGAAAAATCCGAAACTGGTCGTCGGACGGATCGGTTGCATGGCCGAACGCATTGGAGATGAACTGATCGAAAAAAAATCAGTCGACCTGGTTGCCGGACCCGATGCCTACCGGGACCTGCCCTATCTTTATGACAAAGCCCTGGCGGGGGAAAGCGCTGTTAATGTTGAGCTGACCATTAATGAGACGTACGATTCCATTATCCCGAAAAGGATCGGAGAAGAGCGAATTGCCGGCTTCGTATCAATTACCCGGGGATGTAACAATTTTTGCACCTACTGCATCGTTCCTTATACCCGTGGTCGGGAGCGTAGCCGCGATCCCAAAGATATCCTTAACGAGGTGAAAGCTCTGATGGAAAGCGGAACCAAGGAGGTGACGCTGCTGGGGCAGAATGTCAATTCCTATGTCTGGCATCCCGAAGCCACCCGCAAACCGGTTAAGTTTCATGATCTGCTGGAGATGGTGGCACAACTCTCTCCTTCCCTGCGAGTCAGGTTTACCACCTCGCATCCCAAAGACCTATCGGACAAACTATTAAAGAAGATAGTCGCCTATCCAAATATTTGCCGTCACATTCACCTGCCGGTTCAGTCGGGCAGTTCTGCCATTTTGAAAAAGATGAACAGAAAATATGACCGCGAATGGTACTTCGGTCGCATCCGGGCGATTCGTGAAGTCCTACCGGGATGTGGCATCACCACCGACATTTTTTGTGGCTTCTGTTCCGAAACCGAAGAGGACCATCACCAATCCCTTCAACTGATGGAAGAGGTACGGTTCGATACCTCCTTCATGTTCAAATTCTCCATGCGGCCCGGAACATATGCCGCCGACCACTTTGCCGACGATGTTCCGGAAGAGGTGAAATCCAGGCGTCTTGAGGAGATCATTCATCTGCAAAACCGGCTCTCGATGGAGAGTAACCGGGAAGATATTGGCAAAACCATGGAGGTGCTGACAGAGGGAACTTCCAAAAAGAAAAAAAGCGAATTTTTCGGACGCAGCTCGCAGAACAAAGTTGTAGTATTCCCCAACAATGGAATTGAAATCGGCGATTTTGTGCGGGTAAAAATTACCGGCTGCACGCAGACCACCCTGATTGGGGAGGTTGAAGGCAAGATTGAGGCACCGACGGAGTAGGGCTCAGGAAGGGGCGACTTGGAGAGGGGATGAATGAATGACGGAGAGACGGAAAGAAAGGATGACTGGGATGACTGGGATGACTGAAAGACGGAGAGACGAGTCAGACAAAGGAACTTGGAGATGCACCGGTTCCTGAGCGAAGCCGAAGGGGAACGGAGAGATGTCTGAATTGGAAAAATGATAAGCATTTGAGCGTCCTAAATGTCTTGCGGGTCCTGAGAGCAGAAGGTGTTATTTTATTGGTTTTGCACAGCAAAGTTGCACCTTCGCGAACCCAGCCACGCATCAGCGGCGATATTCGCTAGTCCCGTCAGGGATGACCAATTTTGTAGCCCGGGATGGAGCGTGCGGAATCCCGGGAATGTGAATAAATGATCCGCCACCGTCCGCGGTAGCATTTTTAAAGCTGCTATCAGATCGATCGGACGGAAAGGAGATAATTTAGGAAGGAGAATCAATATACAAGAAACAAACACTGATAATATGAACGAAAAAATCAAAGAATTCCGCGAATACCGCGCAAAAATGAATGAGAAGATCCTTGCCTCCGACAACAAGGTGATGAAACGGATCTACAACATCGACACCAATACCTACATGGAAGGGGCCCTTTCAACAAAGGTGAAGGAGATGATGGGATTGGTGAGCTCCATGGTGCTTCGTTGCGATGACTGTGTTAAGTACCACCTCGAAAAGTGCCACGAACAAGGGGTAACCACGGAGGAACTTTTCGAGATCTTCGCGGTTGCTAACCTGGTTGGTGGCACCATCGTCATTCCGCATACCCGCAGGGCCGTGGAATATTGGGAAGCGCTGAAAGAAATTACAAATTAAAGATTACAAATGAAGCCCCGAAATTCGTAATTTGTAATTTGTAATTAATTTATTATGAATATCTTGGAACTTCTTGCTCCTGCCAAAAACCTTGAATGCGGTATCGCGGCCATCCACCATGGCGCGGATGCCGTCTACATTGGTGCACCTAAATTCGGGGCAAGGGAGGCAGCTGGAAATTCAATAGAAGAGATTGAGAAGCTGGCTTCCGAAGCCCGCCTGTTCGGAGTCAAAACATACGTTGCCCTCAACACCATCCTCTACGACAACGAACTGGCGGAAGCCGAACGAATCATCCGGCAGGTATATGAGGCTGGTGCAGATGCACTGATCATTCAGGATATGGGCATCCTGGAGATGAATCTGCCACCCATCGCCCTTCATGCCAGTACCCAAGCCAACAACTTCACGGTAGATAAAATCAAATTTCTGGAAGCAGTCGGATTCAAAAGAGCCGTTTTGGCCAGGGAACTTTCGCTTCAACAAATTGAAGAGATTTCTGCACAGACCACCATCGAACTCGAGGCATTCGTGCACGGCTCCCTTTGCGTTTGCCTAAGCGGACAATGCTTCATGAGCCATTTAATTGGCGGCAGGAGCGCCAACCGGGGGGCTTGCGCCCAACCTTGCCGCAAAAAATATTCCCTGACAGATGCAACCGGGAAGAGTGTCTTCAGGGATAAACATCTTCTTTCGCTCAAAGACCTCAACCGTTCTCAATCAATTGGAGAACTGGTAGCAGCCGGGGTTCGCACATTCAAAATCGAGGGACGTCTGAAGGAGATCGATTACGTAAAAAACATAACAGCTTTCTATCGCCTGGAGCTTGACCGCTTTATGGATGGGAAAACGGAATTCGCCCCCTTATCCTTGGGGAAAACGACCATTTTTTTCACTCCGGATCCAGCCAAAACATTCCACAGGGGAGCCACCGACTATTTTATGCATGGGAGAAAAGATTCGGTAGCAGGAATAGATAGCCCCAAATCTATCGGCGAAGCAATTGGGGAAGTTGTGCGGGTTGGCAGGGACAACTTTCAACTTTCGGGAACTATTCTGCCCGGCAACAACGATGGTTTGACCTTTTTGAACCGACTGGGTAAGAGCGCAGGATTAAAAGTGAACCGGGTAGAAAATAAGATAATTTTCACCGACAGGATGAATGGACTATTTGTCGGGGCAGTGGTTTCCCGAAATTACGATCATGCCTTCCAGACGACCTTGGGCAAAAAAACAGCCGAACGGAAAATTCCTATAGCCCTGAGCCTTCTGGCAACCACCAATGGATTTGAACTGAAAACGGCAACAGGGATGGGAACCCTGGTCAGCTTTGCAGTAACAATGGATAAAATTCAGGCCAACGATCCAAAAAAATCGCATGAGAATATCCTGCGACAGCTGGCCAAATCGGGCGACACTCCCTTCCTGGTAAGTAACATTGATACAGGCGATAATGAACAGTATTTCTTTACCGCGCATCAGTTAAATGAGTTGCGCAGGGGCTTGCTGGAGCAACTGACTGCCAAATTGAGTGCAAAGAAGCCTTTTAAGCCACCTAAAATTGGACCATCAGACAAGCAAATAAATTTAAAATCAGACTTTACATACCTCTACCCTTCTGATTCTTTTCACTTTGAGAACAACATCAGCAACCGGCTGGCTATGCAATTCTATAGACGTCATGGACTTGAATTTCCTGAAATGGCTGTAGAAAAACGGGCGGTAACCGGTCGCTTTCAGGTAATGATTACCAAGCATTGCATCCAGCATGAACTTGGCTTCTGCAAGCGATTTGGAGGAACATTTCCGAATGAATTCGCTTTGCCTTTCTCACTGAAGGACGGGATTTCCGCTTTTGAACTGGAGTTTGATTGCAAAGTGTGCATGATGAGGGTGTTTAAAGAATGACTGAGAGACGGAATGAAAGGATGACTGGGACGAAGGGGAGAACGCTTAGAAGAAAAAGCCCAACTGAGTAATTGAGAGTTGAGAGTGGATAGTTGAAAGTGTCTGATTGTGATAGGCATTTGAGCGTCCTTAGCGTCCTAAATGTCCTGCGATTCGTGAGAATAGAAAGCGTTATTGCATTGATTTTGCACGACAATGTTGCACCTATACGAAACCAGCCGCATAAGTAACGCTATTTGTTAGTCCCGTCAGGGACGACCAATATTGTAACCCCGGGTGTAGCGAAGCAAAACCCGGGGGAAGGAGATGTCGCCTGAAAACCGTCTGCGAGCAAATGAGGAAAAAAGTTACCATTCATGTTCCAGACGGAAAGAGGTAAATCCAAGAAATTACATTTGCTGGATTTTCGTATTTTAGTGGCTGCAATCCAGAATGATACGAATTGCTAAACCTATTACTTGAAATCAATGGAACTGAATATCGACCTGATCCCAAAAAGAAAAAGATCAAATTTCACCCTCGCGATGGGGGCGATTACTATCATATTGTCTATCATCTACTTTACTCTCAGATTGCATGGTGACAAAGAAAAATCGAACCCTTTTTTACCTATGACGTTATATATGTTATTGTATGGGATCTTAGGCATTCTCAATGGATTGGGTTATTCTGTCGAAAAAATTTTTGGCTGCGCATATGTTCACATAGACGATGAACACATTGCCATCAAAACCGGGGTTTGGACAAAAGTAAGATCTTTAAGTTGGTGTCAGATAAAATCGCTCGAGTACAAAACAAATTGGTACAAAATCATTGATTTAAATGGTATTCCCTCGAAATTAGAATTATCAGACCTGGAATTTAAGAACCTAGTTGAAACCAGGGATGCCATCAATTTTATTGCTTCTGAAAAAGGAATACCAATCAATTAATGCATTCAGGAACTTCAAAATGAAGTAAGAAAATTACAAGCCAACAATGAATTTAAGAATTTGGTTGCCAATAGAAAAATTAAATTAGAACTGTGTAACAATCAGAAAATAATATTGTATACCAAAGAAATTGATTCATAATGAGAGACCCTGGTTCAAAAAAACAGGCATTGATTGAAGCCGACGATCAACTGTGCGATGTATTGGGAAGAAATATCGACTTGCTTCCAATTGTTTACAGGTTCGGCATCAGCTCCAACATGGGACAATCCACCCTGGAGGAGAATAGTCTGAACCATAAAATAGATTTGGATTTTTTATTAGCCGTTTTAAACACTTATCATTCAGGTAATTACTTTCCAAATACAGACTCCATTGATCTGGGGCTACTGACTGACTTTCTTACCAAAACACACCAGCACCTGAAACAGGTAACCATTCCTTTGTTAGGTAGTTTAATGCAAAGCCTAAAAATTAAATTACCCGATACCAAATTGACCATCACACTTGAACAATATTTAAATGACTATATTACCCGGTTGATGGACCATATTGAATTCGAGGAGAAATACATATTCCCTCTTGTTGGTTTACGCAACGGGAATAGAATGGGCAGCGAGGTAAAAACTTCAATATCCAAACTAAAAAAACTCTTTAGTCAACACAACAATGTTGAAACGGAAATCAGCGACCTGATCATGATCATTCTACAACACATACCTGAAAATACTGACATCCAGATATTTCACGACATTCTGCACACCCTGTCACATTTTGAAAAAGAGCAGGTCGATCATGCACGCTTCGAGGATAAGATACTCGTTCCAAGACTTTTGAAACTGTTTGGATCTAAATTCTAGCGAAATGCATTCCGGCAACTGCATCATCATTCATCCCTGGTCATTGGTTCAGATAGGCCTCACCAATATTCTTCAATCCTTAAAAGTTGATGTGGGTGCAGTTTATTCATTTTCTCCTGAGAATGAGATCATTCAAACATGGAATGACCTGATCGTCCTGATCGACACCACAAAGATTGAAATGATCCGCAAGCATTGTAAATCCTTTAAACGAAGAAATATTGCCCTCATTGGAATTCACGTTGATGACTCGCCCGTCCCGGATGATCCATTGTTGGACGAAATCCTGTATCCATCAGATACTCAGGGCATGATATTTAACAAGCTAAGACCATTTTCCAACTTTGGCAAAAACAAGCAACCTTCGCTTCACCTTTCAGACCGGGAAACAGCGGTTTTAAAGCTTGTGGCCACAGGATTCAGCAACAAACAGATCTCCGAAAAATTGTTTATCAGCATTCATACGGTCATCTCACACCGGAAACACATCACCGTTAAGTTGGGAGTAAAATCCATCTCAGGACTTACCCTCTATGCCGTACTGAACGACCTGATTGAATGACCATTTAAAATCACAACAAATAGGGATTGCGTACGGAATCTGAAGCCGGTTTATTTGTGTACACAAAAAAACCAATAAATATGTACACAAGAATAGTTCGTATCCAATTGCTTCTTCTCTCATTTACCTCCTTATCATTTGCATCAATAGCCCAGGACAGAATCTTCACCTATACCTACCAGAGCAATGTGCTCAACAAGGGACAACGTGAACTGGAGGTCTGGAATACACTCCGCCTTGGAAAACTGGATTTCTTTTCAAGGCTTGATCATCGCACCGAATTCGAAATCGGACTTGGGAAAAACCTTCAGACCTCCTTTTATCTAAACGTTACCTCCATTTCCCAGACAGTGACGGACGGGGCCCAGAAATCAATTTTAACCAACCATGAAATCGGCTTTTCGAATGAGTGGAAACTAAAATTGCTCGATCCGGTTGCAAATCCACTCGGATTGGCTTTGTACGGTGAATATGGCATCATGGGTAGCGAATATGAACTGGAAGGGAAAATTATAGTGGACAAAAAAATAAACAATCTCACCATTGCAGCCAATGGTTCGTTCGAAGTTGAATATGCACCGGAATATCAAAACAGTAATCTTAGTTGGGCGAAAGAGGGGAAAAACGATTTCAATCTCTCATTTGGCTTTGGGCTAGGCCGCGGTTTTCACCTGACCCAGGAGAACAATTTTAAGAATGTATTTTTTGACAACAAACTAGCGCACAGCGCACTATATTCTGGGATGGGAATGGCCTACATTCATGATAATTTTTGGGTCAATTTTACCTGTATGCCGCAAATTAAATCTTTTAAGGGTGAAAATTCAGGGAATTTAAACCTGGATGAATTTGAAAAAGTGCAGTTAAGATTACTCTTTTCCTATGCATTCTAAAAAACTATACCCCGCTGTGGTAATATTCCTATTATCCGGATTATTACTGGCTTGCAGCACCTCCCTATATGTCCCAAAGGGAAATACCATGGACTCTAAAGAAACAGTTGGTGCGTTGCAACAAGGAAGGAAAATATACATCAACAAATGCGGAAATTGTCATACCCTGTATCTTCCTGAAAAGTACAACACATCCCAATGGAGAACCCAAACCGAAAGAATGGCTGAAAAAGCCAAACTGAATCTACAAGAGAAAGAGTTAATCCTTAGATATTTAACGAAAGACGATTCTTCAAAATCACATTAACGGCCAATGCAAATGAAGAAATATATACTGATAGAGTAATATTTTGCATTCGACGGGGTTTCCTTTCCTCATTTTTATGAATTAACATGAAAATGAGCGAGCTATGGAAAATCAATATACTTTCAGAATTGGAATATCTATGGCAGGTGCAGTCTCTGCCGGCGCTTATACTGCCGGAGTGATGGATTACCTGCTCGAAGCGATGGAAAACTGGCAAAAAGCCAAAGATTTGGGCTTACCCGGTGTACCAAAGCACAATGTAGTCATTGAGGTCCTTACCGGTGCCTCTGCAGGGGGCATGACTGCCGTAATCACTGCGGCAGCCATTCAGAAGGAATTTCCGCATGTAAACGCAGGCAATTTTGATAAACATGCCGGTTCGTTGAACCCATTGTACGATTCGTGGGTCAATCTCACCGAAAGTTCCGAAAAGGACATGATGAGCCAGATGCTGGATGGCGACGACATTACCACTTCTCCTGAACTCAATCCCAAACAGGAGGTCCGTTCCCTGTTCAACTCTCTTTTCATCGAAAAAATTGCCAGGCGTACCCTCGACAACACGACAAAGGATCCGACCATCAAAAGGCCTTACTTTGCAGACAATTTTGAGCTTTTAACGACACTTACCAACCTCAGGGGATACAATTACGAACTTGAGTTTATCACTGCTACCGGGAAAAGGGAAGACCGGATGACCATGCACAAAGATTTGGTCCACTTTCAGCTCAATCCTTTGGGGACATATCAGGATGACGGAAAAATTCCTTTTCATTTTGATACACCCGACGGATTAAACAAAGATCTACTGGTTGATGCCGCCATTGCCACCGGTGCTTTCCCAGGGGGGTTGTCACCCCGCGTGGTGGTCAGGGACCCCAAATTTATCAATGACAATCACTTGTTGAAGATTACACACGGCAAAGTGAGTCTGGTCGACCCTTTGGATGATTACAATGCTGTATGCGTTGATGGAGGAGTGATCAACAATGAGCCATACGATCTTACCGAGACCATTATGACCGACCGCAGAAAGGTTGAGATCAGGCGATCAGCAGATAAGGAAAAGGC
>JALOCD010000194.1 GCA_023228025.1 Prolixibacteraceae bacterium | reverse complement strand
GTGGACGCGCTCAAAACAGCCAAACTCATAGGGAAAGGCCTACCTGCCTCTCCTGGGGCCGCTACCGGCCAAATCGTCTTCTTTGCCGATGAAGCGAAAAATTATGACCACTCCATCCTGGTAAGGATTGAAACCTCTCCCGAAGATTTGGAAGGAATGAACATTGCCCGTGGTATCCTGACCGCACGTGGAGGTATGACCTCTCATGCTGCTGTTGTGGCACGCGGAATGGGTAAATGTTGCGTTTCTGGAGCAGGTGCATTGCGGATCAACTACAAGACCCGTACCATGGAGGCTGCAGGCAAAGTATACAAAGAAGGAGACTGGATCTCACTGAATGGCTCTACCGGTGAAGTTTTTGACGGAAAGGTCAAAACCCAGGAGGCCACCATCAGCGATGATTTCGCTAAAGTAATGGAGCTTGCCGACAAATATACCCGCATGTCTGTGCGCACCAACGCGGATACACCCCACGATGCACAAATTGCCCGTCAGTTCGGGGCCAAGGGTATCGGCCTTTGCCGTACCGAGCACATGTTCTTCGAAGGCGCCCGCATCAAAGCCATGCGCGAAATGATCCTCTCTTCCAGCATTGAAGGAAGAAAAGAGGCTTTGGCAAAATTGCTGCCTTACCAGCGCGCCGACTTCGAAGGAATCTTCGAAGCAATGGCCGGATATGGTGTGACAGTTCGTTTGCTTGATCCGCCACTTCACGAGTTTGTACCACACGAATTGGCCATGCAGAAAGAGCTGGCCGATGAGATGGGTCTAACAGCCGATCAAATTTCACAAAAAGTCCACGATCTTGCGGAGTTCAACCCGATGTTGGGTCACCGTGGTTGCCGTTTGGGAATTACCTATCCGGAAATCACCGAGATGCAGGCACGCGCCATCATCGAAGCTGCCCTGAACCTGAAAGCCAAAGGCATCGACGCCCGTCCCGAAATTATGGTACCGCTTGTTGGAACTGTTGCCGAGTTGAAAAACCAGACCGACGTCATCCACGCAACCATCCAAAAGGTATTTGCCGAGAGGAATGCCAAAATTGATTACCTCGTGGGAACGATGATTGAAGTTCCAAGAGCTGCCCTGACTGCCGAGAACATCGCCAAAGAGGCCGACTTCTTCTCCTTCGGGACCAACGACCTTACCCAAATGACCATGGGATTCTCCCGTGACGATGCCGGTAAGTTCCTTCCTGATTACCTGGACAGGGGCATACTGAAAAATGATCCTTTCCAAATCCTGGATCAGCACGGTGTTGGATTGCTGGTTGAGATGGGCGTCAACAAAGGCCGTTCAACAAAACCCGGACTGAAAATCGGTATTTGCGGCGAGCATGGCGGCGAGCCAAGTTCAGTAGAGTTCTGCGACAAGGTTGGTTTAGACTATGTTAGCTGTTCTCCTTTCCGCGTTCCGATCGCCCGTTTGGCTGCTGCCCAGGCAAATGTCAAGAAAAATGCTTGATCGTAAAAGGCTGTTTATTTACATATAACAGCTCTTTATTGTAATAATTACAAAAAGGGAGTCTTCCGGGACTCCTTTTTTATATTACGATTGGTTTTTTCTTATTTTTGCTGGCATATTTAACCCATAAATATACATTATGATCGATCAATTGAGAAAGATGATATTTTCAATCACCACAGCAGGATTTGGTTTGCTGTTGTTTGCCATGGTACTGGGTATTGCCACTTTCGTGGAAAGCGCTTACGGCGCTGAAGCAGCCAAGGCCCTGGTTTATGGCGCCTGGTGGTTCGAATTGTTGTTGGTTTTCTTATCTGTTTCTATGACAGTTATTTATATTCGCAACAAGTTATACAGGAAGGAAAAAATGACAGTCGGACTTTTCCATCTGGCCTTTGTCCTGATGATTGTTGGCGCCGGTGTGACCAGATACATCGGTGAAGAGGGTGTTATCCATATCAGGGAAGGAGAGTCGTCATCCGAATTGATCACTTCTGACCAATATTTCCACATGCTGCTTTCCAAAGGGGACCAGCATTTTGAGGCAGAGCAAAAAGTACTGCTGACTCCTTTCTCAAAAGACGCTGTTCATGCTACCTTTGAAATTGACGGTAAAAAAGTATATGTTACCTCCGTTGAGTTTTTTCAAAATATGCAAATCCCCGGTCAAGCCGGATCGCCAATGGCCGCCATGGCAAGACAGGGCAAGGGGGCCAAAATCAAGTTGTCCGATGGGACCAAAGATGAGTTTGCCAATGTAGCGATTGGCGATGAAGGTGAAGGCGCCTCCGTGAAGGGGCAGTTTGATGGGGCAGATTATGAAATCTGGATTGGTCCGCGCACCGAAACCCTCCCGTTTGCCATCCATCTGAAGGATTTTCAATTGACCAGATACCCCGGATCGATGAGCCCATCATCCTACCGGAGTGAGGTAACGTTGATCGACAAAGAGAAGGGGGTCAACATGGATTTTTCGATCTACATGAACAACGTGTTGAAATACAATGGTTACAGGTTCTATCAGTCCTCCTTCGACCAGGATGAGAAGGGAACCATCCTCTCCGTTAACAAAGACCTGCCCGGTACAGGAATTACCTATATCGGATACGCCCTTCTGTTTGGGGCCATCCTTCTGTCAATATTTAACAAGAAAAGCCATTTCTATGGGGTGATGCAGAAGGCAGCGAAACCAGTATCGGCCGCTTTTCTTCTACCTCTGTTGTTATTGGCCGGACAGGTCAGTGGGGCCGAAGTCTCCAAAGAGGCTGCCAATGAGTTTGCCGGGGTGATGGTCCAGGGA